>DATJZF010000056.1:0-6703 GCA_035499255.1 Dongiaceae bacterium | reverse complement strand
TTACTTTTTCGGAATAATCGAAATGCCTTCGTGGCAATCGCCTGGAGGCGGCTACACGCTCTCCGTGCGTGTGAAGCTACGCTCTTCCGGGGTGAGAACGCGGAACCAGGCAAACAGGACAAAGCAGAGAGTAGTGCCAATCAGGAAGATCGCTTTTACGACTGGCCCTTCCAGTGTGCCAGCCAACAGCAGAATCAAGAGAGCAACGGCGGGTAGGAGCACAACTTTCAGCGAGATTGCCCGTCTCTGCGGCAGGCGCGTTCGTGCCAACCAAAACATGCCGATTGCGTCCACTGTCACGCGAATGGTCCAGGCAATCGCTGCCCCTACGATTCCTTGGGTGCTGATGAGCCACCACAACAGAGCCAGATAGAGAGGTAATTCAATGAGATGCAACGTGGCGCTGAGATCGGGCCGCCCAATGCCCTGGAGAAAGCAAAACGGGGGCTGGGCGAGGCTGTTGAGGAACACGCCGACTGACAGCCACTGCAGAACGCGATAACTGTGTTGGGCGAAGTCTGCGCCGAGCCACAGGCGCAAACCGTCCTGAGCGAGCACCACGGTAAAGAGCAAAATGGGGAACAACACCAGCAGAATCGATCTCAGGCTTTTCCAGAACAATAGCGCCGTGCGCTCAAGGTCGCGCTCAAAGCTGAGAGAGAAGGCGGGGAACATGACGGCCATGAGCGCGCCCGGAATTAGGAGAACCTTGGTGACGACTTCGTAGGGGGTCGCGTAGTATGCGACGGCGGTCATGGACACGAGCGCGCCGATCATAAAGCGGTCTACCGTGACAAGCAGCGGGCTGACGATGTTCGTGACGGTCATCCAGCCGCCGAACCTCATCAGCGGGACAACGCTCGACCTTCGCCACGCAAGGGAGCGCCGCAATTCCGGCGCGACATTCAGGCAAACGGCAAGGTGGGCAGCCCAAAGAACGATCCGCACGAGAACCAACGAAGCGACAATCGGAACGAGCCGGCGAGAAAACGGCAGGACCGAGAGCGGACCAACGAAAGTCAGCACCCCCATAGGTATTCTCAACGCATTCACAAACCCAAATCGCTGCTGCGCTTCCAACAAACCGCGGAGGCCGGAGGAGGTGATGACAAAAGGAATGGAGAACCCCAGAAGCCGGAAAGAAGCAATCGTTTCGGCCTGCAAAGAGACGGGAACGTTCAACCAGCGATGAACTAGCCAGGGCGAAAGCCCGTAAATAATGCCGGCACCCAAAATTCCGAAGAAGGACATCAGGAAGAGAGAAGTCCAGACCAGTGATGGAATTTCGCGCTCCTCGCCGGCTCCCAACTTGCGCGCCACGAGTTGCGTGAGGGCACGACCCAATCCGAGATCGAACAAGCTGGCATAGCCAATGAGTGCCCACGCCAAGGTCAATATACCGAAGCGGTCCTTGCCCAGTTCTCGAATCAGCACTGGAATACAGAACACCGCGACCAGCAACGGAGTCGTAAACCCGATCAGGTTCCAGACTGTGTTCTTGGCGAGCAACCGGCCACTGGTGAGATGGCCGTTGTGATGTTTGGGTGCCTCGTGCATGTCAACTATCCGGCGATTCGATCGGTCGCGTATTTGTTGAAGTTCTCCAGCTGCTGCGCGGCCAGCGGCTTTCGTAGGACAGCGATGATAAGCACCCGAAACGGTTCCAGGAATTTGTATCGATTTACGAGTCGTTCCCAAGCCAGCCCGAAGTAATAACTGGGCACCGAGAACCGGAGGTACTCTGGCCGTCCTTCGATCCGACGCAAGTCTTCAAGTTCGAACTGACACTTCTTTGCCAATCGAGCGATGGCCTTCTTGGAATTAAGACGGTAATGAGTTTTGAAGGTGTGAACCTCATCCCGCCCGCGCAAGCGATTGAAATATTTGTGAAACGATGTGGGTGTGAGTTGCGCGATCAGTGTGACGTAGTGAAAGCGATTGGGCGTCTTTACCAGGAAGCAACCTCCTGGTTTGAGGACACGCCACACTTCCCTTAAGACAGCTTCGGGGGCAGACAGGTGTTCAAGGACGTTGTGCGCGAAAACCACGTCAAACGATTCGTCCGCCCAGGGAATGTGCTCTCCGGATCCAATCTTGGCTTCATCAAGGTGAGGATTGAGCAGTACGGAATGTTCAGGATCGAGCCCGCAGATATGAGCGGCAACGCCACGGAAATGCATGTCCTCCGCAAACCCCGAACCGGCACCCAAATCGAGAACAATCGAGTTCTTCTCGATGTGTTTAAGAATAAGTTCTCGAAAGACCCGGTGGTCCCAGTATCGTGCGTAGCTGGGGTAGTAACGCGAGTCCAAAGCCAAAACAGCGTGCATCTGTGCTCCGCTCTCAAAATATATGTGGTTACAGCACCGGCGCGATGTCGGCGACGTCCACATCGACGGCGATGGAACGCTGGATGAGGTGCATCGAGACCACGACGCGTGCGCTGCTCTTCCTGCGCTTCAGGATGCCTTCGAGGCCGGCGAACGGGCCGCCGGTGATTCGCACGCGACGCCCGACGGTGAGAAACGGATGGGGCTCGGCGTGTAAGCCGTGGCCGAGACCGGAGCGCAGCGCCTCGACTTCGTCATCGGGAAGAGCCGCGGGCAAGCCATTGAAGCTGACGAAATGGACGACGCTCGGCACCTGCAGGATCCGCAACTTGTCGCGCAAAGGCAGGCGCACGAAAACGTATCCGGGGAACAGCGGCAGATCGAGAGTGACGCGGCGGTCTTTCCAGCGCCGGACGGAGCGGTAGACCGGAAGAAAATGCTCGGCGCCGCGCGCGGCGATTTCCGCCGCCACGTGCTTCTCGTGATTCGCGCAGGTGTAGACGGCGTACCATCGAGGCTCGAGGAAGTGCATCGGCAACCCCAATGGGTCGCTCTTCGAACCCTGCAACGACTGGATCGCCGGGATTTCCGAGAGACTCATATCGTGAACTCCGCCTACAGCTTCGCCCCGCCAGCTACATGCGCCAGATGGGAATAACTCTTTCTCCTACAACTACTTACAACCGCTTTCTACCGATCGACGGTGTTTGTCGAACCATTTGGCCGGACAAACCGCGTCCAAACCCGATGCGCGGCCGCCTGGACGTGCGAGCCATTGGGCGGTGCCCACGGCATACGCGCGTTCACGGTCTGAAAAACCTCCAGCGCAAAAACTTTTGCCGGATCGGCCTGATCCACTTGAGCCCAAGTGGCGCGACCAATCAGAAAGACAGCGGCGCCCATCAAAGCGAGCATGGTGCAGAGCGTCATGATCAAAAGCCGCGGAGGAAAGGACTTCATCTCCGGTACCCTCGGCTCATCGAGGACTTTTACGCTGGGCGTCTCCTTCACTTCCTGAACTTTCGCGAACTCATACTGTTGGCGCAGCGCTTCGAAAACGGCTTCCTGAACCTTTTCCTGGCGGTACAAATCGGCGAATCGAACGCCCAGCATGGGTAATTTGCGAATAGAGGGATAGAGCGAATCGCTCGGAGTGCCAGTTGTCAAAGAGTTGCTCTCGTCCTTGCCGCCAATCCGGTTGAGCTGCCGCTGCAGTTCGGAAACTTCTGCCTGCGCCGAGCGGACGCGGGCGTTTTCATCGGAATAGATTTGCTTCAAGCCCTCGAGCCTGGACTTGGCGGCGATGAGCTGCCCTTCAAGATTCGCCGCAGCATCGACCATGGCCCGGCTCTGTTCCTTGATATCGATGGTGCTGTTTCTGCTGGCGTACTGGCCGAAGTTCTGTTCTGCGGTTTCCAAGTCAGACTGAACGGTCTTCAAGCGCTCTTCGAGGAATTCCCGTTCGCGGCGTGCGGAGGAAGTCGAAAGCTTGGCGACCAAGCGATCCAGTTCGTCGATATACGCCTGAGTGATCGCCGCGGCGCGTTTGGGATCTCTGTCCGTAACGGTGATAGTGAGAATCCCGCTTTTGCGGTCTTCGTAGATCGCGGTGTTCTCAGCCAGTTGGCGGCGAGCGGTTTCATCCAGCCGGGCGGAATAGACCTTCTTCAGATCGAAGCGTTCGATCAGCCGGTCCTCGACGGTGCGGCTGCGCAAGATCCCAATGAATAACGCGCCGGAGCTCTTCACGCCCATCAGGTCGCTGGCGATCGAGCCAAGTCCGCCGGATTTTGCGGAGATGGCTGCCATGATCGCCATGGTGGAACTCGATTGACTGTCGGGTGGCATGAGCTGGGCGGTGGACTCGTAGCGCTTGGGGATGGCGAGCGCAAGGATCGTGCCGGCAAGCAAACCAGCGACAGCCGCTCTTGCGACAAACCGCCGGTCGTTCCAGAGCAGCTTGAGCCAGGAGAGAAAGCTATCGCGCAGAGAAACTTCAGGCTCGCCGTTGGTGAAGGACACCTCGGCGAGTTCCGCCGCCTCTCGATCCATCTGTGTTTTTGTGGCCGTTTGCGTCATTTACTCGTTCTCAAGAAATTCTGATTCCACTTCGATTGCTAATTCCTTGTTTGAAAGCCCCAATTGCGGGGATAGAACGTCAAACCGACACTGGTAGTCCAATTCGACTGAACTACCGGATTCAAAATCGGGATATTCCACTTTTCGTATTGCAACAGTCCAGAAAGGCTGACGTCGCTGCGCACTTGAAGATCCAATCGCGCGCCACCGTCGTTGATTGTGCCGCCACCCGGAATCATCGGCGAATAGAGCTTCTGGTGTGCATAGAAGAGCTGCAGCTTATTGCGGGGAGTGAACCAATACGTTGACCAGGCGCGTTCCCCTTGTGAACCGCGCCCTAAAGTGCTGCCAAGCAGATTCGCTGAGTTTGTGTAGCCGTCGGGATAGCGCGCGTTGATGTAAAAGCAACCGGTACAGCCCGGAAAGTCGGGTGGGACAGTGGAGCCTCCCTCCACGCGAAGATCCAATTTAGGAACTTTCGGAATGTGGGCGAGATAAAGCCCCGCTTGATAGGCAGACTTGCGAGGGTAGCCGAGTGGCGAAAACTCGTCTTCCGTGAACGCGTCACCGTAAAAGCTCACCGAGCGCAGCCAGGGAATCCGGTAGCTCCAATTCACGCCGGAACGGCGGTCACCGGGATCGCCCACACCACCCTGGTGATAGGTATTGTTTATCGAATAGGTTTTAAAGAAGTAGTACGGCGTTAATGGGGTAGGACCGCCTGAAAACACCACGTTGAAATAGACGCTGAATTCGAAATTTTCCGTCGGCTTGAAACTGAACTTCTGGCCCTGAATAAACGGCTGGCGGGAAACGCCCTGACCCCATTGGCCGACGAAGCCGGTGTTGGTCTGATAAACGAAATCATGCCCGGAAAGTTGACCGAGGATGAATTCAAGTTTCATCGGACCGAGGAAGTTGAAGACATAGGGGAGTGTGAAAGGGGAGACGCGATTAATTCTGAACATGTTCACCGGCGAGGCATTGTCGCTAAATAGCAGCGGACCACCTTGGTTAAAGCCCCACCACAGGCTTTGTTTTCCGTACGAGAATTGCCAGTTTTCGAAATTGAGACCGAAATAGGCATCGATGAATTGCATCTTGTTGACTTCGGAGAATGGCGTTGCCGGCGGAGTGCCTGGCAAGTTCACCCAAGTGTTCATATACTCGCGGGCCGACTCCGGCAGCGGAGGAGCCCACGGCGCGTGCTGATACTCCGCTTGTACGTAAGCGACGAGGGGACCTTCGGTCGCCCAGCCATTAAAGCCCAGAACCGCATTGAATCCTTGCTGATAGGGCCGGCCATAGTCGTTACCGATGGTCTGGCCAAAGAAGTAGCCGTCCGTCAGCGGCAGACCGGAGATTCCAGTCGCGCGGGCATAAACAGAATCGAGAGTGGCGTATTCATTGCGGAGTCCGGCCCCGAGCTCCATGTCACGAGCAAATTCGCGGGAGAGCGCGTCCAGAAAAGCGCTGATCAGGGGATCGTCTTTCGCGGAAGCCGCTTGATGGTCTTCGGCTTCATTCAAAAGACGCACGCATTCCAGGCGAGTCCAAGGCTGTGTGCCTTGGATGGCTGTGCGAATATAGCCCAACGCGATCAGCCGGTTAAAAACGGGGTAGACCCAGCTATCGAGTGGCACGTAAGGGGAACCGAGGTTGGCGCGGTCCGAACCTCGCGAAGCTTCACGTGTGATATCGCTAACAGTCTCCCAGGTGTCTCCGCCAAGTTCGGGGTCATGCCGCTTTCTATAAACTTGCGCAGCAGCAAGGTTTCCGATGAGTGAACCGATGAAGACATCCGAGCGGTAGTGGTTCAAGCTGTGAACGCGGCCGTACATCACGGCGGTGGCCGCACCGTAAGCCAAGAGCTTCGTCAGAGGCCCCGGATATTCGTGCGCGATCACGCCCGCCACGGCAAAAGCTGCGGCCGCATGCTCGCTGGGGAACGAAGTTCCGCCGCTGAAGAAATTGCCGTCGCCGTTTCCTTGATTTGGCCTCTGGCGGCCCAGCGAGTATTTCATCGCCTCGATTGTGGTCAGGCTGTTGACCGCGGCCTGCGTGGCCAGTAGGCCGGTTTCGCGCCAGTGCTCGTTGCGGTTCTTGTAACTGAGCAGCCACATGGCGCCAGCTCCGCCGACCAAGGCAGCCACTCCAGCATTCGAAAGTGTGTTGTTTCTAGAAATCGTCGATGCATCGTGGGAAATGTGTCGACTGTAGGATGCATCGGTCACAAAGAGCCCCGTCGTGATTCCGCTAACGGGAACCAGCCAAATCGTGTCCGAGAAACGAAG
>DATJZF010000055.1:0-3136 GCA_035499255.1 Dongiaceae bacterium | reverse complement strand
GTGCGGTTCGCATACAGGCGTCTCAGGTCGTCTCCGAATACGGCGATTAACTGAGGTGTAAGATCCAGAACCTGTCGAAGCTCCTGTTCGCTCTGCCGAATCTTTTCCTCGGCGTGCTTGCGGTCCGTGACATCGCGGATGGTGCTGGAAATCAGCACGCCCTCCTCAGTCTCCAGCGGGCTCAGGCTGATTTCAACCGGAAACTCGCGACCATCCTTATGCAGGCCACGCAGTTCCAGCCCAGTTCCCATTGGTCGCGTGCGCGGGTCGGCCGCAAAAGCAGTGCGGTGTTCTGGATGTCGACTGCGGAACCGCTGCGGCATCAACAATTCGATTTGCTTACCCAATACCTCTCCCCGTTTATAGCCAAATAGCTTCTCGAGTTGCGCATTAACCAAGACAATTTCGCCCCCACGATTCACGACCGCGATCGCATCGGGGGCCGATTCCAGCAGCGTGCGGAATTTCTCTTCGGATTTCTTGCGTTCCGTGAGATCTGCCGCCGTACCAACGTATACGATAAGCTCTCCCTTTTCGTCGAGGATGGGATGCCAAACCGCGTGGAGGTGCTTGACAGTCTTGTCGTGCACCTTAATCCTGTAGTCTTGAGTAAAATCAGCCTTTTCACGAAATCCCTGCAGGCAACTCTCGGAAACCCTGTCAATATCGTCCGGATGAACGAGTCGGCGGGTCTCATCAAACCCCGGTGGCTCCGGCTGAGGCTCCAATCCAAAAATTCGGAACAATTCGTCGGACCAGTAAAGCGTTCTCTTTGTGCCAGGGTTGTAGGCGAAACTTCCGGTGTGGCTCAGCCTCTGTGCTTCCTCCAGATAAGCCTCATTTCGCTGTAGTCGGTCGTATGTCAGCTTACGTTCAATGGCAACACCCGCCAAATGCGTGATCTGCTCGATAATCTCCTGATCCCTCGCACTCGGACGTCTTCGCTCGCGATAGTACATATCAAATGTCGCAATCACCGCGCCTTGCGAAGAGAAGATCGGCGTAGACCAACAGGCGCGCAGAGAATGGGCCAAAGCCGCATCCCGGTAATTCGCCCACAACGGGTCAGCGGCAATATCCTCGATTATCACCTGTAGTCCGCGGTACGCGGCCGTGCCCCACCACCCCATGCTTGGCGCAATCAAATATCCGTCGATTGCATCGGTGTAAGCCTTGGGAAGGCTGGACGCTCCGCCATGCTTCAACCGATCTCGTTCGACCAATAAGATGGAAGCTAGAGCTCCGCTGGCCTGCTCCTCGACCAAGCGACAAAGGGTGTCCAGTACTTCGGGAAGAGGAACCCCTTTCGCGACAAGCTCGAGAACTCGCTTCTCGCCCGCAAGTACGCTTTCTGCCCGCTTGCGGTCTTCCATATCAGTCAAAACTCCGTACCATTTGAGAATGGTGCCGGCTGTGTCGCGCAGGGGCACGGCACGTACCAGGAACCAGCGGAATTCCCCGGTCGCCGCGCGACGGAAACGCGCTTCATCTTCGTACGGCTCGCCCGTCGCCGAGCACGCTCGCCACTTCTCCGTGTGGCGTTCCAAGTCTTCCGGGTGGATTGCAGCTTGCCAGCCCAATCCGGCCGTATCCGTCGCAGACAAGCCTGTGTATTCTCGCCAACCCCGGCTTACAAACGCATTGGAGGCACTGGGTGACGCGATAAACACCATTGCCGGGGCCTTCTCGATCAGATCGCGAATTTCACGCTCACTGAGGCGGGCAGCCTCTTCGGCGCGCTTCCGGTCTTCAATATCGAAGCCAGCGCCGTACCATTTCACAATTTCCCCGCTCTTTTCACGCAGGGGTACATTTCGAATCAGCCACCAACGATATTGCCCGTTGGCGCCGAGAACCCTGACCTCGCTCTCCATCTCTCGCCCGGTTGCGAGGGCTGCCTGCCACTGCGAAAGAAACTTTGGCAAGTCGTCGGGGTGCGCTGCCGCCTGCCAATTCCAGCCCAAACCCTCTTCCA
This sequence comes from Dongiaceae bacterium, assembly GCA_035499255.1. GTDB lineage: Bacteria > Acidobacteriota > Terriglobia > Acidiferrales > UBA7541 > Acidiferrum. Next base: position 1,161 of record DATJZF010000055.1, on the reverse strand, counting down.
GCGGCCGGCCTGTATACTCTTGCCAGCGCAGGTTGAAAAAATCGACGGTGCCGTCGGGCAGAGTGCTCCATGCATATGCAGGCATTGCGTTGATCACATCGCGAAGCTCTTTTTCAATCCGGCGCGCAGCTTCCTCTTCGCTGCGGCGAACCGCCGCTTCAGCGCGTTTGCTGTCGTCAATATCAATGCTTGAGCCGTACCATTTCAGGATTTTCCCCGCCGTATCGCGCACTGGCACTTTTCGATGAAACATCCAGCGATATAGACCATCGGCGCGGCGCACCCGAGCCTCGTATTCAAAGATCTCTCCGCTCGCGATGCTGACCTTCCAGCGGTGCACAATGCCATCGACGTCGTCGGGATGGATGACAGCCGTCCATTTCCAGCCCTCGATATCTTCGAGGGAGCAGTTGAAGTATTCGAGCCAGCGGCGGTTGAAATAGTCGAGGTAACCGTCGGGCCGGGCAGTATGAATCAACGCAGGAATCGAGTCGATCAGTAGCCGCAGGTCAATCGAACCGAGAACTCCAGGGACGAGATCCGGAGAGGCCATAGAGGGGCTCCCTCATACAGCCCGCTAGCCGCCAGGAGAAGGCACTTGCGAGCCTTAGACTTACTCAGCCTTTACCCACGAGTTCGGCCTGCGTACGTACGTTTGTTTTTGTAGCCTAGCCGATTAGGGGCATCGTGTGCTTTTTGATGCAGCAGAACACAGCAATGATACCAGAGCCCAGACGTGAAACTCTGTCCAGCGGGAATGGGTTGGAAGCCTAAAGCTTGCAGATCATCATCAAAACAAAGGTCAAAGGGACAAACGGTCGAGACGAAGAGCAGGCGCTTAGCGAGCCGGCTTGCTTCGGTGGAGGGCCAATTGAACCCCGTGATAACGGGAAAGCTGAGCCGAGCACCAGGGCTTCGAACCGCGTACAGCAGCCCAGCTCGGCTTAGCAGGGCAGGGCGCTTCCTAGCCGCTATGCTGGCGCGCCGTCAGCTTGGTAGCGTACTAGTCAATTTGCATACTTCACGGCTTCGTTGGAATCAGGTGTAAACTCCATGGCTCTTGGTTTTGTTCGGCCATCCTCGATTTGCGACCAAAGCTGCGGTGGGTCCGTGCGCCACCTCTTTCCGATCACCGCGGCGGTGCATCTTCCCAAACCGAAT
>DATJZF010000054.1:0-21795 GCA_035499255.1 Dongiaceae bacterium | reverse complement strand
CCCTGCGATCCTCGGCAAAACCCTCACTCTCGATGGCAAAGCCTTCACCGTCATCGGCGTTGCGCCGCCCAACTTCGATCTTCTCGGCCGCTTCCGCAACACCGATATCTTCATTCCCATCGGCCAGTGGAATAATCCCATCCTCATGACCCGCTCCGCTGGTCTCGGCATCAGCGCCATCGGTCGACTCAAACCTGGCGTCACCATCGAAGAAGCCCGCGCCGATATGCTGCGCGTCACGCAGAATCTGTCCGCCGCCTACCCCGACACCGACAAAAATATTGGCGCCGCGCTCATCCCGTTTCGCAAGTGGAATCTCGGCGCCATCCAGTCTTCGCTCTTCATCCTCTTCGGAGCCGTCGCCTTTGTCCTTCTGATCGCCTGCGTCAACGTGGCCAATCTTCTTCTGGCGCGATCCAACACCCGCTCCCATGAATTCGCGATTCGCTCCGCACTAGGCGCCGCGCAATCCCGCATCGTTCGTCAACTCCTCGTCGAAAGCGTCCTCATCGCTTCTATTGGTGGAGCCGTCGGCCTCCTCCTCGCTGCCTTCAGCACACAAGCGATCTTGCACTCCCTGCCCACCACGCTCCCTCGTTCCGCGGAAGTTTCTATCGACACCCGGGTCTTCCTCTTTGCTCTCTTGCTTTCCCTCGCCGCCGGCGTTTTCTTTGGCCTGGCTCCCGCTCTCAAGATTGCTCGTCGTGATCCACAGGAAACTCTCCAGGAAGGTGGCCGCGGTCAGTCTGGTCAACGTCATCGTCTCCAGGGAGCGCTGGTTGCCGCCGAAATCTCTCTCGCTCTGGTTCTTCTCATCGGCGCCGGTCTGATGATTCGCACCCTCGCGGCTCTCCACAACGTTGATCCCGGTTTCGACACCGCCCACGTTCTCACCTTCGGTCTTTCGCTTCCTCCCAATGCTATGAACACCGATGCCGCCACCGTCCGCGCCAACTTCCGCAGTGTCCAGCAAAAGTTGGAAGCCGCCCCCGGTGTACAATCCGTCGCTTACTCCTGGGGCGCGCTTCCTCTCGGCTACGACGACGAATGGCTCTTTTGGATTGATGGCCGGCCCAAACCCGCGTCCAAATCCGAGATGAACTGGACCATCGACTACGTCGTCGGTCCCGGCTATTTCAACACTCTCCGCATCCCTCTCCAGTCCGGCCGATTCTTCACCGATCAGGACCACGAGCACGCTCCCCACGTTGCCGTTGTCGACGACGTCTTCGCCAAGAAATTCTTTCCCAACGCCAATCCTATCGGTCAGCGCCTACACCTCAACGAATCCGACGAGACCACAGAAATCATCGGCATCGTCTCTCACATCAATCAATGGGGTCTCGATTCCGATGACACGCAGGAACTGCGCGCCCAGCTCTACGTCCCCTTTATGCAACTGCCCGATAAAGATATGGCTCTTGCCGGCTCTGGAATCGGCGTGGTTGCTCGCTCTGATCACCCTGCCCAGATCTTCGATTCCATCCGCCAGGTCAGCCGCCAAATCAGCGCCGACCAAGTTGTATACGGCGCGCAAACCATGGACGAATTTATAGCTGACTCTCTCGCTGATCGTCGTTTCTCGATGATCCTCCTCGGCCTGTTCGCGGCTCTTGCTGTTCTTCTCTCCACCATTGGTATCTACGGCGTCATCTCCTATATCGTCGGCCAGCGTACCCGCGAGATTGGCATTCGCGTTGCCCTCGGCGCCTCCCATGCCGACGTCCTCCGAACCGTTCTTGTCCAAGGCGCAAAAATGACCGCTCTGGGGATCCTCGTCGGCCTCGCCCTTTCGATTGCCGTCGCACGCCTCCTCTCCACTCTGCTCTTTGGCGTAACCTCCACCGACCCGTTGACTCTGTTCGCTGTGGCCGCGCTCCTCGCCGCCGTATCTCTCGCTGCCACCTACATTCCCGCCCGCCGAGCCGCCCAGCTCGACCCCACCACCGCCCTCCGCCACGAATAACGGCGCCACTCACCAATCCTTGACGGTAGCTCGCATCATGAGTGCTCGACCACATCAAGAACCCTGTCATCCTGAGCGAAGCGAAGGATCTCAACCGAGGAGTCTTGTCACCCAACTCTCCGCGCCCGCTGCCAGCTCTGTTTCCTCTGCGTTAACTCTTTCTTTCTTCTTTCGGCTACTCCCGCGCTACCATCTCTCCCATAGGAGCCCAAATGTCCTCACGCCTGACGCGTCGTGAATTCGTTTCCTCTGCAGCCTCCGCCGCCGCCCTTTCTACTCTTCCTCTCCCCCGCGCGCTCTCCTCCGATCAAGTCGCCCTTTCTTCCGCTCCCCCTTGGAGCGAACAGGGCATCCTCAACCTCGCCCATTCTCCCCACGCCAAGCTCCAAAATATTCCCGTCCATGCCGTCACTCTTCACGAAGGTTTCTGGCAATCCCGCCGCACCGCCAATGTCCAATCCTCGATCCCCTCCATGGGCAAGCTCCTCGAATCCAACGGCCGCATGGACAACTTCCGCCGCCTCACCAATAAATCCGACGCCCCGCAGCGCGGCCCCGTCTACTCCGACTCTGATATGTACAAATGGCTCGAAGCCGTCGGTTTCACCCTGCAAACCGCCGACAATCAGGAACTCCACAAGCAAGCGGCGCAAGTCATCCACGATATCGTTGCCGCTCAGGAATCCAGCGGCTATCTCAACACCTACTTCGTCCAGTCCCGCGCCGCAGATCGCATGACTCCTAAAACCCAACAATGGGGCCACGAACTCTACTGCATCGGCCATCTCCTCCAGGGAGCCACCTCCTACTACCGCGCCACTGGCGATCGCACGCTTCTCGATTCCGGCATCCACTTCGTCAACGATTTCCTGATTCCCAGCTACGGCCCCAACGCCAAACAGGTTCCCATTCTCTCCGGTCACCCCGAAATCGAAATGGCTCTTGTCGAGCTCTATCGCATGACCGGTGATCGCCGCCACCTTATGCTCGCCGAATACATTCTTCACGGCGACTCTCGCATCACCCTCAAGCCCAGCGAGTACACTTACCATTTCTGCGGCAAGCCCTTCACTGCACGCACTCATCTCGAAGGACACGCCGTTCGCGCCATGTACGCCTGCTGCGGCGCCACAGACTATTACCTCGAAACCGGCGACGAGCTGTATTGGAAAACTCTGTGGAGCCTCTGGAACGATCTCGTCTTCCACCAGATGTACATCACCGGTGGAGTGGGCGCGCGCAGCGATGGCGAAGCCTTCGGTGATTCCTACGAACTCCCCAACGCGCAAGCCTACGGCGAGTCCTGTGCCGCCATCGGCAATATGATGTGGAACTGGCGCATGCTCGCCGCCACTGCTGATGCCCGCTACGGTGACGTCATCGAGCGCGCTCTCTACAACGGCATCAACTCCGGCATGTCCCTCGATGGCACGCTCTATTGCTACCGTAACCCGCTCGCTTTCGATCCCGATTCCGGCGAGACCATTCGCAATCCCTGGTACGACACCACCTGCTGCCCGCCCAACCTCGAACGCACCTTCGCCTCTCTCCCCGGCTATTTCTATTCCACCGCGCCCGACGGCATCTACGTGCACCTCTTCCACAACTCCGCGCTCGATTGGCATCTCCAGGACGGCACGCCCGTCAAAATCACGCAGCATACCGACTACCCCTGGAAGGGAACTGTTGACATTGAAGTCAGCCCCTCTTCCTCCGCGGAATTCGCCGTTTACGTCCGCAATCCTGGTTGGAGCAAGACCGGCCGCGCTGTCTCGCCAAAGCTGAACATCCAGCTCGTTAGTGATGGCGGCTACATCCGTTTCCACCAGCGCTGGCAAAAGGGCGACACCATTCACCTCGAATTCGACATGTCGCCTCAACTTCTCGCCTCCAATTCGCATGTCGTTGAAAACACCAATCGCGTCGCTGTCCAGCGCGGCCCGTTAGTCTATTGCCTTGAGCAACTCGACCAACCCGAAGGCATCCATCTCGCCGACGTTGCCATTCCCGCGACCGCTGTTCAACAACCGGCTTTCGCTGAATCCTTCGACAAGAATCTCCTCGACGGCATCACCGTGCTCCATCTCGATGGCGCGAACCTCCAAACTCCCGATAGCCAACACACGCTATACTTCCCGGCCCCTTCTTCGCCAACCAAGTCCGCCAAGGTTCCCCTGACCTTCATCCCCTACTACGCCTGGGCCAACCGTACCCCCACCCAAATGCAAGTCTGGACGCCCCTTCTTCGGTCCTAAGAAGCCCGTCATTCCGAGCGGAGCGAGGAATCTCTCTTGGATCTGCTTGGCCATTCGCCACCCGCCACTGTTTTTTCTCAAAGTACCATTGACTCCCCACCATTCCGGGTTCTACCATCCCTCCCAGTTAGACCACCCGGCCTGACGTAAATCCCAGCAATTTAACTTGTGGATGCGCATCCATGTCCCCAGACGTGCGTGTCAACCGGGCCGAAAACCGCGTCCCGCTCAAAATGTTTGTCAGGCTGTCCAACCCCGATGACGGGTCGTGCGAGCTTACGCAAACTGTCGACGTCTCTCGCCACGGCGCTCGCGTCTTGTCGAAGACCGCTTTTTCTCACAATCAACATCTCCTGCTCCGTTCCATCCGTAGCGCCTTCTCCTGTCACGCCCGCGTTGCGCATTGCGACGCTCGCGCCGATGGGTCCTTCACCGTCGGCCTCGACATCTACCACCCCGCCCCCGATTGGACCGTCACCCCTGCCCCCTCCCCCCGCTAATCACGTCCCCCGTTCCTTTCAGGAGCTTGGCGTCGCTCAGATTCTTTTCATTGTCGACTGACGTTTGTAGAAGTAGACTTCTCGCCCGGCTTGGATCCCATCACCCCCGGAATCCTTGAAACCTGCCGGAGGTCACAATGGCATGTAAGAGAATCGTCCAGGGCATCCTGGCTCTGTCCATTGCGGCAATCATCGCTCTCGTAGGCATGAAACTCAGCCTTAGCCCAGTGCACGCCGATGACGAAAGCGCCGCTCAGGTAGCGATGCTCAGTGACTCGCAAGGCGTGAATTTCGATGAATACCTGCGCGGAGTTTATCTTTCAGTGAAGAAGAGCTGGTTTCAGAACATGCCGGCGACCGTGTCGTTCGGAAATCAAGGCATAAACGCAGTGGAGTTTAGAATTTTGCAAAATGGAAGTGTGCCTCAAGATTTTGTAAAAATTGTGCTCAAGTCTGAAAAGAGTGACTTGGACGCGGCCAGCCTTCGCGCCGTCCGCACGGCATCTTTCAGCCATCTCCCAGAGAAGTACTCTCAGCCCTTCATCGTCCTGCGGTTTACGTTTTATTACAACAGCAAGCCACCGAAACAGTAGTTACAGGGTTGGCATGAGCTGCCGGTTTTCAGTTTGCCGGCCAATCAGGAGTTGTGACCGTACAGACTGAATCTTGTTTTTATTTCAACCGTCTAACGTTTGGCCTTGGAGTGAAATCCACGCGAGCCGCAGCGAACCATTGAAGTGAATGAAGCAGGAGAAATCCCAAGAAAATTGGGGCATCAAATAGAATAGAAACCTTTCCGGTTACCAAACTAACCGCGACTTCACCCGGCCCTTCATGCATGCACCGGGGTGGTCCCTTCACGCCCTCAGTTGAGTTGCCTGACATCTCCGACCGGTTTGCCCTTCCGGATCATCAGAATGCCCACCATGATCATCCAGACGGTCAGCGGCAAACATTCGGCAATGATCGGACCCCAGCCAATGGGATTGTAGAAGCGTGTGAAGTCAGAGCTGCCGACAAACATCGAAGGCACGAACACAAGGCAGCCAAGCGCGCAAAGATACGCGATCCACCCGCTCCAACCTGGAAGTGTCCGGCTGGCCACACCCGCATAACCGGCCGCAGCGATAAAAACCGCCATCAGGAAAAGGGCGCCGGAACCATACATGAGATACATGCTCTCCGTCATGGCGCGAATCACGACGCCGTCGGCGGGAACAGTGCGGGCGTCCACGACAGTAGCAGCCTGCAGCAAATCGGCGACCAGGGTGAGCGCGACATACACCAGGCCGACGCCGAAAACGAGGGTCCCGAGCCACTCCTGTTGGGTATCGCCCTTAAGGATGAGGTGACGGAAGCCAGCGAGGAAGATCATGATGAGGGTCAAGATGATGAAGTCCAAAAAGGCGCAGATCATGATGTTCGTGCCGTTGCGCGCAGTGTAGTCGACCAGTTTCGCTGCGTCCGTAACGCTGGAAACGCCAGTGCGTACTACGTAGAAGGGAAACTCGATGAAAAAGAAGGCTTGGGCAGCCAGGCTGCAGATTCCGGCCCAGCGGTAGATTTTCTGGTCGCTCATCAGGAAACCTCGTTTCGCTCCGATTCGGCAGGCACCCACTCAACCGCTCTGGATTATCAATTTGCAATGCGCCGAAGTCAGTGACTGATAAACCCGAGCCGGAAAGGTACGAACTAGCCCCATGTTTCCGGTTCGCGGCGAATCAGGAGTTAAACAATCCAGCCACGATTCAGGGCGAGTTTTGGGATATTGTTTTCTCCGTCATGGGAACCGAAACGGAATTGATTACTCTGAAGGAATATCTGGCAACAATTCCATCAATATGCCCGGCATAAGTTCAGGAATTTTCGACAAGGTCGGCTTCTGCGCCCCGTGGACGATTTGGGTGAATGGGAACCCTTCGACGAGCGTGCGTAACGCGATGGAGCCGGTATTAGCAGCCACTTTTCCGGTTTGCCGGGCTAATCAGGACTAGCCTGCGATTTTATCTCCGAGAATCACCTGCATGTGAGCGCCAGAGGATACCTATAGCTGAGCAAATAAGAGAGAAAGTCGTTCCAACTTCTCTGCTATGACCCTCATCATTTCTGAGGTGAATGTCTTGTCGTTCATAAATTTATTCACTGCCCGGTGAGCTTGCATAGCATGTTGAATATTGCGTTCCTTTCGTTCTCTGGAATTCGCGGATGTGGCGACTTCCGCAAACGTGATCGCAAGGTCCAATTCAATATTCACGAACAGAAACGTGCTTACCGCGTAGCCCTGCTCCACATCATCGAGATCCGTTGAACGACAAATCTTTCGTAAACCGTCAGGGGTGGTGTCACTGCTCATAAGGCCTCCGGCATAACGCACAAAGTGCCGTGGCCCCTGAAAGGAGTAGGCTTGCGGAAGGATGTGGACTACATTGGCGAGACTACCCCCCTTGCTCGAATTGCAAGGAAACAATTAATGTGGGACTTCCGTGGGTTCTGCCGACTCCTCCCTCGACCTGTACATTCAAACGAATCGGGAGTGCGGCCGTGGGGCTGCTGAGGTGCAGTGGCTTTCTGAACTGTTATCCTTCGGCGAGTCGGTTCAGAGCGTCTGCTTCCACGAGAACTTGTCTCCATTCATCGAAAAACTCGCCGTCCAAGGATTTGTAGAATTGAATTGCCGGCTCATTCCAACTCAGCACTTCCCAACGAAGCCCATAGCACCCTTCCTGCAGTGCAATACGAGCAACCTGACACAGAAGCGCTCTTCCTATCCCTCGACCACGAAATGCTTCCCGCACGAAGAGGTCCTCCAGAAAAATACCGGATCCTTTGCAACTTGAATAAATGCCAAAGAAGAGCGCATAGCCAATCGCCTGCCCATTCCATTCCGCAATCAAGCTGCGGAATTTCGGCCGAACTCCAAATCCGTCTCTGGTTAGTGTCTCTTCATCAATGACCACCGCCCGGGGTTGGCGTTCAAACTCGGCAAGTTCGCGGGCGAACCCCAGCAGCAACGGCACATCGTTAACACCGGCAGCACGAATTAAGAGCATTCAGGATTGTCCATCACGTCAAAAACGCAGTTTAGCCACAATCGAGCCGATTACAAGTGGTCACTCCGCTTAAGGAGCTATGGAAGCCTGAGACGCGCCGCTCCTGCGGTGCTATCCAGTGAACACACGCACTAACCACCTGCTGAACGATGACGAAGAGTGTTCGTGCGTACTAGCCCCCTTTTCCGATAGGCGGCTTACCGGGAATTCACCAACCCTCGCGACGCTCCATTGCCAGACTGAAACGCTTTCAGCGTTCTCGTCACTAACTACCATGCAGTTCCAAGTCCTGTCGGCAACTGATGAGAAGGGATGATTCAAATGCATGAAAATTCGCGATTCAACGACCTGCTCTTAGGGAACGCACTGCCCAAAAACCATCTTCGAAAGAGTCGAGCAAGACTCGACGCCATGTTCCAGCGCCGGTTCGCAGAGAAGACTGTACGTCAGAAGGAACATCGCGCCCAGAACGAAGTGCTGATGCGCGTGCTTCGCAATTTAGCCGGGAAAGATCCATCTGCTGCAGCCGCGGTGACGAAAGCGCAGAAAAGATCCGCCGCCCTGGCCAAGTCTCCGTTGCGTGCACCTAAGAGATCAAAGATCAGTTCTCGGGCGCACGTGGGCTCCTTCGATATGACCTTCACGCCACCTTATCTTTGGCCTTGGCAATGGTCGGCCACCACTGGACCCGATGCTACCTCGGATGTCAGCGTCAATCCGAACGCGGGGACGATGAGTTTCGATTCCTGGACCGGTGAGAATGGGAAGACCGCATCCGGCGCTGTAGCTGTAGGAGTTTATTATCAGCCTGATCCGCTGCTGATCTGTGGAGAAAATGGCATCATGAACATTTCTTCTAACCCCGCATTTCAGTATCTGTGGGATTCCGATAACGTCTTTGACTCGAGCCACAGCGGTGCGTTCATCGGCATATACGTTGGCGAGTACACTCTCGGCGGTGCTTTTGTGCAGGCTGTGGTGGATCAACAGATTAGTCTGTGGGATTCCGGGGGAGGTTCCGACCAGGGGATGAATAGCGGTTACCCGCTCTTTGCCTCCACTCCCGTAGATACCAATCACTTTTACGAAATCTGGGTGTGGTCTGGTGGTGACGCAGAGGCTGACGGTTGGTCGGTGTTCTGGGGCAGCGCTGCGTTATCGTCAGCGACCGTCACCGTGCCATCCATTTCTATCCATGTCTACTGAGGACTAGCCTCGTCAACAGATTTGACCCGGATCTTCAGACGGATCTGACGTGTCGTTGCATGATTACTCGGTGTCAGCCAGTTGGCCATTCCTGACTCACCGTGAACCTAAGTCCCCATCAACGGGTTCACCGGAAGGGTCCCTTCCAGCTTCCTTGACACCCTCATCACTCGGCGCTAGTCTGCGCCTCATGCAAATCGGATCTTTCCTACTCGCCTTGTTGAGGCTCGCGCTCACGAAGGTCAGAGAGCTTCTCAACAAACCCACGGACGTACACTACACCAGCGTCCCTTACTGGCGGCCTTGGCGGGACTTCTAGTCTCACCAGGCGTTTGAGCCGGCAGCGCAAACGAGTGTGCCCTGAGGAGGCCAACACCCAAGCAAATAAACGCTTCCAACGGCTGGCCTCGTTAGAGATTGCGGACAAACCAGGCGCTTACCCAGAACTTCCTGCATTTGGTCGACGCGAAACCGTCCTTTTAACTACCAAAACCCCAATTGCCGTTAAGCTGGCCAATACCGCCCCGAGCGCATGTCAAATCCTCTCCTCCCTTGACCGCCTTTCTCTGTCCAAGTAGCCTTGTTTCCACTTCTCATCCGCGCGAGAACAGGCAGATGCGCCGAAACCTTCCCATTTGGAGACTTTTCCTCTCCGCCAGCCTGCTCGCGCTGACGTTGGCCCCCAACATTACCTCAGCTCAGCGCGCCTCCCCCGTCCCTCCCGTTCAGACCGAGCCCATGACCGTCAACGTCAGCGTTCGCGATGCCCGCGGCATGCCCCTGGAAGGCACGGCACTCGTCCGCCTCCGATCCACCATTCAAAGCTATGACGTCCGTTCTCCCACTCGCGAGACCTCCACTGCTGTCTTCACCCGCGTAACGCAAGGCGAATACGAGATCAACGTCGAATGCACGGGCTACAAATCCACGACCGAACATCTCCAGGTCATGGGTTTTGGCGGCGAGTTCAATACTTTCATCTATCTCCAACGCGAAGGCGACGCCTCTCTCGCCCGTCCTCCCTCAGGCATCGCGATGTCTCCCAAACTTCAGGGGGAAATCGAACGTGGCCTCGACGCCATGCGCAAGCACCAATACGACTCCGCGAAATCTCATTTCCTCAAGGCGGCTCGCCTCTCCCCGGCCAACTCCAACGCCGCCTATCTGTTAGGGACTGCTGAACTCGCCTTGAAGCAAAATGACCTGGCCCGTGCTCAATTCGAATCTGCTCTTCGCCTCGAGCCGGCTCATGAACGCGCCCTTCTTGCACTAGGTGAATTGCAACTGCAGTCCGGTGAAAACGCTGCCGCCATCGACACGCTCGAGAAAGCGTTCCTCGTCAATGGCGCGGGTTGGCGCACTCATCTCCTTCTCGCCGTCGCCTACGCAAAATCAAATCAGTTTACCAAGGCCGAAACTCACGCCGAGCGCTCCGTCGCCCTGGCCGGCACTCGGGCTGCCTATCCCAACTACGTCCTAGCCGAGATTCAAGCGGCTCAGGGCAGGGAATCGGACGCGCGTTTAACCTGGCAAAATATCATCGCGCAATTTCCGGACGATCCCGTGGCGGTCCAGGCCAAACAGCGTCTCGCCGCCCCGCCCAGATCTGCACTGTCGTCCGATTCTGCTGCGACTGCGGAGCTCCCACTTTCCGCATCACCTTCCATCCTCATCCCCGCCGCCGTCGAACATCCATGGGCTCCCCCCGACGTCGATTCCACCGAACACCTCCTCGCGGCTTCCGCGCCCTGTCAAATCGACGATGTGCTTTCGCGGGCCTCCTTGCGTCTCAACTCCCAACTCGCCAATCTCGAAAAATTTGCCGCCACCGAGCGCATCCAGCATCAACAGATTGATCGCTATGGAAATCCCGGTCCCGTCCGCGATCGCTCTTTCTCCTACATCATCTTTGTCCACCCGCTTCCCCCTGCTTCGTACTTTCTCGAAGAAATTCGCGACGGTTCCGGCGACGTTGCCGATTTTCCCACTTCGCTTGCAACCAGAGGCCTTCTCGGACTCGGAGTTGCCGTCCTCCAGCCTCTGTACCGCGATCGTCTTTCGTTTGCCTGCGAAGGGCTGACCAACATCCGCGGGCAGGCCGCATGGCAAATCCATTTTCGTGAAAATGAAGCAGCGGACCTTTCCATCCGCGAATGGCGCAAAGCAGGCGTTCTGTACACCGTTCCAGTCAAGGGTCGTTTCTGGCTTTCTGCCTCCACTTTCGACCTTTTGCGCATTGAGACCGACCTCACTGCTCCCGTTGCCGCGCTCGAACTCTCGCGCGATCATCTTTCCGTCGACTATGGTCCCGTTACTTTCGACAAATCCAAAACCACCCTATGGCTGCCCTGGAGCGCCGACATGTACATGGAACTCCACAACCGCCGCTATCATCACCAGCACTTCCTGACCGATTACATGCTTTTCAACGTCGACACCAGCCACAAACTTGCCTCCGCCCCTCCCGCTACGCCTTCTTCCCACTGACTCGGCACTCTCCATCGCTTCCAACCATGCGACGGGAAGAAACTTCTCACTTCTGCGCAATCCTGCTCGCCACGCCGCTCCGATACCCCGACTTATTTCCTTTTATCTTCAGTTTTTATTTGGACCTGCACTTGCTCCTCCTGTATCATTGGCGGAACTTCTGGCTACTCCAGGGCGCTCCACCTGAGCAGTACCATTACGCGCGTTCCGCGCATGCGTTTGGTCCCTTTTGCGAATTTGCCGAAGCGTGGTTTTTGCCCGCTTCTTCAGACTGGTAAAAGTCCCAGTAGTTGTTACTTCTATCTGGAGAGAATCTATCCGCGCTCCTGGGGGAGGAGCGCCAAGAAACTTCGCATGAACCTCTTCCGCATATTTAGGCTAGTGCCGCTGTTCGCGGCTCTGAGCGTCGTTTCCAAGCCCGTGGCGGCTCAATTTCCCTCGGACTCGTCTTCGGCGTCTCTCGATTCCCCGTCAACCGCTCCTTTCTCGCGGGTTCGCCTCTTCACTCTCCCTGCGCTTGCTCCATTGCCTTCAGGCACTTTTACTCCGTCGGATCTCCGTCTGGCGCCGGCGCCGGCCTCTCCGGGACTTCCCGCACTTGTACCGGTCCCCGATGCGAATTCTCCTTCCACCATCGCATTCAACGTCGCTCCGAAGACTTCGCTTCTGGTTCTGCCTGACAGTTACTGTCCGTCCTCGGACTTCGGGCTAGTCTCCGCTTGTCTCTTTCCTCCTCCCTCCCATTTCATTCATTGGGACGAAACGCTGAACCTTTACCAACCCGCCTCGATCCAGGCAACGGCCCCCGCAAGGTTGCCCATCAATTGGCGCTCCGCTTTCTGGCAATCCTTCTCTTTCCTTGTCGTTGGTCACGGTTTCCGTCTGATGAACGACAAGGGCGCCCGCTACCTTCTCTTCCACAAGCCGTTCTGGCACGACTATTCGGCTTCCGCGGACAATTTCCATATGTCTCGTTGGGGTGACGGTGACAGCTTCATCGTCAACTATATTGGGCATCCCATGGAAGGCGCGGTTTACGGCGATATCTTCATCAACAACGATCCCAAGGGACGCGCCGCTCGCTTTGGAAAATCTTCCACATACTGGTACAGCCGTTTGCGCGCCATGGGTTGGGCCACTCTTTGGGAAGCCTATTTCGAAATTGGCCCCATCTTCAGCGAAACTGCCATCGGCAATGAGGGCGGCTACACTTACGTACCCGGCTGCGGCCTTTACCCCTGCAACAAATTTCCGGGCAAACAGTTCAAACCGCCCACCAATAACACCGGCTGGGTGGATTTCGTCATCACTCCCACCGTCGGCATGGGCTGGATCATTCTGGAAGACGCCATTGAGCGTGAATTGGTCGATCGCATCTCCAAAGGCGATCAGTCTCTCAAGTGGCAGATGCTTCGCGCCGGCCTTGCTCCGAGCCGCTCCTTCGCCAACATGTTCGCTGGCCATCTTCCCTGGTATCGCTTCCCAGAGGACGGTTCCTTCACCGGTCCCTTCGGCCGGCCCATTGGGCCTAAAGAGCGTCCCGCCTGGAAAGACGATCCGCGTTTTGGGCTCTCTTTCCAGTATGTCTCGCTCGATTTCCCTCGGGACAGCGAGTCCTGCCGTGGCTGCAAGCAGTTTTACTCCGGATACGGTTTCGATTTCGATTATCGTCTCGCGAAATACGCTTGGTTTGACTCCGCTGTGAATCTCTTCCCGGGTTCCGGCTCCTATAGTGAGAACGGCGGTGTTCAGGAATTTCTCGCAGGATTCAAATTTGGTCGCAGTCTCGGCAATTGGGGCCTTTATTCGAACCTGCGCAATGGCTTCCTGCATTACGACAAAGCTCTCGCTCCCGGCAGCATCACTGACTACGAATCCACTTGGCGTTACGCCCTCGACCTTGGTGGCACGGTCGAGTACACCGCCTCGCGCAATTCCGTTGTGCGCTTCAACGCCGGCACCACCCTGGTCCATTATCTTCAGTCCTACACGGATCCCAAGCAGCCCCCCACCAGCGTCATTTCTACGGAATATTATTCCTTTGTCGGCGGGCCATACATCACCACTGGCTACGTCTACCGTTTTTAACCCCCGACCCGGCTCTTCGTTCTGACAGCCAACACGCCATTCCGGCTCACGTCCGCCATCACGCTTAACTCTTTGGAACCCTCGCTTCGTTCCTTCCAGTTGCCAAACTTCCCCTCGCGCTATCCTCAATCAACATTCACCTATTCCTATCTGAGGTGCCGCATGCGACTATTTTTTCGATCTTTGGCGTTCCTCTCCCTCGCCTTCTTTTTTGCTCAGCTCGCCTCCGCCCAGCAGGGAACTGTCTACACCGCCACCGTCATTCCTGCTATTGCGCAATCTGGTGGCAGCACCACCGTCCGTATCCAGATCTCCTCATGGACCACTGACGCGGAACGCGCACAACTGAAACAAGTCTTCGCCAAAGATGGCTCCGACAAGGGCCTTGCTCTCCTCCGCTCCATGGCCAAGGGCTATATCAACGTTGCTGGCCAGCCCGGCCGCAAGATCTTCGCCGCCTTCACTCTCGATTCCCCCGATGGCAAGCGCCTCATCGTCGTCACTGAACACGTCCTCTCCGAATACGAAAAGACTCAAAACGTCCGCGCTCAGGACTATCCCCTCACCATCGTTAAAATTCAGTTCGACACCATGGGACACCCGCAGTCCGGCCAGGTCTATCCTGCCGCTCGCGTCAACGTCACTCCCGAGGGCTTCGTCGACGTCGACACGCAAACTCCTAATACTGCCACCATGATCAATATCGCCCGCGCCAGCTAACCTGGAGTGCTAGAGCCCCGCCCCCGCTTTCTACTCACCGCCGAATCTCGCACCATCGGTCAGCGAGAGCTCTGCTCCCGCCAGCGATCATTAAATCAGCTGTCATCCTGAGGAGCCCGCCACTGCGGGCGACGAAGGATCTCAGCCGTTGCGTCTTGGCGCGCGCTCTCCGTTCCCCCCGCTCCTCCTCTGCTCCCTCTGCGGTAAGCTTTTCTTTTTCGAACTTTACATCGACCCAAATCCTGCTAACGTAGTCTCGCCTTCGGAGATACCCATCGCATGATTCGTCGCACTACGTTTTTCTCGATGTTCTTTCTCTGTCTGTTCGTCTCTCCGTCTGCCGCTCAGTCCTCTCGCAAAATTATCCTCGATCAGGACGCCCGCGGTCCTGCCACCACCGACCAGCAATCTATGCTTCTCGTCCTGCAGTCTCCCAAAATCGACGTCCTCGGCATCACCATCGTCTCCGGCGATCAATGGCGCGACGAGGAGGTCGCTCATACCCTCCGCATGCTGGAACTCACGGGTCATTCCGGCGTCAAAGTCTATCCCGGTGCTGTCTTCCCGCTCATCAATTCGAAAGACGAAATCGCTCGATGGGAACAGCTTTATGGCAAAGTGACCTATCAGGGCGCTTGGAACCAGCACAAGATCCGCTCCGCGAACGGCTCCGAACTCACCGGCGCCTGGAACTCCGGCCAATATCGCGGCCCGTTCGAAGTCCCTAATCCTCTCCCTGAAGGCAACCCCACCCTCAAGCCCGAATCGGAAGATGCCGCTCACTTCCTCATCCGCATGGTCCATCAATACCCGAACCAGGTCACTATTTACGCCGGCGGCCCGCTCACCAATCTCGCCCAGGCCGTTTCTCTCGACCCACACTTCGCCGAACTAGCCCAGGAACTCGTCGTCATGGGCGGCAGCATCTCTCCGGACGTGCCCATGAGCTGGCGACAGGCCAATCGCCGCGAATTCAATTTTTGGTGGGATCCCGAAGCCGTTCATATCACGCTGCGTGCTCCCTGGAAGAAAATCACCGTCACTACCGTCGACATCTCCGTGAAAACCAGATTCACCAAAGCCATGATCGACCAAATCGCCAAGTCCAAATCTCCTTCAGCGCAATACATCGCCAAGTGGGCCGACGAAGAATACCTCTGGGACGAGCTCGCCGCTCTTGCCTGGCTCGATCCCTCGCTCATCACCAACCAAGAATCGATCTACTTGGATATCGACATTTCCCACACCGCCGGCTACGGCAACACTCTCGTCTGGACGGAAGGCAACCAGCCCGGCCTCGGTGAGCGTCTGGTCCTGATCCAGACAGACCTCGACCTCCCCAGGTTCAACCAGATGATCGTCGACCTCTTCTCTCGTTAGCCCTCAGCATAGACTTTGGTCTGTGCGGCCTAAGGCTCATCATTGCAACCCACGCGTATGCTTGAAATTTGTCATCCTGAGGAGCCCGCCGCGGCAGGCGACGAAGGATCTCAACCGAAGCGCTTCTCTTCGCCTTTGCTCTTGTTCTTCGTCAGCGCAAAAAGAAACGGGCTCGCTTCGCATCGCGAGCCCGCTCGTCTTTATGCAAACTTCTCTACTGCTTCTCGTATACCGACTCGGACTTCACTTCCTTTCCATCCGATGTCTTCACCGATGTCTTCACCGTCGTGGTCTTCCCGTCCTTCGAAACCTCCGACGACGCTTTTCCGATTTCCTTCCCGCCCTTTTTCAGTACCCCTTCCGACTTGCTTCCCGTCCTCTTGAGAGTGATCGTGTCGGCTCCTCCCGGCATTCCACTACCACTTACCGCGACGTCCTTGCCATCGTAATTCGTCGTGAAGCTGTAGCTGAGCTTTGATCCGTCTGCCGCCTGCCCCTCGAACGCGTACTTGGCTCCCGCACCATCCGCCGTCACCGTCCTGGTCAGAGCTTTCGGCGCTGGGCCGCCTTCAACTTTCGATTTCGCAACGTTCAATTTCCAGGTCCCCAGAAACGGGTTCGCCTGCCCCATGCTTGGGCCGGCTGCTACCGCCGCAAACATCAGCACCACCATCGCATACATCACTCGCTTCATTTTCAGTCCTCCAGCAATCTCGACTCGGCCCCTCAATCCGTCCGGCTGAATCGGCGGCGCATTATGTCTCGTACTCCTCCAACATGCAATCTTTTCTTCAACTTGACACCCTCCCTAGCTCACATCTTCCTTGCCTCGTCTCTCTATGTATCCGTTCCCCTGATGACAAGCATCCAATTTTTGCGGCCTCGTACCGGTTGACGTAAACCTCAACTCTACGTAGCCTTACACGGATATGACGTTGTACCTCTGCCAGACCATTTCTCGCGCCCAGGCGGCCTGCCTCTGTTGTTGCTGCTGTTGTTGTCGGCCTGCCCACTCTGGCCAGAGGTGCTTCCGAATCTAGCTCCATCTGATTCCAAAGGTTTCGAAGCCCACGTGCCAGAGTCTCTGGTTACGTGGGCTTTTTGTTTCTGCAGTCCTTCGATTTTGTAGCGTCCGCCTTCTGAGGCGGACCGCCCTCGATGTAAGGGCGAGCTTTCAGACTCGGCGGTCGAGATCAGAAAAGGGATTCGCTTTATGCCCGTTACCACTGAAACCAAAGCCCAGCGCGTCGAACGCCTCAAGCGCGCCAAAAACGCTTGGGACCACCTCGACGAGATTCGTGCCTTTGCTCGCGACGGCTATGCTTCCATCCCCCCCGAATGGTTCTCCACGTACTTCCGCTCTTGGGGCATTTACTCGCAGGGTGACGGCCACGGCGTCGTCGGCGGTTCCGGCGGTGAAGGGAAGTCCGTCCCCTACTTCATGGTTCGCATCCGCATTCCCAACGGCCTCCTCACCTCCACCCAAGTTCGCGAGATCGCCAACCTCTCCCAAGAACATGGTAACGGCGTTGCCGACATCACTGTCCGCCAAAACGTTCAGCTTCATTGGGTCAAAATCGAATCCATTCCTGCAGTCCTGGATCGCCTTCGCGCCATCGGTCTTACGACCACCGGCGCTTGCGGCGATGTCGCTCGCAACATCACGGGCTGCCCGCTCGCCGGCGTCCACGCCCACGAACTCGCTGACGTCTCCGACACCGTTCTCGCTCTCGACCGCGAACTCGGCGGCAATTCCGAGTTCTACAATCTCCCGCGCAAATACAAAATCACCGTCACCGCCTGCCCCGACTGGTGCTCCTATCCAGAAATTAACGACATCGGCCTCACCGCCGTCCTCCGGCCCCGGAACGCCAACCGCCGTGTTGGCGAATCGGTTTCCCCACTGGATTCCAATATTCGTCGTTCCGAGCGCAGCGAGGAACCTCTCTTGGAGCCCGACGTGGCCCCTCACGAACTCGGCTTCTCCCTCCGCATCGGCGGCGGCCTCTCCACCCAGCCCCATCTCGCCCTCCGCCTCAACGTCTTCATCAAACCGCAGCAAGTCATCCGCGTCGTCCGTGCGGTCACCGAAATCTTCCGGGAGTCCGAAGTCCTCCGCCAGTCCCGCGAAAAAGCCCGCCTTAAATTCCTCTTCCTCGAACACAACTGGACCGCCGACTCCTTCCTGGCCGCTCTTCACGAGAAACTCGGCTTCACTCTCGATCCCGCCGAACCCGAACAACTCCCAACCCGTATCCACCGCGATCATCTCGGCGCCATTCCTCAGAAGCAGCCCGGTCTCTTCACCGTTGGCGCTTCTGTCGTTCGTGGACGCATTACTCCCAGGCAGCTCTACCTTGCCGCCGATCTCGCAGATCGCTACGGCGACGGCCATGTGCGCAACACCCCCATGCAGAATCTTCTCCTCGTCAATATTCCCGAATCCAACGTGCATCACGTCGTTCGCGAACTCAACACCGCCGGCCTTCCCGTCGACACCGCCTCCCCCTTCACCCGCGGCACCGTCGCTTGCACCGGCTCGGAATTCTGCAAGCTCGCTCTGACCGAAACAAAATCCTTCGCCCGCTGGCTTACCGAACAGCTCGAAGAACGCTTCCCCAACTATCAGGAAGACCTCCGCCTCCACATCACCGGCTGCCCCAACTCTTGCGGCCAGCACTGGATCGCCGACATCGGCATCGAAGGCAAGAAAATCAAGCATAACGGCCAAATGGTCGACGCCTATTACTTCTGCGTCGGCGGCAGCGTGGGGCGGATTGCTTCCATCGCCCGGCCAGTAGGTTATCGATGCCCTGCTTCCGAGGTTCCCGACGCCATCGCGCGCCTCCTCGACCATTTCCACGAGCACCGCCACCATAACGAACAGCTTCAGCATTTCCTCGCCCGCACCAGCGCTCCCCACATCCGCCAGATCCTCGCGGGCGGTCCCGCGGAAATCGCCGAACGCGACCTCGTCGCCGCCTCGACTCCTCACTCCGTGGAGGACCGATGATGTCCCTTGAGAGTGCGGCGGTTCATCGCCGCTTTTACAGCGCAATCTACGACACCCAAGCCTGCGGGCTGGCGCCGAACTCGGTTCTAACCTGTAGTGGCGGGTCTTCAGACCCGTGCTTTTTCTTACGCCATCAACCAACAGGTCTCGAGACGTTACTAAAAAAAGTTGTCATCCTGAGCGAAGCGAGGGATCTCGACCACGGCGTCTTGCCTCCACCTTTCCGCGGCATAGGATTCGAACTGTTGGCGTGCAGAGCAAAAATAAACCCGTCATTCCGAGCGGAGCGAGGAATCCCTCTTTCTTTGCCTCCATTCTTCCAAGGAGCCTTCTAATGCCGCTCCCCGGCCACGTCTATCTCATCGGCGCCGGTCCTGGCGACCCCGAACTCCTTACCCTCAAAGCCGCGCGCATTCTCCAATCGGCCAACGTCGTCCTTCACGACTCCTTAGTCTCCGCGGAGGTTCTCGCCCTCATCCCTGCATCGGCCGAGCGCATCGACGTCGGCAAACGTGCCGGCTTTCGTCTCCTGACGCAGGACGACATCAACTCGCTCCTCGTTGACGCGGCTTGCAAATACGAAACGGTCGTTCGCCTCAAAGGTGGTGACCCGCTCCTCTTCGGTCGTGCTGCCGAAGAAATTCAGGCTCTCCGCCAACACAACATTCCCGTCGATATCATTCCCGGCATCTCTGCCGCATTCGCCTCGGCCGCCGCCGCTCAAATCTCGCTCACCGATCGCCGCGTGGCCTCCCGCGTCCTCTTCACCACGTTTTCCCGTTCTGTCGATGCCCGTCTGTTCTCCGGCGTGGACCTTTCTCCCGACACCACTGTCGTCGTCTACATGCCCGGTCCCGACTATGCCGAAGTTTCCCGCTGGCTGCTTGACGCCAATCTCGTCCCCGACACGCCGGTGCAAGTTGTCTCCAAAGCCTCGCGGCCGGATCAGCTCGCGCAAACTACCACAATAGCCGCGCTGGCCAGCTTGGCCCCGCTGCCTGCTCCGGCATTGTTGATCGTCGGCCGCGTCGTTACGCAAGCCACTGGCCATGCAGGAGCCATCAATTGGCTCGCGCAGCAATCGTCAGAAAAAGTTTTGCAGAATCGCATATCCTGATTTGAAACGGAGGATTCACTACCATGCCCGATCCCAAAGCTCAGGCCACCGCAACAAGCGCGCCAAAGCTTTCGCTCGACACCTGGGCCGTTATCTTGGCTCTGGTCGCCGCAGCCCTGATCCGCTTCGGCGTCATCCCCAAAGTCCCCTGGTAGTCCTGGGAACGCCAACTGTGTACCGCCTTCGAAGGCGGTTCGCACAACCGCAATGCGGGCGCTCCCTGAGCGAAGTGCTTCACGAGTTTCGCTTTTCGAGTTTCGAATTTCAGTTTTACCGGGCCAAATAAATCTAACTTGAGGAACAAATGGCAGACGCAATCGTAATCCCCCAAAATCCCCCCATCTCGCTCAGTTCGCGCTTTCTGCGCCTCGTTCCCGGCGTAGCGCTTCTCGCGGTCATTGGTTTCGCCGGTAAACTGCTCGAGCGGAACATCAACGCCTACACCAAGGCGAATCACCTCACGTTCCCCAACATCGAGTACGTTCTCTGGGCCATTCTCATCGGCCTGGTCATCTCCAATGTTTTCGGCCTCGCCGAAATCTTTAAACCTGGCGTGGCCACCTACGAATTTTGGCTCAAAGCCGGTATCGTTCTGCTCGGCTCACGCTTCCTGCTCGGCGACGTGGCCAAGCTCGGCGGCGTCTCGCTTCTCCTCGTCTTCATTGAGATCGCCGGCTCGCTCGCCTTTATGACCTTCCTCGGGCGCCTTTTCGGCCTCAAGCCGAAGCTCACCACTCTTCTCGCCGTAGGCTCGGCGGTCTGCGGTGTCAGCGCCATCATTGCTACCAAAGGCGCTATCGACGCCGATGACGAGGACTCCTCCTTCTCCATCGCCGCCATTCTCGCCCTCGGCGCTCTCGCCCTCTTCACGTTCCCTTTGATCGGGCACTGGCTGCACCTCTCCGATCGCGCGTATGGCATCTGGGCCGGTCTCGGTGTGGACAACACCGCCGAAGCCACGGCCGCTGGCGCTCTTTATTCAGATGCCGCCGCCAAAATCGCCGTCCTCACCAAAACCTGCCGCAACGCTCTCATCGGCTTCATCGTTCTCGGCTATGCCATCTATTGGGCCAGCCGCGGCCAGGCGCAAACTGTCACTAATAAAGCCGCCTTTCTCTGGCAGAAATTCCCGAAGTTCGTCCTGGGCTTCCTGTTGGTCTCCGTTCTCGCCACTGTCGGTTTCTTCACCAAGGACCAGAACGCCAGTCTCGCGAACCTCTCCCGCTGGGCTTTCCTGCTGACCTTCGCCGGGGTAGGCCTCCGCACCAATTTCCGCGAAATGCGCAAACAAGGCCTCCGCCCCTTCGCCGTAGGCTTCATCGGCGAAGTCGCCATCGCCCTCTTCACCCTGGTGCTGGTGGTAGCCGCCGCCCGCATCTTCGCCTTCTGACCTGTAGCGCAGGGCAAGCGCAGTATGCGAGCCCTGCGGTACGTAGCGGCGGGTCTTCAGACCCGTGCCGTATCCACGAAGGTGCCAGTCCATTCCGTCTCTCGACGCAAGCGCTCCACCTAAGCGCTCTTTGAAACCTTTTACTTTTCACCTTGTACGATTTTCTCTGACGCCCGGTCGGCTCAAAACAAAAACGCCCAGGCTCATGCACCCAGGCGTTCTAGGTTCTCAGAACTACTGACTACAGACTACAAACTACCGACTGATCCTAGATCCCCAGCACCGTCACCAATTCCTTCACGCTCGCCGCGCTCTTCTGCAGCGCCGCATTCTCTTCCGCCGTCAGCTTGATCTGAATGATCTCCTCAGCGCCCTTCGACCCCAATTTCACCGGCACGCCCACAAACAATCCCTTAATTCCGTACTCGCCTTCGAGGTACACCGCGCAAGGCAGAATTTTCTTCTTATCCTTGAGTATCGCCTCCACCATCTCCACCGCGGCCGCCGACGGCGCATAGTACGCCGACCCGGTCTTCAGCAGGTTCACAATCTCCGCGCCGCCCTTCCGCGTGCGGTCCACAATCGCCGCAATCCGGTCTGCCGGCAACAAATCCGGCAACGGA
>DATJZF010000053.1:0-6437 GCA_035499255.1 Dongiaceae bacterium | reverse complement strand
GGCTTCATTCGTGCGATGCATAGCCGGGTCAGGGGGAGGAAAGCTGAGAATCCCTTCGGGGATTGAGGGCTGGGCCAGCTTCCTTCCCCCGGCCACCAACCGCCGCTCCCTTAAATTCCTACCCCTCTGATATTGCGGCGGGGTGTTTGATTCCCTCCAGTAGAGCCAATCACCTTGTTCGGGTTCATGCAGTCGCGCATCTAGCTTCAACGGAGTCGAAGTAGTATTCTGCCTTCTCCTCTGGGTGAGGCCGCCAGCCCCACGTTTGAGACCGGTACCGTTTTCGTGGACGGGACCACACGTCGAATGCGCGTTCTAAAAGTCGTTCAGTCCTATTATCCATTTCAGGAACGCGGCGGACCGGTGTTCAAGGTTCGCGCTCTAGCGTCGGGTCTCGCGAAAAGAGGTCATAAGGTTACGGTTTTGACCGCCGATCTGGGCTTCGCAAAAGGAAACGGCTTTCACGCCGACGCCGAGCGCTGCCGATGGGGCTGGAGGGCTCACACCGACAACGTGGAATCGATCTACCTCTCAACCGCCGGCCGATATCGAGCGCTGACCTTCAACCCGCTTGTGCTAGCCTTTTGCCGGGCCTCCATTCATCAATATGACGTGGTTCATTTCTACGGACTGTATGACCTGTTAGGCCCCTCAACGAGCCATTTTTGCAGGCGTGAATCCATACCATACGTCATCGAGCCGATGGGAATGTACCGGCCCATTGTGCGAAGCATCTACCTGAAACAAATGTATCTCAAACTGCTTGGGCACCGATTTATCCGTAATGCGCGGTTCCTTGTGGCGACATCTGAGCAAGAGAAACAGGAACTAGTGGACGGGAGCGTCGATGTTTCGAGGGTTGTAGTTCGTCGAAATGGCATCGAGCGACCCCCAGTTGCCCCTGAGCCCGGAAAATTCAGGCGTGAGCGAGGGATTTCAAGCCAGGCAAAGGTGGTCCTGTTTCTCGGCCGCCTTGTTTCGAAGAAAAGCCCGGACCTGCTACTTGAGGCGTTTGCAAAGTGGCACGCTCGCACGAACCGCAGCCAAGACGCAGTACTGGTGCTCGCTGGCCCGGACGAAGGCGACGGGTTCTTGGCAAAACTGCAATCGCAGGCTCGTGGCCTGAAGATGCAAGACGAAGTCCTTTTCACCGGGCCGTTATATGATGACGCAAAATGGGCAGCCTATCTTGACGCGGACGTCTTTGTCTTGCCCTCGCAGAATGAGAATTTCGGGAATGCGGCTGCAGAAGCCGCCGCTTGCGGAACACCCGTGATCGTCACGGACCGGTGCGGCATCGCTCCTTTTGTGGGTGCCGGCGGGCTGGTCATTCCTCACGACCTTGGGGCGCTCGAAAATGCCCTGGAAAGGCTTCTAGCCGATCCCAAGCTTCGCGAAAACTTCAAGAAAGGTTGCGCGGAATTTGCAAACAGCCTATCGTGGGATGAACCGCTCGACCAGACCGAGCAGTTATACCGGCAATGCGTCGCGGCTGGTGCAAGCCGATGAAACAGCACCCTCTATTCCGGTTCACCTGGTACGCCGTCAATATTTCTTTGGCGATTGCATGGTTGCTTGCCTTGTACTCGGTTGGCTGGGAGTATTCCACCCGCCGTTACCTCAAGGGATTCTCGGACGCCGTAATCCCGGCTTCGGCATCTTCTGAACAGAAGGTGCAGGCAATACTGGACTGGATGGCGCACGGACCCGCGCGGCAAAGAATGGGAGCGCCCGACGCGTCCGTTCCCGACCGTGATCCCACGGAAACCCTGAATTATGACGCGCTGCTCCAAGTGTGCGGCACCGCGACGAATGCTTTCGTGAATCTCGCCGATAGCGCCGGACTGGATGCTCGGCGCCTCTTACTGCTCGATTCAAACAATCTGACCAAGCACGTTTCGGCAGAGGTGCTGGTGGACGGCCGCTGGATTGTCATCGACCCTACTTATCGAACGATTCTTCGGGCTCCTGACGGCAAGACCGTCACACGCGGCGATCTATTCGACCCGGCACTATTTAACTCAGCCACCCAGAACATCCCTGGATACAACCCCAGCTATTCGTATGAGAACACTGTCCACCTTCGCGAGGCACGGTTCGGCATTCTTGGCTCGCCCCTTTTCGGCATTCTGAACAGGCTAGCGCCCGGATGGACAGAATCCATGTGGGTCAGCTTGCTGGCAGAGAGGACGTCGCTCGTGGCGGCCTTGGTCTCGATTTTCTTGGTTGTCTCGCTGTTTCTTTTGCGGCTATCGCTTCGCTGGTACGGAGAGAAGCGCTTGGGACTGCATACGAACCGTCTGCGGGAACAGTTTTCGAGAGCTTGGGCCGCGTTTTTGCACCCCGATCCGCCCACGGTCTCGAACTTCTTCCCGCGCAAAGACACTACGAATTGAGTACCTATAAGCGGTGAATTTGCCTCAGCGGCTGGTGGACTCCAGGAAACGAAAGGCGTCTTCGATGGCCTTCACGCTTCCTTTTTCCACCTTCGAGAATTGATATTGCCGCTGCGGCGAGAAACTCCCCGGGTCGAACGTCCCTTTCTCAAACTGAAAAACCCACACGTATTCCCGGCGTGCGCTGTCCGCTTGCGACAAAGGGATCAGGGCGGTGTCGAGCGGCGTGATGGGTGAAAAGTCGGAGAACCCGTCGCTCTTATGAATTGGCGTGGGCATTGTTCCGCTGAAAAAGTCCGCGTCGTGCGTGAAGATCATCACGAAATCCACCATGGAGGGGCTCGACGCCGGGCATATGTTGGCGAATGCTTTTTCCCGCGTTTGAGCAATCCATCGGATCTGGCTGGGCGTCAGGCCGTAGGCCGAGAAGTAGCTCTGGCACGCTCCGGCCGGCTGCTCGTTGGTTGTTGAATCGGTTTCTGATGTGGCGTCCACGGAAGGCGCCGACAAGGCGTGAGAATCGTTCGCTCGGGTCATGGCAGCGCCGTTGGAAGGCTCCGCAGGCGGCCTTACTGCTGCGGACAAGGGTGTTGGTTTTGACATCTTCACCGGCGTGCTTGGCGCCACGGATGTGCTTAGGCGACCCGGCGCGGGATTGGAAGCGGAGGCTGCGAGCGGCGCCGTTTTCGGCGTGCCATATGCGCTAGACGCCACTATTGTGGCCGTCGCGAGCGAACTCTGCGCCACGGTTAGAGACGTCCGATCCGTAACTGAACCTGATGCGGGAATTGCCCTCGAGTAGTTCACGTCCGCGGGTGCCAGCACGGCCGCATTCGCGGCTGCTTTAGCGGTTTGGGTGGCCTGTGCCTGTCTCGCGGCTAGGCCAACGTCATGCGCGGGATCGCGATAAGGCTGAAATGGCGGAAGATCGGAGATCGCCGTGTCGGGCACATAGCCAATCACGCCATTCTGGGCGCGAATCTTTACGTAGCCCTGAACGCGCTCGATGATTTCGACACCCTGGCCGCACTTGAGCTTCACATCAACGTTGAAGTTGCTCAGCGAATCGTAGACCCAGATTTGATCTTGATTAGGATTGCATTTCAAGGTCGCGGGACTGGCCGATGCGGACGCGGCCACCAGCAAGGCACCGGTCGCGGTGAAAATTGCCGGTAGCAAATGCCATTTGCAAACCATGGTCACCCCCCTTAACCGTGGCGCAACGATGTGTTTAGCAGTCTAGAACTTCAGAACAGGCGAACAACTGGACGATGGTACAGAGAAAGGACAGGTAAGGACAGCTTCCCGTATCGAAATGTAAGACTCCAGGTACTACCCTACCTAGTCGGAGCCACAGGCCAAAGGCGTGAGTTGCCAGGGCGAAGAACCGTGTCGCTTGCTTGAGGCGCGCGTGTAGAATGAAGGCGTCAAAATCTTGAACCAGGATGGAGCGCCTTGAACTATCTCCTCAAGACGGAACCTTCTGAATACTCATTCGCCGATCTGCGGCGCGACAAAGAGACGATCTGGGACGGAGTGTCGAATCCGGTTGCGCTGAAGAACATCGGGCAAATGAAGGCGGGGGACCGGCTGATTATTTACGAAACCGGCGAACGCAAGACCGCCGTCGGCACAGCCAGCGTAATCTCGGTCGACGCGTCGAATCCAAAAGATCCGGTACTAAAAATCAATGCTGGGAAGCCGCTCGCCGAGCCGGTGACCCTGGCGCAAATCAAGTCCGATTCGCATTTCGCGACATCACCTCTCGTTCGCCAGGGCAGGCTCTCGGTGGTTCCGCTGAGCGATGCTCAGTACAAGATTTTAATTGGGGGCTGACGAACCTCACATGCAAGCATACGTCGGGAAGAACCGAATGGTCTAATTGGAAGCGGTTCGAAGGATCGGGAGAGCCAAGGTCGATAGCTTGCGAGCCAGCCTGGCCCAAATGTGTTGAGACAGTCCTTCAAACGCGACGGCATCTCAGATATAAGATGATGATCTTGCGGTACCCTGTCCGAATCTTAGTCTAATCGTCTACCTGCGCCCGAATCCAAAGACTGTCCGCGAAGTGAGTGAGAATCGGGAAAACGCTAGACGCGCGCCTACCTTTCCCGGAGAGCGAAACGATCCATCGCGCCTTGGCCGGAAGAAAATCCAGATCCGCCGGCTGCGGGTTTTGCGAAAAGAAACCGTCGGCATCAATTTTCGGTGTTGTCAGCCCCGCACTCCGGAGTGCATCAGAAATTTGACTGCGCGACCAGTAACGCATCTCAAAAGTTCCGGCCTTCGCCTCGCGAAAGCCGCGCCGAAGCTGTTGCAAAAGGCTGAGCACGCCGAAGCGGTTGGGAAGTTGCACCAAGCACACCCCTCCCGGTTTCAATATACGGCGAACCTCAGCAAAAAATCGCAACACCACCGAACGTTCGAGGTGCTGCAACACGCTGTAGGAAAAAATCGTATCGACACTCCAAGATTGAAAGGGAAGGCGGTCGGCAGCGCCACAGACGAAGTCAGCTTCCGCGCCGAGTTGCATTGCAACGCGCGTGGCCGCGGCCAGCGCATCAACATGCACGTCCACGCCCACCGGCCGGTACCCCGCGCGAACCGCCGCGATGCTCCATCTCCCCCAGCTGCATCCAATGTCCACCAAAGTTTTTCCATTCCCCGGCGGGAGAGGCCACTCGGGAATCGGGTAGCGCGGAAGCCTGCCGCGCAACGGCCGGTAGAGGTTTCCGTTGGTGTTCACGATCCAATCGTTGACGAAAGGATCGACCGAACTTCCGTCCCCGCTGTATTCGCACGGCCCCATATTTCCTGGTATCAATTCGCGCCGCGGGCTCTGCGCAAAAATCGGAATTCCTTGCTCGAATTCGAACCGATGGTTGTCTCGGCAGACGAGGGCATCTCCACGGAGTTGCAGCGGAGAGTGGTCCTGCGGGCAGCCGAGAATATGTGCCAGCCGGTCTAGCATCCGGCCACTTTTTACTTCTCCGATGGAATCGCGCGGAATCGGCCTATCCTAATTCTCGCCGTAGATGGCATTGAGAAAACGCAGTTTCGTGTAGAGCATATACTGTTTGCCGAACGTGCTCGAAACGTGCGGGACGAAATGGAATTCGTGGTCGTACCCGAACATGCTTTCCGCCAGGTAGCTATTGAATACTAGCCCGTCGGGAATGTCGCGATTGCGTCCCCAAAGCAAAAGAAATCCAGTTCCCGTTCGCAAAAGAACGATTGTAAGTAACACACGCGATGATCCGCAGCGTGACTTCGGATGGAAAAAGCTGCTTCAAACCTTTCAGCCGCAATTGAATACTGACCGCTCCAGTTCGCCGCGGGATTCACCGTGAGTCGCGCCGACCACAAGAATCGAGCGCGCCCGAATCGATATTCGAGGGGTATTTGCACGGATGGCGTTCGTGAAACGCTGAACCTCGAACCCGTTTGAACTTGTACGTGAATCCAATCGTCACCGTGGGTCGAGTCGTGCAAGTGATGTCCGCGGAGACACTAAAGAACGGCCGACCGGAGCTGATCGCATTCACCGTACGGCTATTATAACAGCTACGTTAGCCGCCATTTCGCAGTCGTCCGCCTCTTCGGGCTATTCCGCTCCGTTGCGGTCAAAGCTATGACCACTACTAAGAGAATAATAAAGCCAGACGGACCCTGCGCCACGCCCGTTTTATCGACGGAAATGCTCTTCCATTCCCCACGTATTTGCCTGTTCCTCCGGAGTCCTAATTGGCATCGAAGCGCCCGCCAGAGTATTCTGGTAGCGCATTGAACCGGGAGCGCGACGGCCATGTGTGGCATTTGCGGCGCAATTGGAGTGAAATCCAGAGAAGCCGGCGAAGCACTTGTGCGCCGAATGATGGCCGCGATGGTCCATCGTGGCCCTGACGACGAGGGCGTTCTCATCGCTCCTCCCGTAGGCCTCGGAATGCGCCGCCTCAGTATCATCGACCTCCTCAATGGCGGGCAGCCTGTCTGGAACGAGACAAACACGCTCGCCATTGTTTACAACGGCGAAATCTACAA
>DATJZF010000052.1:0-23499 GCA_035499255.1 Dongiaceae bacterium | reverse complement strand
TTCGCCATTTCGCGCTGTGGCCATGGGACCGAACCTGCCGCGGATGCTACACGGGAGCGCGGCGGCGATTGCGATTCCGGACTTGAAGCAGTTCAAAGTGCAGGCGCAAAGCGCCGCGATGGCAAAAGTAGCCGAAGGCGGGTTCGAGGCGATGTACGCGCAGTCGGTCGACACTGCGCTGCACGGGACGGGAGCGGAAACGTTTGAGGCGATTGATTTGCTGCGGAAAGTCGATGCAGTGAAATATCCGCCGGAGAATGGCGCGGAGTATCCGAGGACACCGGTGGGGCAGCGGATGCAGCAGATCGGCGTGATGATCAAAGCGCGGATCGGGGTGGAAGTGTTGTTCGTGGATTGTGGAGGCTGGGATAACCACGTGAATGAGGGTGGCGTGCAGGGGCAACTTTCCAACCTGCTGAAAGATATGGGTGCTTCACTGGCGGCGTTTCATCAGGATATGGGTGACCGCATGGGCGACATCGTCGTGGTGACGATGAGCGAGTTTGGACGAACGGCGAAAGAGAATGGGAATCGCGGCACGGACCACGGGCACGCGAACTGTATGTTTGTGATGGGCGGGGACGTGAAGGGCGGGCAGGTGTACGGCAAGTGGCCGGGGCTGGAGTCGCACCAGTTGAACGAAGGAAGAGATCTAGCGCTGGCGACGGATTTCCGGTCGGTGGTGGGGGAAATTCTGGTAAAGCATCAGGGAGTAAAGGATCTGGCGGCGGTGTTTCCGGGATTCGGGAGTGATCCCAGAAAGTTTGTGGGAGTGGTTAAAGGCTAGAGCCGCTCTTCGCGGATTCGTTGAATAAGTTTCGGCGCTCGCCGAATCAAGCAAAAGGCAGGCGCAAGATACCAGTACTGGCGGTGGAGGTATTTTCCGCAAAGCTTATCACTCCACTTATCAGCCACTTCCTCCCGATCTTCGTATTTTGGAGCATGGACACGATGAATGTGGTGGCCGATCTCATGGTAGAGGAGCCCCGCCAGCGGAACGTCGCGAATGATTCCAAAGCGCAACCAGCCTCGCCCCCAACTTTTTTCGAGGTTGTCGATCAAGAGCGTAACTTGTGCTGGTTCACCTTTCCAGGATTGGGTGTAGTACCCGAGACTCTTGCCCAGAGCGAGCTTGGTTTGGCTGAGAGCTCTGCGATCGCGTTCTTTCCGCGAGAGCGCTTGCACATTGGTGAGTATAACGCTGTGTAGGCCCCAGAGGTATTGGGGAGGAACCACGCGTAGCATGTTGCCGATGACTTTTTTGGCATTGAAGGGCGGCGTGTAATTCTGGAAAGCAACAACTATCTGCGGTCCGGATTGAGACTTTTCGTCCACTATTGTGCAGAGTTCAGTTCGCGGAGCCAGATGTTGCGGTAACGGACGGGGTTGCCGTGATCCTGCAAGGCTAGCGGAGCTTTGTCGGGGCCGGGCTTGTAGGGCGGACGGGCTTCATGGGCAGTGGGGCCGGAGGGTTCGACGTTGTCCTGTGCGAGGACGCCGTTGTGGAACACGGTGACGCGCGCGGGCTTGAGCAGCTTACCGGTGGGATCGAAACGCGGTCCGTGGAAGACGATGTCGTAGGACTGCCACTGGCCCGGCGGGCGCGCGGCGTTGACGAGCGGGGGATATTGGCCGTAGACAGAGGCGGCCTGGCCGTCGGCGTAAGTGACGTTGTCGTACGAATCGAGGACCTGGATTTCGTAGGTGTTCATCAGGAAGACGCCGCTGTTGCCGCGTTCCTGGCTCTCTCCGTGCGGCGGCGTGGGTTCCATAAATTCCACGTGAAGCTGGCAATCGCCGAAGGAATCCTTGGTGTGAATGTTGTGGGTGTGCGCGACCACTTCCACGTAGCCGTTTTCGACTTTCCATTTTGCGGCGGACCCGTCTTCAGCGAGCCATTTGTCGAGGCTGGTGCCATCGAACAGAACGATTGCGTCTGATGGCGGCTTGCCCGGCTGTTCGGGAGTGGAAAAGGTGCCAGGCGTGACGACGGCGGGAGTGGGGCGGGTGGTGTCGTGAATTTTCCATTTGGGATCGGGTTGGGCGTTGGCGATGGAGGAGCAGAAAAGCAGGAAGGCAAATACGACGACAATCTTTTGCACGAGGACCCTCGCTGAAAAGCCGTGTGGATTTTAGCACACGCGGAAGAGTTAGCAGGAAGGCTAGGATTAGGACCATGAACTCGCCAACACGGCGGTTGGCGTTCCCGGGCGCGCTCGAAGACTTGCGCGGGCCGATCTAGAGATTGACCACTCCACAAATGAAAGAGGCGCCCGGGGATCGAGCGCCTCTTGTGAGAAAGCGGTTCGCTCCGTCTAGGCAGCGGAGCCCTTGATGCGCATGCCGTAGAAGGAGCGATAGACGAAGAAGAACGAGACGATGAAGAAGACGGCGGCGAGGAGATGCGAGAGCGAGCCGCCGGTTTCAGCCGTGAGTTTCACCGCGAGTTCGACGGCGAGCAGGCCGAAGAGCGTGGTGAACTTGATGACCGGGTTGAGGGCGACGGAGGAGGTGTCTTTGAAGGGATCGCCAACGGTATCGCCGACGACGGTGGCGTCGTGGAGCGGCGTGCCCTTTTGCTTAAGTTCGACTTCGACGATTTTCTTGGCGTTGTCCCAAGCGCCGCCGGCATTGGCCATGAAGATGGCTTGGTAGAGGCCGAACGTGGCGATGGAGACGAGATAGCCGATGAAGAAAAAGGGTTCCAGGAAGGCGAAGGCGAGAGTGGCGAAGAACACGGCGATGAAGATGTTGAGCATGCCCTTCTGCGCATATTTAGTGCAGATAGCGACGACTTTCTTGGAGTCTTCCACGCTGGCCTTCTCGACACCTTCGAGCTTGATATTGGCCTTGATGAATTCGACCGCACGGTAAGCGCCAGTGGTGACGGCCTGCGTGGAGGCGCCGGTGAACCAGTAGATCATCGCACCGCCGGTGATGATGCCGAGGACGAAAGGCGCGTGGAGAAGAGAAAGATTGTTGACGTTGGCGGTGAGTCCGTGGGTGAGGGCCATGATGATGGAGAAAATCATGGTGGTGGCACCGACGACGGCGGTGCCGATGAGCACGGGCTTGGCGGTCGCCTTGAAAGTGTTGCCGGCACCATCGTTGGCTTCAAGAAGGTGCTTAGCGGATTCAAAGTCTACGTCGATGTTGTAGTCCTTCTTGAGCTCGGCCTTGATGTTGGGAACCTGCTCGATGAGCGAAAGCTCGTAAACAGACTGGGCATTATCGGTGACGGGGCCGTAGGAGTCGACCGCGATGGTAACCGGGCCCATGCCCAGGAAGCCGAAGGCGACGAGGCCGAAGGCGAAGACGGGCGCGGCGACCATAAGGCTTCCGAGGCCCAGGCGGCTCATAAGGAAGCCGACGGACATCAGGAAGACCATGGCGATGCCAAGGTAATAAGCCGAGAAATTGCCTGCAACAAAGCCGGAGAGGATACCGAGAGAAGCGCCGCCTTCTTCGGCGGAAGTGACCACTTCCTTGACGTGGCGCGATTCTACGGAGGTGAACACCTTCACAAGTTCGGGAATGATGGCGCCTGCCAGCGTGCCGCAGGAAATGATCGTCGCGAGCTTCCACCACTGCGTCGGATCACCACCGAGCGTGGGAATGACAAGCATCGAGACGATGTAGGTGAGCACGATGGAAACGAAGGAAGTGATCCATACGAGCCACGTCAGCGGCGTTTCGAAGTTCATCTCCTTGGCGTTGGCGAAACGTCCGCGCTGGATGACGCTGTTGATGAAATAAGCCGCAGCGCTGGCGATGAGCATGATGATGCGCATCACGAAGATCCACACGAGAAGCTGGACCTGAACCGTTGGGTCTTTCACGGCGAGAAGGATGAAGGTAATGAGGGCAACGCCCGTGACGCCGTAGGTTTCGAAGCCGTCGGCGGTCGGGCCAACTGAGTCGCCCGCATTGTCGCCCGTGCAGTCCGCAATGACGCCGGGGTTGCGCGCGTCGTCTTCCTTAATTTTGAAGACGATCTTCATCAAATCAGAGCCGATATCGGCGATCTTGGTGAAAATGCCGCCGGCGATACGGAGAGCGGCGGCGCCGAGCGATTCGCCGATGGCGAAGCCGATGAAGCACGGACCAGCGTAATCACCGGGGATGAAGAGCAGAATGATGAGCATCATCAAGAGCTCGACGCTGATGAGCATCATGCCGACGCTCATACCAGATTCGAGGGGAATTGCGTTGATCGGGAACGGTTTGCCACGAAGAGCGGCGAAGGCCGTGCGCGAGTTGGCGAACGTATTCACGCGGATACCGAACCAGGCGACCGCGTAGCTGCCGGCCATCCCGACGAGACTGAAGAAAAGAATGATGGGGAGAGTGACGGCTACGGATTTGTTCGGCACGGGCGAGAGCACGCCGAAGTAGAGGACGATGATGATGGCGATGAAGATCCAGAGGAACAGAAGGAACTTACCTTGGGTGTGGAGATAGGTTTTGCAAGTCTCGTAGATGAGTTCGGAGATGTCGCGCATGGACTTGTGAACTGGGAGGTTCTTGAGGCGCACAAAGATGGCCATGCCGAAGCCAAGACCCAGGATACAAATCAGGATGCCGAAGAGCAGAAGCTTGTGGCCGTCGACCCCGAGGAAGGAGACAGAAGAGAGGTCGGGGAGACGTAGATTGGCTTCGCCGCCGGCTTCATCGGCAAAGAGTGCGGCGCCAGACACGAGTGAAAGTGCCGCGAGAGTACCGAAGCGTTTCGTGAAGCGGCTGCCGGGCATGCGGGCAGCGTCAATCGAGATGCGCATGAACATTCCTCCAAAGCGAAACGGATCAAAATGTGGGGCAGAGCGCCGGCGAAAAGAGACCGTGGCCCCAATCAACCGCACAACCACACACACCGACGGTCGTCGGCGAACGCAGCGAACTGAACCTTTGCCAAATCCAGCAGCGTCGGGGGAGCGCCTCGTCCGAAAACACGAGACTCCCGCAAATCTTCAGACAGGTCGGGAATCCTTCGGCTCACCGGCGATACCCCTCAAGACCCCTGGGCGGGTCAAGACTCAGGACCACCCCGGAACAACCCTGTTTCGCGGGGGAGCGAATGGAATCGCTGATTTATAACATTTCGCCCAATAAATGGTCAAACCATTTGACCTGAAGACGAGAGGGAAGTCTGTGCGGAATGAAGGATTTGAATGGGTAGCGAATACACGGGAATGTGAGGCAGGAAATGGAAGGAATCGCCGGGCTAATGATAGGATGGAAAAGTTTGTGGCCAGTGCGGCGAGTTTCCATAGGGCAAAGCGGACGAAATGATGAGTGAGAACAGCGTAGCGGTGCAGGCGAAGAGTGACCCAGTGTTGCGTCACGATTGGACAAAGGCGGAGGTCCAGGCGATCTACGAGACGTCACTCCTGGAACTGGTATTCCGAGCGCAAACAGTGCACCGTCAACATCACCAGGCGGACCGCGTGCAAACTTGCCAGCTGATTTCTATCAAGACTGGGGGGTGTCCGGAGGATTGTGCATATTGCCCGCAAAGTGCCCATTATGAGGCGGATGTCGAGCGGCAAGGGCTGCTCGATCCGCAGCATGTCATAGGCGTGGCGCGTGACGCTGTAGCACGCGGGGTGACTAGGTTTTGTATGGGAGCGGCGTGGAGGGAGGCTCCCGAGGGGAAGGAGTTTGAGAAGGTTCTGGAGATGGTGCGGGGAGTGTCGGCCTTGGGGATGGAAGTGTGCTGCACGCTGGGAATGTTGACGGATGAGCAGGCGGTGCGGCTCCAGGAAGCGGGGCTGACTGCATACAACCACAATCTGGATACTTCGCCGGAGTTCTACGGGTCGATCATCACAACACGTGTTTATGACGAGCGGCTGCGGACACTGACGGCGGTGCGAAAAGCGGGAATCACCGTTTGCTGCGGTGGGATTTTGGGGATGGGCGAGCGGGAGAGCGACCGCGTGGGACTTCTGCAGCAGTTAGCCACGCTAAAGCCGCATCCAGAGAGCGTGCCGATCAACATGCTGGTAAGGGTAGAAGGAACACCTCTGGCGAAGATCCCGGCACTGGACCCGCTGGAAATGGTGCGGGCGATTGCGACCGCGCGAATCACCATGCCGGCTTCACGGGTAAGACTCGCGGCGGGGCGGAAGCAATTGTCGCCGGAAGCAGTGACGTTATGCTTTCTGGCGGGAGCAAATTCGATCTTTGTGGGCGAGAAGTTGTTGACGACACCTAATCCGGGTCCCGATGAGGACGAGCAGTTGCTCCAAAGCTTGGGGATGAAGCCACTCGAATCGCATGCAGGATGACGTCATCAAGAAGTGGACGGCAGGACTCGAAAAAGGATTGCGGCTTCTGGAGGAGCGGCACCAGCGGCGGAGCCTGGTAGAAATTCACGGTGTAAATTTCTGTTCGAACGATTATTTGGGATTGGCGGAGCGCGTGGAATTGCGGGACGCGGTCGTTGGCGCGCTACAAAGTGGCACGAGGGCGGGGGCGACGGGTTCGCGGCTGCTTTCGGGTCATACGGAAGCCTGGCGCGAACTGGAAGAGGAGTTCGCGAAATTTGCCGGAACGGAAGCGGCGCTGTTTTTCGGCAGCGGATATGCCGCCAATATGGGGACATTGGCGGCGCTGGTCGGGCCAGACGACGTGCTGTATTCCGATGCACTGAATCATGCGAGCCTCATCGATGGAATGCGCTTGTCGGGAGCCCGCAAAGTCATCTATCCTCACCTCAACCTGGATGCGCTGGAAGACAGGTTGAGGGAAGACGCCGGCGCGCCATGGCGGAGAGTCATCGTCACCGAAAGCGTGTTCAGTATGAACGGCGATGTTGCTCCTTTGCGGGAGCTGGCATCGCTTGCGGAGAAGTATGGGGCGGCGATGATTGTCGACGAAGCCCACGCTACCGGAGTGCATGGGCCGGAAGGGCGAGGGCTCGCGGCGGAGACGAGAATCCTGCCACAGGTGTTGGCGACCGTACACACTTGCGGGAAAGCGTTGGCATCGGCGGGCGCGTTTGTGTGCAGTCCGGCGGTGTTGAAGGAGCACCTGATCAACCACGCAAGGACGTTTATTTTCAGTACAGCTTTGCCGCCGTATCTTGTGGAGCAGATTCGAACCGCTTTACGGCTGGCGATCGGCATGGAACGTGAGAGGGAAGCGTTAAAGAGGCGGTCCCAGGGAATGCTTCACGCGCTGCGGCAAAGCGGATTCGATACAGCGAACAGCAGCAGCCAGATTGTGCCGGTGATTTTGGGCGGGAATGAGGATACGTTGAAGGCGGCGGCACATCTGCAAAAAGAAGGATTTGCTGTAAGAGGGATTCGTCCGCCGACGGTGCCGCAAGGGCAGGCGAGGCTGAGGTTGTCGTTGACGGCAAGAATCCGCGAAGAGGATTTACAGCGAGCAGTAACCGCGCTGGCAAATTGGCGGGAGCACCATCCCACGAGACTGGCGAGACCGGCATGAGACGGCATTTCTTTATCACAGGTACGGATACGGGTGTAGGCAAAACCACACTGTCGGCGTTGTTATGCGCGGCGCTGGACGCGGTGTATTGGAAACCGATACAGACGGGCACGCTGGAAGGATCGGACCGCGTGACGGTGATGCGCCTGGCGGGGATCGGCACGGACCGAACGTTGGAAGAGGTGTACAAGTTTGTGCCGCCGGTGTCGCCGGACCTGGCAGCGCGCTGGGCGGGAGTGGAGATCGATCTGGCGCGGATCAGCCCGCCGACGAGCTTGATGAATGATTGGCTGATCGTCGAAGGGGCAGGCGGCGTGCTGGTGCCGATCAACGCGAAGCAGTTCATGCTGGACATGATGGTGAAATTCAAATTGCCGGTGATCCTGGCGGCGCGCAGCGGTCTCGGGACGATCAATCACACCTTGCTGACGCTAGCAGCATTGCATGCGGCGGAATTACCCGTGCATGGCGTGGTGCTGATTGGCGATCAGAATCGCGAAAACCGCGAGACCATCGAGCGATTCGGCCACGTGCGGGTGATTGGCGAAATTCCAAAGCTACCTAATCTCCATCGCACCGCGCTCATGCAGGTGTTCCTGAACCACTTCGATCGATCCGCCTTCGCGCAATGACGTCTTCCGCGTTACAAATCTGGCATCCGTTCACGAACCGTGCGCTCGATCCCGCGCCGATAGAGATTGCGCGTGCGGAAGGCGCGTATCTGTATACGAAGGATGGACGGCGAATTACGGATGCGATCTCGTCCTGGTGGGTCAACCTGCACGGGCACGCGAATCCACGAATAGCGGCGGCTCTTGCTACACAGGCAAAGAAACTGGAGCATGTAATTTTGGCGGGCTTCACCCACGAAGCCGCGGAAGAGCTGTGCGCGCGACTGAAGAAGTGGGTTCCCGAAGGGCTGGAGCACCTATTTTTCTCGGACGACGGATCGACGGCCGTCGAAGTGGCGCTAAAGTTGGCGGTGCAATATTTTGTGAACCGGGAGCGTCCCGAGAAGTGCGAGATTGTGGCGCTGGCGCACGGGTACCACGGGGACACGGCCGGAGCGATGTCGGTGAGCGACGAGTCGCCGTTTACCGAGCCGTTTGCGGCGATGCGGTATCCGGTGCACCGCGTTCATTCGGCGTATTGTTACCGGTGCCCGGTGGGGTTAAAGAGAGAGAGTTGCCACATCGAATGCGCGGAGCAACTTGAACATCTGCTCGAGGAACGCGGCGGACGGGTTGCGGCCGTGATTGTGGAACCGCTGCTGCAAGGCGCGGGCGGGATGATTGTCCATCCCACGGAGTTTTTGCAGAAGGTGCGGGCGCTGTGCACGAAACACGATGTGCTGTTAATCGCGGATGAAGTGCTTACGGGATTCGGGCGAACGGGGAAGATGTTCGCCTGCGGGCTGGCGAATGTCGTACCGGATTTGATGTGCGTGTCAAAAGGCATTACTGGCGGTTTCATGACGATGGGCGTGACACTTTGCACGAGCCGGGTAGAGGCGGCATTTCGGAGCGAGAAGCGGATGCACACCTTCTATCACGGACACTCGTACACAGGAAACGCGTTGGCGTGCGCGGCAGCGAACGCGAATCTGCAGATTTTTGAGGATGAGCCGGTGTTTGACCGGATTGCGACGATCGCGAAAATTCATGGAGAACGGCTAGGGCAATTGCGCGAGATGCCTCAGGTTGGGGATACGCGGCAAGTGGGAACCATGGGAGCGGTGGAGTTGGTGGCCGGAGACGCGGGATACCTTTCGGCGCTACGGCCGAAGTTGTACAGCTTCTTTCTGGAGCGCGGAGTTTTGCTGAGGCCGCTGGGGAACGTGGTGTACGTGCTCCCCCCCTACGTGATTGAACCGGAAGAGTTGTACCGGGTGTGGGATGTGGTGGTAGAAGCGGTGCAGGCGTTGCTGTGAGCGGACTTGCAGTCGTGCAGTGGCAAATGAAGATGCCATGCGAAAGCCACGGCTCTACGGGGGATTAGTTGACGGGTCAACTCGACGCGTGGAGGCAGAAGATAGTCGCGTTCGCGGGAGTGCTGGGCGCGCCTGGTCTGTTTCTGATTTCATTTCTGGATTCGTCGGTCCTGACCTTCCCCGTGATCAACGATTTGTTGCTTGTAGAGCTGGCCATTCAGCATCCGGTGCGAATGCCCCTATATGCGGCGATGGCCATGATCGGGTCGGTATTGGGCTGCCTGTTGCTCTACTACATCGCGCGAAAGGGCGGGGAAGCCTTTTATCACAAGCGGGCTGGAGAACGCGGGAAAGTAATCCGCCAGTGGGTGGAGAGAAACGGCTTCGGCGGAATGTTGCTCGCTGCGCTGCTACCGCCGCCGACGCCGTTCAAGATTTTCGTGTTCGCTGCCGGAGTGTTCGAGGTGCCGCCGGCGAGCTTCATTTCGGCGATCTCGCTTGCGCGGGCCATTCGTTATTTTGGAATTGGATATCTGGCGATCAAGTATGGGAATCAGGCGCTGCCGTTTTTGGCGGCGCACAAACTACAGGTGACCTTGGCCGTGGTCCTGTTTGCGCTGGTTAGTTACGGGGCCTCGCGACTGATTTTGCGAGAGAAGGCGGAGAGGAAGTAGAAGGCCAGGACTCGCGGCCGTTCGCCGGGATTGAAATGCACGGATCGGTTGAGATCCTTCGTCGCAAAACGCGCTCCTCTGGATGACAACGATTTTAGGAAGCACGCAAGACGCAGTGGAAAGCGCGGGTTTAAAGACCTGCTGCTACAACTCGCGCTGCGCGCTCGTTAGCGCAAGCGAAGGTCTTTTACCCACACGTAGTGTTCTTCGTAAATCGCAGATTTCAGATCAAGGATGATGCGCACACCGATGCGGTGAGTGCCCTCGCGTTCCGCGACATCCCGCATGGACCGAATCTCGATTTCCTCTCCATCGGTGAGTTTCGAAACTGTGGCACGCGGAAACGGGACGGCCCGGATATATGTTTGTGCGAAGGCGGTTCGTTGAGCTGCGGCGAGTTCAGCAGAAGGTTCAGGCTTATGGAAGCATTGCGCGGATTCCGGATCGAAAGGCTTGCCGAGTCCGGCGGGAACGTCCGCAAGACAGAGTAGAGATTGGGTTTCAATCACGCCGTGCCACTGGAAAATCGAAAACGAATCGGG
This sequence comes from Dongiaceae bacterium, assembly GCA_035499255.1. Lineage (GTDB taxonomy): Bacteria > Acidobacteriota > Terriglobia > Acidiferrales > UBA7541 > Acidiferrum. The sequence continues at coordinate 12,901 of DATJZF010000052.1, read as the reverse complement.
ATAAGCGGCGACTTTGCGCGCGGATTCGCCGTTATAGGAGTGGGGCTCGAGCGAAGATACGCTGCTGGAATGCAGAAACACGCGCGCGCCGAAGTAGAGAAAGATCAGGGTGAAGGCGACAAGGGCGCCGTTGCGGCCGCGAGGCGCTTTTTCCTTAGCGCCGATTTCCGTGGTGATCAAACGAAAGAGTTCCGGTACGAAAATGCCGGCGATCAGAAGTGTGAGAATCCACGGGTCGATAGAAGGGAGCCAATCCGTTGCGAAACGTGTCGAGCGGATCGGCCAGAGGACGGCGGTTCCCTCGGATTGGAGAATATCCAGCAAGGTGTGCAGGGCGGCCGCCAGACACAGAGGAAGCATCAGCCCAGCAACCGGCTCGGGTTGTTTCTTCGCGAGGTAGCGGATGAACACGGCCGCGATCGCGACGACCAGTAGCAACCCCGGCAGGGAGTGCGTGTAGGTGCGTCGCCCGACGAAATAGGCGGCGGGGCCGAAGACAATGCTGACAAGGTCGATGTCCGCTAGCGTTCCGGCAACCACCATGCCAACAAAAACGGGCCAGCGGCGGCGAGGGAAGAAACCACGGGCAAGAGCGAACGAAGCCAGGGCGTGAGAGGCGAGGTCCACGGATGAAGGTATTTTATAGCGCTCGGTAGCGGAGAAGACAATCGGTTCGGCAAGCTATTGAGGCTTCGAGTCCCGCGGCACGAGGAGTTTCAGAGCTTTCGGCACGATAGAGAATTCGACCGGGAGGCGGGTGAGAGGTTCGCCATCGACTTGGGCGTAGACCGGGTTGGAATCGAGCGGTTCACAGATGAGCGAGTCGGCCTTCCAGAAGTGCACATCTTCTTCTTTGCGAAGATTGCCCATCCAGAGCGTGGGGAGATAACTCAGGTAACGCAGACCACTTTGTGTTGTGAGGGCCATACACTCGAACTGATCCTCGAAAAGATCGGCCTGATCCGTGATTTTGAATGGTCCACCATAGTGCTTCGTGCGGCCAACAATCACGAGGGTAGCCTCCATCTGTCGGTCGCCTGCGCGCACGCGGAAGCGCGGAAACGTATAGCGCAGGACTTCGCGGGCGCCTTGCCACCAATAGGCAAGGATACCCACGCGAGCCTTGAGGCCGAGATCGACAGAATAGACGATCATGCCGTCCGGACCAGCGCCGGAAACGGACAGGAAGTAGCGCCGGCGCTCGGGCGACTCGAGAGGAGTGGCGAGCCCAAGAGCGATGTCACGGACTTCGCCGTCGACCAGATGGCGTGCGGCGCGGGGAATGTCCCAAGGGAGATCGAGTTCCTTGGCAAGGATGTTGGCGGTCCCGCCAGGAAGAAGCGCGAGAGGCACACGGTTGCCGTTGCTGGCGGTGGCCAGTCCGTTGACCACTTCGTTGAGGGTGCCATCTCCGCCGCAGGCGATAACCAGTTGCCGATGATCGCGGACGGCTCGCTGCGCGATTTCTGTGGCATGGCCGGGACCAGTAGTCTCCGCGAGTTCGGCTTCGATTCCGTTCGAAGCGAGAATGCGGCGCGCCTGGTCCAGAAGCTTGCGACGCGCATTGCCGCCATTGCCGGCGTTCGGATTATGAATCAGAAGTGCATTGTTCAGAGCCGTGGCCATAGTCAGTGATTGGATGCGCGAGCCCGCAACATTGTAGCTGAGATGCGACCGCGCAACGAACTTAAGTGCAAATGGGGTTCCATTTCCCCGTGAGCGGGACGGAAAGAATGCAAGCTTGAATTTGACCGGCAATTTGGAGCATAGTCGGCTCAAGATTGCCGCCCGGAAGTACCCTAATCATCGATAGTGAAATAGGAGGAGACATGGGACTGATCGCATGGCTCGTGACCGGTTTGATTGCAGGCTGGCTGGCGGGACAAGTGATGAAAGGCGGGGGCTACGGCGCGCTCGTGGACATCATTCTGGGGCTTTTGGGAGGGGTCCTGGGAGGGTGGATCTTTGGGATGCTGGGGATCTGGCAGGGACGGGGAATGATCGGGTCGATCATTGTGGCGTTTGTCGGAGCGGTGATCCTGGTATGGATCACTCGGCTCATCAAGAAGGCATAGGCTGTCTGCAGAGTACTTTACATTATAAAGTTAATGCGCTAATCTGGTCATCGCCGGCCCATTCAACGTAGTGAGGAGCCGCGGCATGATTCGAGGCGGAAACGCGAACTGGGACTTCGGAGCGGAGACGACTTCCTTGCGGGCGAACCTTGGGCGAGCGGCGAGGTTCTGGGAGCCACTACGGATCGCCTACAACCTGGTGCTGGTAGGGGTGGCGGCGGCATGGGTGATCGAAACGTGGCCGCACTTTCAGCCGGCGCTGAAGTTCTCTTCGATCCTTCCGATGAGCGGGCTGGCGCTGATGGCGAACGTTCTGTATTGCGCGGCGTATTTCGTGGACGTACCGCTGCAAAGGGCCACGTGGAAGTCTCTGCGTCGCGGGAGGTGGATTCTCTGGGCCGCAGGAATGCTGTTCGCAATTGTGCTGTCGAGTTATTGGATCGTGGATGAAATCTATCCTGACTTTCGCTGAGTGATCGATCTCCGGTCAACGCATGGATAGAGATTCGTGCACTCCCGCGCAAGGGTTTTTGAATTAAAGGGAATTCAGGTAATTGACGAGATCCTGAATGTCCTGTGCATTCAAGCCCATATTGAATCGGTTGTTGTAGAAAACCACTACGTCTCGCATGGTTGCGGCCTGACCGCCATGGAAAAAAGGCGGGCGCGCGCCGATGCCACGGAGCGAAGAAACCTTGAATTTCCCAAGGTCGGCGCATTTGCCCGTGATCCACCCAACACCCGGATCGGAAGTGAGGTATTGATCGTAGGTCACTCCGTTGACCGTGACAGGATTGCTGAAATAGGGAATTGAACCGGGGGTGCAAAGGAACGAAAAGATTGGCTGATCCGAAACGAGGGGAAGCGTGGTCGTTCCGTTGGGAGACTGAAGGGCGCTGATATAGCTGTTGTCGGCGACTCCGATGTGTTTCGGGTCATCAAAGGCATCGTTTCCGACATTTGCGTTGTTGTGGCAGCGAGAACAAGTACCGAGGATGATGGGCGCGCCAAAACCTGGCAGATCGTTCAGGCCGGTGACGCCGGTGATGTTAAAGGTCCGGTTGTTGAAGATGGATTCGCCGCGGGCAATCGATTGACGCCTGGCAGCGGCGACCGCGTTATTGCCTCCGCCAGCGGAGAACGCACCGAAGAGTTCGGTGCCGTTGAAATCACCAGGAATTAAGTGATTGGGGAAGAGCGAACCCGGGCAGGGTTGTGCAGGGACACTACACGAGCCGCCCCCAAACGCAGCGCCGGGACCGAAATAGGGGAGCGTGTTCGAGTAGTTGTAAAGATTGATGGCGCCGCCCATAGAGCCGCTGGAATCACCGCCGGTCAGGTCTCCGGCGAGGAAATCGTAGGATTGCGCCGTGAAACTCCCGCTTTGAAAGGTGACGCCCTGCGTGACAGCCGAGGGATCGGGGGCGGAAGCAGCCTGTGCGTGCGTCAGAGTTGCGTCAACGAACTGGCTAGCAAGGCTGGGTTCGCGGGTGTCCCACATAATGTTGGGCACCGGGCCGGCGAGACCAGGAGTTGTGTAGATCACGTTGGTTGCGGGGAGTGGCCGACGATAGAAGGAGAGCATGCCGGCGGGTAGTCCATACGTTGCGTTCTTCTCGCAGCCGGTCGGATCGCTGGCGACCGATACGGAAGCCCAGTCGTGAGTTGCTGGAACCGGTAAACCGATGCGGAAATTGCCCCGCAGGAAGAGTTGCGAGCGCACAGCAATGAACTTGAGGCCGAAGTTGCTATTCGCCGCACCAGTGTTGGGGCAATCGGCGCCATCGACCGGAGCGAAGAGGGGGTCCTTGCCCAGGGTGGCGCCGTAGGTAATCAGAACCGACGCCGGACTGATGGACCAGTTGTTCTGGGGTTGGTGACAGGTAAAACAGGTGCGACCGTTGGTGCCAAGAGGTTTGAAAAAGGCGTTGTTAGCTGTGGTGACGCTCCCGCCCGGGAAATAGGTGGTGGTGGCGCCATTCCCGTCGATTACCGTAGTGGTTTGCGGCAGTACCGCCGGTGTATTCCCCGAGAGGATCGCAGGCAAGAGAGGGACCGAAAGGGATTGCCGCCAGGCAGCCCCGAGCCAGGCAGGCGAGCCAGTGGACGTCGCAGAAGGAGTCTGCGCCAGGATCAAGGGAATCGCGCAGAAAACCGCGCAAGTGAACGCAAGAACGAGGAAGATAGGACTCCGTCGCATATGTTTCAAATCCTTTCGCATTCAAGAAACAGGCCCGGAGGTGGCGTTAGGCAGTGTTCTCCGTTGTTGCCCCGTGAGAACAACCGACCGCGTGGCCGATGTGGAGCAGGTGGGGTTCCAAATCGAGACAGCTGTACGGTATTCAAGCAACCGACAGAGATTGAGGCGGATAGTCCTCCGGGCGAAATCAGTCAAGACCCAGAGGTGTGCAAAAGTTTGGAACCCCGAAGGGTGTAACGGGAAACAAAAGGGCAAACTTTCGAACTCAACTTGAAGTGTACGGGGACAATTTTGCGCTAAGTCAAACAACAAAATAGGAAGTGGCACAGAGTGGGGCGGGCATTCAGCCCACACGTATGCCGCCGAGCTGTGGGGTGGGGCAGGAGAATGTCGGTTTGTGAGTTGGCGTGATGCTGGCCACGGCGCAGAATGTGGTGCGCGATGTACAATCTTCGACGGTCAAACCCGGCAGTGCCGAGAACAGATGAATCACGAAACGAGCTTTCCAGATCCCAAGTTAGCGTGGCACAAGGTGCTGGAGCGGCTTTACCATGAAGACCACATCTTGTATGCCCGGATGAATAACTTCTCGACGGTTCAGGCGTTCCTGGCAACAGCCTTGGCCTTCACCACCGCCGCCACAACCATAGCCCACAACATCAGTTTGATCGTGAACCTGTTCGGCTTGGTTCTTTCGCTACTGTATATTTCCTTGGGATTTCGTGGCGTGCGAGTGATTCAGTTCTGGCGGGCATATTTGCGGCTGCTGGAGACAATTCCTGGAGTGACGTCGATTGACTCTCACCTTTCGGAATTCTATCGCCTGGGACACACAGAGGGGCCTGAGGAGACAGTATTGCCGCTGGCGGAGGGGCTGGCGATCAAGATTCACACCTATTGGTGGGCGCGAAGGTCGGTGCACGATCAGTTCCCCTGGTATTTGCCCGGATTCTCCGGAACGATGTTCATCGCCGTGGGAATTCCGATGATCACGACGTCATTCTGGCTGGCGGTGCTGTACGCGCTATTTTATCCGCAAACCGACATGAAATGGTTCGTGCTGGCGATGGGCGGAGGGATGATCCTGATCTTCGCGTTTCACCTGGTTGCTGGACGCCTGATTCCCGCACCAATCTATGAGGTGCCGGCGCACACCGAATTTACTCGCGATCCCCAACTGTTGGGCGACGACGAATAAGTACTGGAATAGAGCTATCGTAAGTCTCATCACCAGACAGAATACAAACCGCGCGCGGCCTTAATCAGACGAAGCGTCGAGGTAGACGCTGCGGCCCCGGGTGTAAGCTGTTGCACGAGATTGAGCTGACCTGGAGAACCGATGTTCAAGGGGCCTGTAGTCATGTGCTTATTGCTTTCTACCTCCGTGGTGGTGGCTAGCTGTTCGAAGCGGAACAAGACAGAAAACACGCCAGAGGCGGATGCCGGATCCAAACCGGCTCCATCGCCGAACGAAACAGGAAAGACTTCTGGCGAGTCCACGGCGAAGGCGGCGGAAGCAGCGAGCGGCAAACCAGTGAAGGCAGAGATGCGGAACGTGTTGTTCCGCCTGACGGATCGTGCCGGCGCAAAACTAGAAAACGTCTCGGGCGAGTTGTGGCCTGTGGGGAAAAGCGACCTGGTCGTATTCGATGACAAGGCTTCGTTCGAGATGCGGATTGCCAACGGTACGGTGTCGATTCGTCCCGAGGCGCTGGCCGACGTTATGAACAACTACGTTTTCGCGAGGAGCGATGCGCCGCTGAAAGACATTTCGATCGCGATCAAGAAAGATCAACTGATCGTCAAGGGCAAGTTGCATAGCAAGGGAGACGTACCGTTCGAGACGGGAGGGACGTTGAGCGCCGACCCGGACGGACGCCTGCGCATGAACACGGAAAAGGTGAAAGCGATGCACGTCCCGGTGAAGGGCGTGATGGGATTGTTTGGCATCGACCTCGCAAAGGTGATCAATACCAGCAAGGTTGCGGGCATGGACACCGACAAAAATGATCTGCTGATGGACCTGGGAGAACTGCTGCCGCCTCCGCATATTCGCGGGCGCGTAAAGAGCGTGCAACTGACAAACGACGCCATTATCACCACATTCGGAGATGGAGGGAAAACCTCTGGTGATGGTAAGGAAATAGGGAATTACATGCGATTCGAAGGGAATCGCGTGCAGTTTGGTAAATTGACAATGGAAAATACGGACTTGACGCTGATCGACCTGGATCCGAGGGATCCCTTGGATTGGGATCAGGGCCATTACAAAGAGCAGGTGGTGGAAGGGTATTCAAAGATCACGTCGACTTTCGGCCTGCAAACCTATGTGAAGGATTACGCGAAATTGAAACGGTTGTCACAGACGAGGGGGGCTGCAATTCCAGAGAATTAGGCGAATTGACCGTCTGCGGGGGAGAACGATGAAAAAGCTGATTCTGAGTGGGATAGCGCTGGTGCTGTGCGCCTCGACGACCTGCCTCGGCGACGATAAGAAAAAAGAAGAACCACCGAAGCCGGCGCAGTCCGTGGAAGAATTGCGTGGGCAACTGGAAAAGATCCTGAAGGATACACACACGCCCGGCGTGTCCTTTGCCATCGTGAAGAAGGATGGGCCGGAATATGCCGGGGGGGTGGGTGTGGCGGATGTGGCGGCAAACCGACCAGTGACGGCGGACACTCTATTCCGAATCGGTTCTACGTCGAAGGCGTTTGCGTCGATGTCTATCTTGCTGCTCGAGCATCAAGGGAAACTGTCGCTGGATGATCCGGTGAAGAAGTTAGTGCCCGAAATCTGGTTCGAGAACAAGTGGGAAGCGACCGACCCGGTAAGGGTGGTGCATTTGCTGGAACACACCACTGGCTGGGACGACATGCATTTGCGGGAGTACGCGAAAGATGCGCAGGGAATGTCGTTGAAGGACGGATTGGACTACGACCATCATTCCCGGACCTCACGGTGGGCGCCAGGGACGCGAATGGCGTATTGCAATTCCGGCCCGGCGGTAGCGGGCTACATCGTGGAGAAGGTGAGCGGGCAAAGATTCGAGGATTTTGTCGCGCAGAATCTATTTCAACCGATCGGAATGAAGACCGCGACGTATTTCCCCCCGACGGACGCCGCCGCAATGACCGTGCTCTATCACGGCGATGGGAAGACGCCATATCACTACTGGAATATCTTGTTGCGTCCCGCGGGGGCAATCAACGCTTCAGCCAACGATATGGCCGCGTATGTGCAGTTTTACTTGAATCGAGGAACGGTAAACGGAACAGCCGTCTTGCCCAGCACAGACATCGACCGGATGGAGAACCCGCAAACAACTTGGGCCGCGAAAGAGGGTCTGAAGGCGGGATACGGTCTCAGCGATTACTGGAGTTTTCACGATGGGTTCGTCTACCACGGACATAACGGGGGTGTGGAAGGCGGCCTGACGGATATGTCGTACATGCCGGAAGTCGGCGTCGGCTATTTTTATAGCATTAATTCGGGGAACGGAGACGCATTCGATAAAGTCGGAAAAGCGATTCGCGCTTATATCACGAGCAAGCTGCAGAAGCCGGCGGTGCCGGATATGGCCACTGTACCCGCGAACGCTACAGATTATGCGGGTTGGTATGAACCGAACTCGCCGCGCGTGCAGTTGATTTTCTTCGTGGAGCGACTGATGGGGTTGACTCACGTAAACTTTGCGGATGGAAAGATGACGTTCGCAACGCTGGGCGGGAAAGAAACGTTTGCGCCGGTGGGCGGCTTACAGTTTCGCTATCTGCCGAAGAAAGATCACCCGGAACCTGCCGCGACAACGATTCTGTTGGCGCCGAAGGATGGCGTGCTGTACGTTCAGGCTGGTGCGCAAACGACAATGAAAAAGTTGTCGACGGCGTATGTATTCGTGGAGATCGGTTTGACATGTTTTGTGGTCCTGTCGGTTATTGCGGTCGGGGTCTATGCGCCTTTCTGGATTCTGGGCGGGCTTAGCGCGAAACGGCGTAGGCCCGCGGAAAGAGCGATGCGGCTTTGGCCGCTACTGGCGGTTCTGAGCCTGGTGGTATTCGTGTTGGTCTTTGTAGTCACCGCCGAAGATGTGATTGGAAACTTGGGAAATGTGACTGCAGCGTCGCTGACGTTGTGCCTGACAACGATCGTGTTTGCGATCGCGGTGCTGGCTAGTGGCATGACCGCTTGGCGCGCGCCAATAGAGGGTGTACGCCCGGGCGTGCGGAGATTTTCGAGGATTGTCAGCCTGGCTCTGCTGATTGCGCTGGTCTACCTGGCGTTTTGGGGAATGATCGGATTACGCACTTGGGCCTAGCAGCCTCGCAGAAATAAATACCAGAGTAAAGAGCGCCTGACCGAATGCCAGTGCCACGGGTGTCGCTTATAATTGCGGGTCGTAGTTTGGTCGCACGAGGGAAGCATGGCAAAAGCTGGAATGGCGAAGGCAGACGGGAAGACAAAGAAGGAAGTCGACAAGCTGCGGGAGCAGATCCGGCACCACGAGTATTTGTACTACGTACAGGACGAGCCTGAAATCTCGGATGCGGCCTTCGATAAGTTAATGAACCGGCTCAAGGAGCTGGAAGCCGAGCATCCGGAGCTGCGCACGCCCGATTCGCCGACCGTGCGCGTGGGAGGCACGCCACGCGAAGGATTCTCGACCGTCAAGCATGCCAGGCCGATGCTGAGCCTGGACAACGCCTTTTCGTACGACGCGCTGAAGGATTGGGACCGGAGAGTGCGCGAGGGGGCGGGCCGCCTGATGATCGAGTACATCGCGGAACACAAGTTCGACGGGCTGAGCGTTTCGTTGCAATACGAGAAGGGCCTGCTCATGCGAGGCGTGACGCGCGGAGACGGAACTACGGGAGAAGACGTCACGCCGAACGTTAAGACCATCCGGTCGGTTCCATTACAGGTGGATCCAGCTGTTTTGAAAAAAGCGAAGCTGCCGCCGACATTTGAGGTTCGGGGCGAGGTGATGATGACAAAGAAGGCCTTCCTGGCTCTGAACAAACAACAGGAAGAGATTGGCGGAAAAATCTTCGTGAATCCGCGGAATTCTGCGGCCGGGGCTGTTCGTGTGTTGGACCCGCAAATCACGGCGCAGCGAAAACTGGATTTCTTCGCGTACTACCTCTACGTGGATGGCAAGGTGCCGTTTGCGAAACATTCGGATACGCTGCTGGCCTTGAAGCAGATGCATTTTCGCGCATCCGATGACTGGAAGCTGTGCGATGGGATCGACGAAGTGATTGCGTATTGCCAGGATTGGGATGAGAAGCGCGAAAAATTGCCGTACGAGATCGACGGCGTGGTGGTCAAAGTGAACGCCACGGCGCAGCAGAATGAGCTGGGTTTCACGTCGAAGTCGCCGCGCTGGGCGATTGCGTTCAAGTACCCGGCTCGGCAGGAACAAACCGTTGTGAACGACATCATCGTGCAGGTCGGGCGCACGGGCACGCTGACGCCGGTAGCGGTGCTGGAGCCGGTGCAAGTTGGCGGCGTGACGGTGAGCCGGTCAACGCTGCACAACATGGATGAGATCGAGCGGTTGGGGTTGCAGATTGGCGATACCGTGCTGATCGAGCGCGCGGGTGAAGTGATTCCTCACGTGCTGAAAGTGGTGAAGCAGGGCAAAAACCGGCGCGAGTTCAAGATGCCGAAGAAATGCCCGGTGTGCGGAAGCACCATTCACAAAGTCGAAGGAGAAGTGGCGTACCGGTGTGTGAACTCGGCATGCCCTGCGAAACTGAAGGAGTCGATTCAGCACTTTGCGGGGCGGCACGCGATGAATATCGACGGGCTCGGCGAGAAGATTGTGGACCAATTGGTGGAAAAGGGAATGGTGAAAGACATCGCGGACCTGTACTCCCTGGAAGTGGATGAAGTGGCGGAACTGGAAAGGATGGGTGAGAAGTCTGCCCAGAATTTGATTGACGAGATTGCCGGAAGCAAGAAGCAGCCGCTGGACCGGCTGATTTATGCGCTAGGGATTCAATTTGTCGGCGAGCGCACGGGGCAGTTGCTGGCACAGCATTTTTCATCGGTGGAAGATTTGGCGGCAGCTTCGGCGGAGGAACTGGAGAACGTGCCGGAGGTTGGGCCGAAGGTCGCGCAGAGCATCACGGAGTTTTTCAGCGAAGCTGCGAACAAAAAGGTGATCAAGAAATTGCACGACAAGGGTGTGCGGCCGCGGGCGGAGAAGCGCGAAGTGAAGAGCAATAAGTTCGAAGGGAAGTCGTTTGTGTTTACGGGCGGGCTGGCCAATCGCTCGCGGGAAGAAGCGGGCGCGATGGTGGTGGAGCACGGCGGCAAGGTGAGCGGCTCGGTGAGCAAGAAGACAGATTACGTGGTGGTGGGGACGGACCCGGGATCGAAGTACGACAAGGCGAAGGAACTGGGAGTGACTATTCTGGATGAGCGGGAGTTCGAGAAGCTGATTGGGGTGAAGTGAAGGGTGCTCTCCTATTCGTCTTCCTTGTCGGCTCCCATCCAGCGCATTACGGTTTTATCTGCTAGCCAGCCCAATGCGTTTCCGATTGAGGATGGAAAGAAAATAATCGCCGCCACGACGGCCAAAAACGCCGCTTGAAGAATTCGAGGATTAGGGGGAGATACTTCGCGCGCTAGCGATTTCACTCCAATCAGTGTAGCTAAGAGCAATATTCCGACCGCGTACCCGATGAATTGCGCTCCGTGAATACCTGGTCGTTGGTCCCACATCACCAAGATGTAGTGGTCCCCGCGCTTCAGCCTACGGATCGCGTCGTCCCACGCGTGCTGGCCCGACGGACCTTCTTGTTTCAGCCGCTGGTAGGCGCTGTGCATGAGCCGCGAAATTTTCTTCTCAAATTTTGCGGTGTCGTACTGAGCTTCAAACTCTTCGTTGAGGGCGACCGGGTCCTCGACGGCAGTCGAACCTTCAGTGAAATACAGCATCCGCTTCTCGAGGTCTGACAACTCGATTCCATCTAACTGGGCCTGCTGCGAGATTTGTTGCACAAGAAAGGTTTTGGCTTCTGGTGCGCGCATTGAGCCGATGCTATACGAAACGATGAGGAGAGAGAAGAGTGGAAGCTGCAGTCGCCTTGAAAACCAACGTTATATGAGCTTTGGCGACCTGAGGAAGCAACTGTGGCAGGCGTCGCTCGGGGGCACGATGTATCGTGCCCTCTACTGGGGAACTGAGATTGCGCGATATAATGATGGTGCGGGTGAGCTGGATGATCGCTGGCTACACGGAAAGCTGGGCTAAAGCCTAGCGCTACGTGCGGCGGGAGGAAAGTCCGGACACTACTTCGCGAATGGAGCTAACCGACCTAAAGGTCGGCCACTCCATGAGCGAAGAAAACCCTTAGGCCGCGAGGCCTCGGGGTGGGCGACGCGCCTGGTAACGCCAGGGGGCGCAATGGAATGGCGGCGTAAAGCCGCCGCTACAAAAGCGCTACGGAAAGTGCCACAGAGAAGATACCGCCGGCGGAGCGGAACCCGGTGATAGCCCGAAGGAAAACCTTCGGGACGTCGACGAATGGTACGCTCGCAGGTAAGGGTGAAAAGGTGGGGTAAGAGCCCACCGCGGCGGCAGCAATGTCGCCGGCAAGGCAAACCCCGCGCGGTGCAAGACCAAATAGGAGGGGAGAGCCGGCCCGGCTCGTTGAGCGCTTCGAAAGAAGCGCTCCCTGGTGCAAAGCCTCACGGCTGAGCGCAAGGATGAACCCTCGGGTAGGTCGCTGGATCCCGGTCGCGAGGCCGGGGCTAGAGGAATGATCGTCGCGGCGCGCCGCTGCAAAGTGGAGCGTCGAACAGAATCCGGCTTACAGGCTCGCCCGCTTATTGTCAATAACTTACGGGTAGTCTAGTCGTGGACTAACCAGCAGACTAACCAATTCGAAACGGAGTCTGTGTCAACGTTTGGCCAAAATCGAAACCAAGCGCTCCAACTCTTTCGCCGTAGTTTTTCGAGCCGTCCTCCAAATGTGATCCCGTATCATCTCGATATAGTTTGAAATGCGGACAAGCTGGTCTTTGCCGTTGTCCTCGCCCATGCGACGGCAGCGAATCTGGACTCGGTAAGCCACCTTTCTTTTTGGGTCGGCTATGTTATTGGAACGATACTTGGAGATTTTACGCTCCGGGTGTGAGCCACCGCCTGACTGTGCTAGCCTCGCATGAAACTACAAGACACTGGAAGAAGTCGCTAAACGGTTGAAGGCAAGCACGGACTGGTGAGGGAGAAAATTTGCGCTCGATCTTCAAATCCCATGCCAGTGCATAATCTTGGTCATCACCTGATCTTTCTTTGACCGGAAGTCTGCGACTGGATTATGAAATCGCCCGGGCAGGCTAAGTATGCATCCCACGTCCGCCGTCGCAGGTTACGAAATCCACAGCCCCAGAAATCTACCGGTTGAATGCCTGCGCTCGCGTGTTATTTTCCGCTCATGGCAACCGCAGAATCCGCACCGAAGTGTTCAATGATTCTGCTGCTTTGCAGAAGCGTTTGATTGAAGAGAAGCGGTGGAGCGAAGTGGATTGGGAGTTTGTGGAGCGACACTACTCGCCGGAAGAAGCGGACAGACTGTTCCGGCAGGCGATGGCGGACGACAAACTTCGTTTCTACCA
>DATJZF010000051.1:0-16199 GCA_035499255.1 Dongiaceae bacterium | reverse complement strand
CATTCCGGCACTATTCACCGTCGGGATGCAATCGGAAGTCTGGCACGCTTTGGAGCACGTAAGTTTCTTCGTGGCCGGGCTTCTATTCTGGTGGCCGGTGATCCGGCCTTGGCCGAGCGCAGCCGGGTGGCCGCGATGGTCAACGGTTCTCTATCTGTTTCTCGCCACCCTGCCCTGCGATATCCTCTCGGGATTTCTTGTGTTTTGCGATCGCGTTGTATACACGGTGTACCTTGCCACTCCCCCACGTTGTGGAATTTCCGCTCTCGAGGACCAGGAGCGCGCAGCCGCCTTGATGTGGACTTGTGTAACGCTCATCTACCTTGTCGCTGCAGCAATTGTCGCGGTACGTCTGCTGTCGGTGCGAAGTCCCGAGGAAAAAGATTTGATGCGATTGGAGATGCCCGCAACGATGACTGCGGGAACTGGTCCGCAAAGCGTGGAGGTCGTCTGAATATGGCGAGTGAGCCTCTTGCGGTTTACCCGATCGCTGCCGCACAGCGTGGCCACTCCGCATGGCCCGGCGTCTTGCGCGACTACTGGGAACTAACGAAGCCGGAAATTAATTTTTTGATTGCCGTGGCAACCGCAGTCGCTTTTTGCGTCGGGTGTGGCCAACCCATTGGGCGCTTTCCGTGGGTGCTGTTGACGCATACCGTCTTCGGCACGATTCTGGTCGCGAGCGGCGCGGCGACTCTGAATCAGGTGATCGAGCGGGAGTTCGATGCGCAAATGCGCCGCACCGCTCGTAGGCCGATTGCGGCTGGTCGAATCGAACCACTCCATGCGCTGATTTTCGGAACGATGTTGTCCCTAGCCGGAAGTTTTTATCTTGCACTCGCCGTGCGGCCAGCCGCGAGCCTGCTTGCCGCGCTGACACTTGGTAGCTACCTTTTTGTCTACACTCCGCTGAAACGTCGAACGCCGATGTGTACTCTTGTGGGCGCATTTCCCGGCGCCATGCCGGTGTTGATCGGATATGTGGCTGCAACTGGAAAACTGAATTCACCGGCGTGGATTCTCTATGCGGTTCTTTTCCTATGGCAATTCCCGCATTTCATGGCGATTGCCTGGATGTATCGCGATGACTATTTGCGGGCAGGGTACGAGATTCTTCCTCGCGGACCAAACAAAGCGCGGTTCATGGGATGGCAAAGCGTACTCTCCTCTCTTGCGCTATTGTGTGTGACGGTCTCAGCACTGCTCGTCCAGCACGCAGGTGCGCTGCTCACGACTGGCACGCTGATACTCAGTCTGGCCTTTCTTTACTGTGCCGCAAAACTCGCCCTGGTCCAGTCCAATGCAGCGGCTCGTCGGCTGCTATTGGTCTCTGTGATCTATCTTCCAATCGTATTTGCGCTACAACTCCTTGCCGCATAGTGAGTGGTCTCGTCTCTTTCGATGGCCGGGGTCCGAGGCGCTTGAGCACCGTCGCTTCGGGATGGCGCCAATGTCAATTTATTCAGTTCAAGCATCTCGATACCGTTCATCGGAGGTAATGGTGCGGCAATTGCCATTCCACTAAGATGTACCCTCGAAGCTAGGCTCTGCGTGCTAGATTGCGATTCGTCGGATTCATGAACGGACAGCAAAGTCGAACTATGCAGAATCTGCAAACAAAGGCGTTGGTCTTGCTCTGGATCTCGCTGCTGGCGAGCGCCTGTGCCTTTGCGTCGGAATTGTCACTCGACGTCAGCCAGTACGCGCACGCGGCATGGAAGATTCGCGAAGGCTTTACCAAGGGCACTATCTTTTCGATCGCGCAGACGCCCGATGGTTATCTGTGGCTGGGAACAGAATTCGGATTGGTTCGCTTCGACGGAGTCCAAGCCATCCCGTGGCAACCGCCAGGCGGTCAAGCCCTTCCCGGGGATTACATTCGCGATCTGCTAGTTTCGCGTGACGGCACACTTTGGATAGGAACCTTCAAGGGGCTTGCCAGCTGGAAGGACGGCAAGCTCACCGAATATCCGGAAGTTGCCGGGCACCCCATTGGGCCGTTCCTGGAGGACAGGAAGGGGACAGTTTGGGTTGCGGTTCAGGACCTTGGCACACTTTGCCAAATGCAAAAGGGAGCCGCCAAGTGCGATGGATCTGGAACATTTGCACGGTCGATAACCGCCTTGTACGAGGACCGCGTAGGGAATCTCTGGGTATCAGGGCAAACGGGACTATGGCGCTGGGCGCCTGGTCCTCCGGAGCACTACTCTTTTCCCCGTGAGGCAGTGGGCGCGCACGCACTGCTCGAAGACGAGAACGGCGCACTGTTGATGGCAACCGGCATGTCCAGCCCACCGGCGACGCTGGTGACCAGTGCGATCGAAGCGGGGCTGAAAGAGCTTGTGGCCGGGAAAATTCGAGGCTACGACCTCCCGGGGACCGCTGCGAAATTTAAGCCCACTCGCCTGTTCCGGAGCAGCGATGGGAGCTTGTGGGTGGGAACCGTGCAAGGTCTGTTGCACCTGCACCAGGGATTGGTCGATAAATTCGACGGTCTGTCCGGCGATGTGGTAACGGCCATCTTCGAGGATCGCGAAGGCAGTGTTTGGGTCAGCACCCAGGACGGACTGGATCGGTTTCGTGCTTTTGCGGTGCCGACAATTTCGGTAAACCAGGGTCTTTCCAATTCCGCAGTTCACGTTCTCCAAGCTACGCCGGATGGAGCCATTTGGATCGCAACGGCCGACGGATTGGATCGTTGGCAAAACGGGCATATTACCGTTTATGGCAAGCAGAAGGTGCCGGGCCAAAACGCGCAAACTGACAAAAAAGACTTTCTCGTGAACGCGAGGGTGTCAGAAGTTGCGAACAGCGGCTTGCGAAGCGCAGTTTATTCGCTTGGGGAAGATGATCGAGGAAGACCATGGGCTGGGACCGCCGACGGCGTGTTCTATCTCGACCACAATCAATTTGTGAAGGTTCCTGGCATCCCAGGCGGAAATATATTTGCCATCGCAGGGGATGGACACGGGAAGGTTTGGGTCAGCAACCAGGACTACGGCCTTTTCTATGCTGCGCCACAGGGGGCGATTCAGCGCATCCCTTGGGAGCGATTCGGACACAAGTATGCGGCGGTGGCTTTGTTGCCGGACCCGTCGAAGGGCGGCGTTTGGCTCGGATTCTTTGACGGTGGAATGGCGTATTTCAGGGACGGGCAGATCCACTCTTCCTACGGGATCGCAGACGGACTCGGCAAAGGCGCGGTGAGCGACCTTCAATGGGGTTCGGATGGTGCGGTGTGGGCCGCGACCGAAGGCGGTTTGAGCCGGGTGAAAGACGGCCGGGTCACAACGGTTACTCGCGAAAATGGTCTGCCCTGTGATGCCGTTCACTGGGTTATCGAGGACAACGACCATTCCTTTTGGTTGAACATGCCCTGTGGCCTGGTGCGGATTGCGCGGTCCGAGTTGGAGGCATTCGATGGGAAGGGCAGCAACGTCCAGACCACGACTTTCGACGGCTACGACGGAGTGCGGAGCCGCGCGTTTGCTGGCCGCTATGGCCGGAAAGTGACGAAGTCGCTCGAAGGGAAAATATGGTTCTCACCCTTGGACGGCGTGAGCATCATCGACCCCCGACATCTTCCGTTTAACAGGCTGCCACCTACTGTATATGTCCAGCAAATCAGTGCGGACGATGAGAAGTACGACGCATTACAAGGCGTGCACTTGCCTGCCCGCGTCCGTAATGTGGCGATTGATTACACGGCGCTCAGTCTTGTAATGCCGGAGAGGGTACGTTTCCGTTTCAGGCTCGAAGGCGAGGACAACAATTGGAGAGAGGTCGTCAACAAACGTCACGTGGAGTACTCGAATCTTGGACCGGGCCACTACCGCTTCCGGGTGACCGCTTGCAATAACAGCGGCGTGTGGGACGAAGCTGGCGCATTTCTTGATTTTTCCGTCGCCCCGGCATATTGGGAGACGAATTGGTTCCGCGTTCTTAGTGTGGCGGCTTTTGCAGCCCTACTGTGGGCCGTTCACCGTTTTCGGGTCCGCATTTTAGAACGGCGTAAGGCCGTCCTGGAGCGGCACCAGGTCCAGATCACCGCCCTGAACGAACGCTTGATGAAAGTGCAGGAGGAGGAACGGACGCGGATCGCCGGTGAATTGCACGATGGCGTTCTCCAGCGAATTACGTCGGTTTCTCTCCGGCTGGGTGCCGCGGCGCTTGCGCTCCCGACCGACTCCGGACCCGGAGCAGAGGTTCGGGAAGTGGAGAGGAATTTAATCGACGTGGGCGCGGAAATCCGGCAACTGTCTCATGAACTTCATCCCGCGGCGTTGCAAGAAGCGGGTCTGCCGGAGGCTCTGTCGTCGTATTGCGAAGAGTTTACCAGGCTTCGCGGGATTCCCGTTCTCTATGAGGGAGATAACACCGTGAAGGAATTATCGCCCGGGGTGGCGCTGTGTCTCTACCGGATCGCACAGGAGGCACTCGGCAACGTAGCAAAACACGCAAGAGCCAAGCAGGCGCAGGTTCGACTGACTCGGATAAACGAATACGTTCGCCTTTTGGTTTCGGATGATGGAGTGGGTTTTGACCCGAGCAGAAGTGAAACATCGGGAGGACTGGGACTCATCAACATGCGCGAGCGCGTGCGCCAGCTGGACGGGACGTTTGAATTCGCCAGCGAACCCGGGCGTGGAACAACGATAAGGGTGGAACTTGCTTTTCGATCGCGCCGCGAGAATGCGCCCGAGGCATAGAATGCACCTTCCGTTGACAACCCGCGCGCGCATACCGGCAGGGAGCGCGATTACCCGCTTTGTTCTGTGCGCGTTAGTCTTTTTGGGGTTGCTTTGTCCTTGCATCTCTGCGTTGGCTCCCTCGCTTGACGTCAGTCAGTACGAACATAAGGCGTGGACAATTCGAGAAGGTTTCACCGGAGGCCAGATCACGGCAATCGCGCAGACTCCTGACGGTTATCTCTGGCTCGCCACCGGATTTGGATTGTTGCGCTTTGATGGCGTGCATGTCATTCCGTGGTCGCCCCCAGCCGGTCAGCAACTCCCCGGCAACTTCATCAGCGATCTGCTGGTTTCGCGCGATGGGACTCTTTGGATCGCCACGTGGAAGGGACTTGCCAGTTGGAAGAACGGCCAGCTTACCCAGTATCCGGAAACGTTCGGACAGATCGTTACTTCCCCCGTTCAAGATGGTGAGGGAACGGTTTGGGTTGGCGTTTACGGTCCGGGCAGACTTTGTGCGATCCGAGAAGGCAAGATGCAGTGCTACGGAGCAGGTAGATTTGGCAGGTCCGTGAGCGCTTTGTATGCGGATCCCAAAGGCAATTTATGGGTTTCCGCTCAATCGGGATTGTGGCGCTGGGCGCCTGGGACACCGGAACACTATGCATTTCCCGGCGGCGCAGTTGAGGCGACCGCGTTGATCGAAGGCGAACACGGGGAACTAGTGATGGCCACTGCCATCCCCGGAGCCGGTCCGGCTACTACGACGGGCTCGATTGAAGGACTCAAGGAACTTAGGGACGGGAAAATTCAGAACTATGATGCTCCAGGATTTGCCGGGCACTTCAGGCCCAAGTGCCTGTTTCGGAGCAGCGACGGGAGTTTGTGGATAGGCACAGTGGAAGGTCTGTTGCACTTTCATGGAGGCAAGACCGATCGGTTCGCACTCGTCGACGGTCTTTCCGGCGATGTGGTGACGAGTATTTTTGAAGATCGCGAAGGCAGCATCTGGGTCAGCACCGATGGCGGTCTCAACCGATTTCGAGAGTTCGCGATACCAACCATTTCGGCGAAACAAGGTCTTTCCAGTTCCTCGGTGCACTTAGTAGAGGCGACTCCGGATGGAAGTATGTGGATCTCGACCGCGGACGGCTTAAATCGATGGGAGAACGGCCACGTTACCGTTTACGGCCAGCGCGACAGGGGCGTCCGCAGTGGCAGCGCATTCAAAGAAATTGCAAACAGCGGACTACCCAGTACTCCGCGTTCCTTGGGACAGGATAGGCAAGGCCGTCTGTTGGCCGCGACTCGTGAAGGCGTCTATTTGTTCGAAAGGGGCCGATTCTCAAAAATTCCCGGCGTTCCGGGCGGGGACATATTCTCACTTGTGGGCGACGGTCAGGGAAATGTTTGGATCAGCAACAACGACCTGGGCCTTGTGCATTCGACGCCACAGGGTGCCGTTCAAGAAATACCTTGGGCGCATTTCGGACACAAAGAGGCGGCGATAAAGTTGCTGCTGGATCAGCAACATGGCGGTCTATGGCTCGGATTCTTTGATGGTGGAATTGCGTACTTCAAGGACAGCCAAGTTCCCGTCTCATACAACACCGCTGACGGATTGGGTAAGGGCTTGGTGGGAGACCTGCAACCCGCTTCTGGTGGCGGCGTCTGGGCTGCCACCGAAGGTGGCCTTAGTCGAATTAAGGATGGCCGGGTGAGCACGCTCACCACAAAGAATGGGCTGCCTTGTGATCAGATTTTTTGGGCGATGGAAGACGACGAACACGCTGTGTGGCTCAGCACGGGTTGCGGCGTCGTACGGATTGCGGGTTCGGAGTTGGGCGCTTGGATGAAGGATGCGCAACGGAGCGTCCGGACAACGGTCTTCGACGCACTTGACGGAGTGCGGAGCCGTTCCGGCCGCTACCATCCGAAGGTCGCGAAGGCTCTGGACGGAAAACTGTGGTTTGTGGCCCTTGATGGTGCGAGCGTCATCGATCCACGCTATCTTCCTTTCAATAAAATTGCTCCTCCGGTGCACATCGAACAGATTACCGCCGATGGGAAAAAGTACGATGTCGTGCAGGGTTTGGCGCTGCCCGCGCGCGTACGTGATCTGTCGATTGATTACACCGCGCTTAGCCTGGCCGCGCCGGATAAGGTGCGCTTCCGTTTCAAGCTAGAGGGGCAGGACAACGATTGGAGAGAGGTGATCAACGAACGCCGGGTGGAGTATTCGAATCTCGGTCCGGGTAAGTACACCTTCCGCGTAGCGGCTTGCAACAACAGCGGCGTTTGGAACGAAGAGGACGCGTTCCTGGCTTTCTCTATTGTGCCGGCGTATTGGCAGACAAATTGGTTCCGGGCGCTGAGTGCGGCAGCTTTCGTGATCTTGCTGTGGGCCGCTTACCAGCTTCGGGTCCGGGCTTTGCACCAGCGCCAAGCGTTGCTTGAGCGTCACGAAGGGGAGATCAGCGCCTTGAACGAGCGATTAATCAAAGTGCAGGAGGAGGAGCGCATGCGCATCGCCGGGGAACTTCACGATGGCATTCTCCAGCAGCTTACGTCGCTCAGCCTCCAGTTGGGTACCGCAATGCTTGAACTACCAATCGATTCGCAACCGAAGGCGGAAGTTCGAGATGTCGAGAAAAAGCTGATTGAAGTCGGCGCGGAGATTCGTCAGTTGTCTCACGAACTGCATCCGGCGACGCTGAAGGAAACGGGTCTGCCGCTCGCCTTGCACGCATATTGCGAGGAGTTCAGCAAACTGCGCAGCATTCCCATCTCGTATCAAGCCGACAAAGATGTCGAGGAACTGTCGCCCGGCGCCGCGCTGTGCATTTATCGCATCGCTCAAGAGGCCCTCGGCAATGTTGCCAAGCATGCGAACGCCACGCGCATTGAGGTTCGGCTTGGTCGGCTGGACGGAAGAGTTCGTCTGTCGGTGGTAGACGACGGTGTCGGATTTGACCTGAACTCGGCCGAAAAATCGGCAGGCCTTGGATTGATCAACATGCGGGAGCGCGTGCGCCAGATGGATGGGGCATTTGCATTCGATAGCGAGCCCGGCCGGGGAACCATGGTGACAGCGGAAGTACCTTTTAAATCGCGGTCATAACGTAACGCGGAGAATTGTGGGAGCATAAGCAAAACGAAGCAACCTATGTCTGGGACTCGCCAACATCCACGCCTTGATCGCCGTGCTGGCGATCAAACAAATCCGCCCGATATGGACGTGCGGAACTCCGTCGTCCATCGAGTATTGGTGGCGCTGCGCCCGATCCAATTCGAATACTATGGCCTTGCGGTTCTTTCCGTTGCGTTCGCACTGGGAGCGGCGCTACTGCTCCAGCGCTTCCATTTCCGGGACGCAGCGGTTTTGCTGTTGCTATTTGCGGGGGCGATTAGTTCCTGGTATGGAGGGATAGGACCAGCGGTGCTGGCGGTCCTTTTGTCCTTACTGGGTTTTAACTACTTCTTCGTGCCGCCGATCTACACGCTGCGCATCACTCCCGCGGATCTCCCATATTTCATCATCTTTACGTCATTCACTTCTCTTATCTCGTGGTTCGCCGCGATTCAGAAGCGGAGCGAGAAGGAGCTTCGGCAGGTGGTTGACTCAATTCCTGCGATGGTGTGGAGCGGACTGCCCGACGGCTCGAATGTACGGATGAACAGCCGGTGGACGGAGTATACGGGTTTGCCCGCTGGTGGTTTCGGTTGGCAGGCCGCGGTTCACCCCCAGGACCTCGCCGAGCATATGGATGCTTTTCGCGCAGCCTCGGCGACAGGCCAGCCATTCGAAGATGAAGTGCGGTTCCGTGGTGCTGACGGACATTATCGTTGGTTTCTTGTGCAAGGCATGCCGGTGCGCGACCAGGAGGGAAACATCCTCAAATGGTATGGAATCGTGACGGATATTGAGGATCGCAAGCGGGCCGAAGAAGCTCTTATCCGAAACGAAGCGTATCTCGCGGAAGCACAGAAATTGAGCCGTACCGGCAGTTTCGCTTACAACCCTGGGACTCGAACGACGGTCTTCTGGTCCGAGGAATTGTTCCGAATTTTTAGATTGGATCCGCAAGACGGAATCCCCAGTTATGACGAAACTCGTCTACTCGTCCATCCGGATGATCGCGCGAGGGTTTCTCAAGAATGCCTGCAGGGATTCCGTGAGAAAAGAGAGTTCTCGCAAACGTACAGGCTGCTTTTGCGCGACGGGGCTGTGAGGCACATTCATGCGGTTTGGCATCCGGTTCTTGACAAAACTGGAGAACTTGTCGAATACGTTGGCACGGCGGCTGATGTCACGGATCGCGAACAGGCCGAGCAGGCGTTACGGCGAAGCGAGGCCTATCTCGCCGATGCGCAGAGGCTGACCCACACCGGTAGTTGGGCCAGGGATGCCATAACCGGCGAACAACTGTACTGGTCCGAGGAAATGTTTCGAATTTTCGGATTTGATCCGCAACAAGGGTTGCCTACTCGGGCCCAAGGGTTGGAACGAATACATCCAGAAGATCGCGACTTGGTAAAGCGACAGGCCAGTGATATGACGTTGCTCCACAAGGAACCCTTCCAGACCGAATGCAGACTCGTGCTACCCGATGGAACAGTCAAACATGTTCAAGGAGTGGGGCATCCGGTTTTCAGTCCCCAAGGAGATGTTGTTGAAGTGGTCGGCGCGGTTGTCGATATCACTTGGCGAAAACGCGCCGACCTGGAGCGTGAGAGGCTGCGCCACTTAGAGGCACAGCTGGCGCGTCTGAACAGGGTCAGCACCATGGGTGAATTGGCGGCGTCGCTGGCTCACGAGATTAAGCAGCCGATTGCGGCTGCCGTAACCAACGCCGAAGCTTGCTTGCGAATTCTTGAACCTGAGCAACCGGATCTATCAGATGCCCGCGACGCGGCCTCGGGAATGGTTGGATGCGCCAAACGCGCGGCGGAAATTATCGACCGCGTCCGAGCACTATTCACAAAGAATGCCGCTCAGCACGAAGCAATGGACGTAAATCAAGTCATTCGCGACATCGTTGTTTTGATCGAGAACGAGGCACGAAAGCCTTCTGTTGCGTTCCACCTAGAGCTCGCAGAAAACCTACCAAGAGTCATGGGCGATCACGTGCAATTGCAGCAAGTTATGTTGAACCTGCTCGTCAATGGCATTGAGGCCATGGACACAACAGGCGGCGAACTCAGGATCACGTCACAGGCCCGCGAAAAGGAAGTACTAATCTCGGTCACTGACACGGGGATAGGGCTACCCGCCGAAAAAGCGGATCAACTTTTTGACGCGTTCTTTACTACCAAACCTCAGGGCACCGGTATGGGCTTGGCAATCAGCCGCTCGATCCTCGAAGCACACGGTGGACATCTCTGGGCCACCCCTAATTCCGGACGCGGCGCTACGTTTCATTTCACGTTGCCGTGCCATGCGCAGGCGGGCACGTGAGTTCCCCAACCAACCGGACGGTGTTCATTATCGATGATGACCCGGATATACGGGCATCGATGCGGCGGCTGCTGAAAAGCGTCGGTCTGCGCGCGGAGCTGTTTGCCTCGCCGCAGGATTTCCTGCAGCAGAAAATGCCGGAAGGCCCCAGCTGCCTCGTTTTGGATATGCGACTTCCGGGAACAAACGGGCTTGAGGTTCAGCGCAATCTAATCAAGACAGGGGTCAACATTCCGATCATTTTCATAACCGCCCACGGCGACATTCCTATGACGGTAAGGGCCATGAAATCAGGCGCGGTGGAATTCCTCACGAAACCGTTCCGCGATCAGGATCTTTTGGATGCGATCGAGCAAGCGCTTCAGCGGGACCAGGCAGCGCGGCAGCAGCAGAGTGAGATTGCAGAATTGCAGGAACGGTACCGAAGTCTAACGGCGCGCGAACGCCAGGTGATGGGACTTCTTGTTTCCGGTATGCAGACAAAGCAGATCGCAGCGAATCTGGGCACCAGCGAAATCACGGCCGCGGTCCATCGCGGCCGCGTGATGCATAAGATGCTTGCCGGTTCCCCTGTGGAACTGGGCCGAATGGCAGAAAGACTGAAACTCCCGGCGGAAGAGCCTTCCTGAGCGAGATGACCGGACCGCTAGTTAGTCCGTGGGTTGCTCCTTATCCTTATATATACATATAACCGGACTATAGGAACTGAGAATTGCATTTCCGCCCGGGCGGGCTATCTTGGCACCCGTTATGACCACCTCGGTGACAAAGCTAGTCGGTGTTGTTGACGATGACGAATTGGTTCGAATCGCATTGCAGAGGTTGCTGAAAGCGGCCGGCTACGGTGTTGTGACCTTCGCCTCAGCCGAGGACTTGTTGAAGTCGGGCCAACTTGCGGAGATTGCGTGCCTTATCGTGGACATCCGGATGCCGGGCATGTCCGGGCTGGATCTTCAGGCAAAGCTACGGACTGAGCATCCGGTTCCTATTATCTTCATCACCGCTCACGGCGACGAAAAAATGCGCCTTCAGGCAATGCGGGCTGGAGCAGTGGCTTTTTTGGCCAAGCCCTTCGACAGCGGCATTTTGCTGGATCGCGTCAGAGCGGCTTTGGAATCCATGGGCTCGTAGAAGCGACCTGCCGTAAAGGGTCGGAGGAGAAACAGTATGGAGAGCTTCGAAGATGAAGTTCTTCGGACCCACGACGCTAGGGGGCCCGGATTCGAGCAAATTGTCGGACGCAGCGCGGCCCTCGAGGCGGTGCTGCAACAGGTGGAACGCGTCGCACCGACAACATCCACCGTACTGATTCAAGGCGAAACCGGTACGGGAAAAGAGTTGATCGCGCAAGCGATTCACAATGTCAGCCCGCGATGCGGACGGCCTTATCTCAAACTGAATTGTGCTGCGATTCCCTTCGATCTGCTGGAGAGCGAGCTCTTTGGGCATGAGCGAGGAGCCTTTACCGGTGCGATAGCGCAAAAGGTTGGACGCTTCGAACTGGCTGATAAGGGAACGCTGTTTCTGGATGAAGTCGGGGACATACCTTTGGCGCTGCAACCTAAATTGCTGCGTGTCCTACAAGAACAGGAATTCGAGCGCCTGGGGAG
This sequence comes from Dongiaceae bacterium, assembly GCA_035499255.1. Lineage (GTDB taxonomy): Bacteria > Acidobacteriota > Terriglobia > Acidiferrales > UBA7541 > Acidiferrum. The sequence continues at coordinate 4,440 of DATJZF010000051.1, read as the reverse complement.
CGGCCGCACGCACCGGGTCGATGTCCGCCTCGTCGCTGCGACTCACCGCGATCTTGCGGAGATGGTGAAGCGAAACGAATTTCGCAGCGACCTATACTACCGTCTCAATGTGTTTCCCATTCTGTTGCCGGCACTGCGGAGCCGCCGGCTGGATATTGTGCCGCTGGTCCGGCATTTCGTGGATATTTTTGCCCGCCGGATGGGAAAGAAGATAGAGCATATTCCGGAAGAAACTTTGGGCGCTTTCCAATCCTACGCGTGGCCCGGAAACGTTCGCGAACTTCAGAACGTGATTGAGCGCGCAGTGATCTTGTCGGACGGCGGAGTGCTCCCTAATCTTCTATTACCAGCGCGGACCGAATCGATTGCCGCCATTCCGGTGCGATCCACCCTTAAGGAATCCGAGCTCAGCCTGATCACGGAAGCCCTAAAGATGGCGGGATGGGTGATTGGTGGACCGAATGGCGCTGCGGCCAGACTTGGTCTGAAACGCACCACTCTGATCGGCAGAATGAAGAAATATGGAATCTGCCGCCCCCCTCAGGATCTTGATCGATATCGCGTCGTCGGGACGGGCTCCACTTGTAATCCGTAGTGAGTCGGTACAGGGACTCCGCTTCCTTCCTGCAAGACTATTGGCAATCCAAGGTGCTGCCAAACCGTGTTGAAGACATATCAAAAGACAAGAGCGCAAACGAATTGGCCATCCGGCGCGGTGCGTGGCCTTCTGTGCATCGCGTTGTTCGCATTAGTGTCGGTCCCATTGAAGGCGCAGGTCGCGGGCGCACGGATTTCTGGAACGGTTTCGGATGGGACGGGCGCGATTATCGTTGGCGCTAACGTGACGATCAAGAATGCGGAAGATGGTTTCACGAGGGAATTAGTCACCAACCGTTCTGGTTTTTACAGCGCGCCGAATCTTGCGGCCGGACCCTACATCGTTACGGCTTCCGTAAAGAATTTCAAAACCGAGATACGCACTGGTATCGCGCTTACGGTTGGCGGCGACATCGAAGTAAATTTCACGATGATAATCGGCGACGCGGGCGAGAGCATCCGTGTCGAAGGAGCGGTGCCGGGTATAGAAACAAACGAGGCGACTCTGGGCGCGGTGGTAAACGGCCAGACGGTTCGTGAGTTGCCGCTCAATGCCCGCGACTGGACGCAACTGGCGGCTCTCGAACCCGGCGTAGCTCAGATCCGCACCCAAGACACGCCCGCGGACTTCGTGATACGTGGAAATCGCGGTTTGGGCATACAGATGACGATTTCCGGAGGTCGCCCGCAGCAGAACAACTATCGGGTTGACGGTATCAGTATCAACGATTACTCGAACGGGGGCCCGGGTAGCGCGCTTGGCAACAATCTGGGAGTTGATGCGATCCAGGAGTTCTCGGTGGTTACCGCCAGCGCGGAATCGGATTACGGCAAAACCTCCGGAGGGGTAGTGAATGCCGTCACCCGACAGGGCACCAACGCGATGCACGGTTCGGTCTACGAATTTCTCCGGAATAGCGCGCTCGACGCGCGGAATTATTTTGATCCGGCCACGATTCCCCCATTCCGGCGCAACCAATTCGGAGTTGCTCTGGGTGGGCCAATAAAAAAAGACAACACTTTCTTTTTCGCAGACTACGAAGGCCTACGGCAAGACCAGAGTTCCACTCAACTGGCGGTCGTACCGACACAGGCGGCGCGTAATGGCCAGCTCGTCGCCGGAAACGTCACCGTAAGCCCGCTCGTGCAACCGTATCTGGCGCTTTATCCGTTGCCCACGAGCAACATGAACGGTGACACCGGAACGTTCACGTCCGTAACGCAGCAGATTGGAAACGAAAACTTCTTCACGACCCGAATCGATCATAACTTTTCTCGCACCGACTTGCTGCATGGAACCTACATGTTCGACGACAGTACGCTTACGGCACCCGATGTCTTTCAAACCATCGTGTCGGGGACACTCGCCAGGCGCCAGTTTGCGACAGCGGAATACACCAAGATCATCACTTCTGCTCTTGTGAATACGGTGCGAGGGGGTTACAGCCGAGTGAGCGCCGACATCATGAAGCCGCTAAAGACGCTGATTCCTTTTGCAGGTGACCTGAGTAATGGCTTCGTCCCGGGCAGCCCAGTCGGCTCGATCGTTGTCACTGGTCTCTCCGGATACACGGGAGGATTGGGCGCAGGCGGTGAGGTGAGGTACGACTTCAATTCCATCCAGGTCTACGACGATCTGTTTTGGACCAAGGGCGTGCACTCACTAAAGTTTGGCGTCAATTTCGAGCGCCTGCAGGACAACGAGCTTGGGACCTCCATGCCGAACGGGCAATTTACGTTTACGTCCATCGCGAATTTCCTGACCGACAAACCGACTACATTTACAGCCGCACTCGCCGGCGGAAAAGTGTCTCCATTCGATTTTCGGCAGACGATCGTCGGAGCGTATTTCGAGGACGACATCCGTCTGGCTTCGAATTTCACCGCGAATCTTGGCCTGCGGTATGAAATGGCGACGGTGCCAACGGAAGTGAACGGTCGCATATCGAACCTGCGCAATGTCACCGATGCTGCGCCTCATTTAGGCTCGCCTTTTTTCTATAACTCGACGTATCGAAATTTCGAACCACGCATCGGATTCTCGTGGGACCCCTTTCATTCCGGCCGCACCGCGGTTCGAGGCGCTTTCGGGATTTACGACGTTCTGCCGCTCACCTATGAATTCGGGATCGCCGCATATAGCGCCGCCCCTTTCTTCGAGCGAGGAACGATTTCGTCGGGGCTGCCCGCAGGAAGCTTTCCGGCACAAGCATTCCCACTGCTGACAGCCAATCAACTGAAGTACCAATACATCGAGTCACATCCGAAGCGCAATTATGTAATGAACTGGAACCTGAATCTCCAGCAACAATTCGGAAGCAGTCTGATCGCAACGATCGCCTATGTCGGTTCACACGGAGTCCATCAGCCCTTCCAGTTTCAGGATGCGAACATCGTTCTGCCGATTTCACAAAGTTCAGGTGAATACCTGTGGCCGACTCCTGCCGGCAGTGGTAACCGGGTCAATCCCAACGCCGGACAGATTACCGGGCTTCTCTGGGACAGCAGCAGCTTTTACGACGCGTTGCAAATCCACGTTGTTCGGCACATGTCGAAAGGCCTGCAGTTCGGCGCATCGTACACCTGGGCCAAGAGCATTGACACGAGTTCCGCATCTGCGGTCGGTAGCCAGTTCCTCAATTCCATTCAAAACCTGCCCTGGTTCGACATGGGCATAAATCGGGGACTATCCGACTTCGACATTCGTCACAATGCTTTGTTCCACGCGATCTGGCAACTTCCCGGTCCGCGCAACGAAGGGCGGCTGCGCTGGTTCGCGGGTGGCTGGCAAGTCGGCGGCATTTATCAGATCAGCAGCGGCTTGCCGTTCACGCCCATCATCGGAGGAGATCCGCTTGGCTTGAAGACTTCGAATCCGTTCGCTTTCCCGGATCGAATATTCGGGGCGGGCTGCGAGTCTGCCATCAATTCCGGTAATCCGGTGCACTATATCAAGACACAATGCTTCTCATTCCCCGCTCCCGCGACGCGTTTGGGAGACGCGGGCCGGAACAGCCTGATTGGACCTGGCCTTTCGAATTTCGATTTCGCACTGTTCAAAAACAATCACATCGAACGAATTTCTGAAAGCTTCAACATTCAGTTCCGGGCAGAATTCTTCAATGTGTTCAATCATCCGAATTTTTCCCCGCCCGTGGGAAACAACATCACCACATTCGGCAACAATATCTTGTTCAACGCCAGCGGAGTGCCGGTGACGGCCGCTGGCTTGATCACCTCAACTTCCACATCGTCCCGCCAACTGCAATTCGGATTGAAGATTGCTTGGTGATGCATTACGACGCGACCCTGTGTTTCTCCCTCGAATCGCAGCACTTACCTGCTCGAGTGCAAAGCAGCAGCCCGGGAATTGTTCCAAATCGACGGAACCAGGAATTGCATGTGCGACGCCTTGCGCAAAAGGGCCCGGGCGTGAAACAGCCGAGCTTTTGCCGCGGCGAAAGAGATACCAAGAGTTTCTGCGGCTTCGTTCAAAGAGCGGTCCTGCAGTTGAATTTCGACAACCTTCCGGACTCCAGGGCGTAATGTTGCGACGGCATCTCTGAAGATTCCTTCCCGCTCGCTCTTCGCGTAACGGTCTTCCGGATTCAACGATGGATCGGGGAGCAGATTCACCGGGAGGAGCTCGCTTGCTTCTGGGTTCTCTAGGGGTGTTTCCTGGCGGCACCGCTTCTTGCGCAGTTTCATCAGTGCAGCATTCACAGCGATGCGCGTCAACCATGTCGAAAATTGCGATCGTCCATCAAAACTCTTCAGATGAACGAAGGCATTCAGGAAACACTCCTGAACGGCGTCCTCGGCATCCTCTCGATTTCGAGTGAT
>DATJZF010000050.1:0-4206 GCA_035499255.1 Dongiaceae bacterium | reverse complement strand
CGCGCGCTCACGGGTGACTTCTAATTTCTTCAGATCATCGGGATGAAAGATTCTGGCAAAGCCATCGTTGGACTGTGCCTCTTCGAGGGTAAGTCCGGTGTATTCCCGTTCTCGTTGGTTGGCAAAAAGCGGATTCCAATCCGCGTCGAAAACGAAGACTTGCTGGGGAATCACATCAATAAGCCGGCGCAGCTCCGCTTCGCCCTGCCGGATCTTTTCTTCCGCCCGCTTGCGCTCCGTAATATCGCGAATGGCGCTGGAAATCAGCACGCCTTCCTCGGTGTCCAGCGGGCTGAGGCTGATCTCCACTGGAAACTCATGCCCGTCCTTATGCAAGCCGTATAGTTCCAGCCCGGACCCCATTGGGCGCGTGCGAGGTTCGGCCATAAAAGCCGCGCGGTGTCCTGGATGTTTACCCCGGAACCGCTCCGGCACCAACATTTCGATTTGCTTCCCCAATACCTCCTGTCGTTGATAGCCAAACAGCTTCTCCATTTGCGCATTGACTAAAACAATTTCGCCCTGACGATTCATGACCACGACCCCATCGGGCGCCGATTCCAGCAGCCCCTGAAATTTCTGCTCGGCGCGCTTGCGTTCAGTCACATCGGCCGCCGTACCGACGTATTCAACGAGTTTTCCGGCTTTGTCGAGGACCGGATGCCAAATCACGTGAAGGTACTTAAGAGTCCCGTCTTGCATCACTAGCCTGTAATCTGTCGTAAAATCAGCTTTCTCACGGAGTCCTTTCAGCGCGCTTTCGCGGGCGCTGTCGCGATCGTCGGGATGCACAAGTCGACGGGACTCGTCAGGATCGGGGATACCGTGTTGAGGATCCAATCCACAAATTCGGAAAAGTTCCTCCGACCAGTAAAGCGATTTCCCACTCTCAGGGTTGTAGGCGAAACTGCCGGTGTGACTCGCCTTCTGTGCTTCGGCCAGATAAGCCTCGCTGCGCCTCAACGTTCGCTCCGAGCGCTTGCGATCTTCGATGTCCGTCAGGACTCCATACCATTTGAGTAGGTTTCCGGTATTGTCGCGCAGCGGCACAGCGCGGACCAAAAACCAGCGATATTCCCCGTCCGCCGCCCGGCGGAACCGCGCCTCATCTTCGAACGGTTCGCCGTTCGCCATGGACACGCGCCACTTGTCCACGTGTCGCTCAACATCTTCCGGATGGATTGCAGACCGCCAGCCCGAGCCGGCCGTTTCCTCCGCTGACAATCCGGTGTATTCTCGCCAGCGGTGATTCGCAAAATTGTTGGAACCATCAGGCAACGCGGTAAACGCCATGGCCGGAATTGTCTCGATCGCTTCCCGGAATTTTCTTTCCTGCTGCTGCAGTTGCCGAATACGAAGTCGAAACACCAACCAAACGAGCGCGAGGGCAACAGCCGCGCCCAACGCTCGAAACCAATTCGTCTGCCAGTAGGTCGGGGCGATCGAGAAATCCAAAGTGTCGCCTGACCCATTCCAGACTCCGCTGTTGTTACAAGCCGTCACGCGAAACCGGTAATCACCCGGAGGTAGATTCGAGTACTCCACATGGCGCTCGTTGACAATCTCTCTCCAATCCTGGTCCTGTCCCTCAAGCTTGAATCGGAAATGCACCTTCTCCGGAACAGCCAAGCTCAGCGCCGTGAAATCAACGGCAAGATTGCGGACGCGCGGAGGCAGGCGCAAGCCGCGCATGGCATCGTACTGTTTACCGTCAGCGGTGATTTGCTCGATGTGGACCGGCGGTGGGACCTCATTGACGGGCAGATGGTGGGGATCGACCATGCCGACGCCCCCGAAAGTCATGAACCAAATTTTTCCATCCGGCGACTTGCCGGCTTTCGGGCTCTCGCTCGCTTTGTCGGCCCCGCTCCGTACTCCATCGGAAGCGTCAAAAACCGTGACTTGGATCGAGCGATTTGGGTCACTGTCCCAGGCCTTCGCCTCGGAGCGCGAAAGGCGCACCAGGCCGCAGGTCATGTACAACCATAACGAATGGTCGTCATCTTCGATCGTCCATTGAACTCCATCGCAGGGCAGCCCGTTCTTGCTACTCAACATGTCCGCGCGTCCGTTCTTCAACCGGCTGAGCCCGCCCTCCGTCGCGGCCCACAGCGTTCCGTCCGGGTCGACTCGCAAGTTGCTGACTGCGCCTTTGCCAAGGCCGCTGGCGGCCGTGTAGGAAGCGCGAACCTGGTTATCCTTCCAATACGCCACGCCTCCCTGGAAAAACCCCAGCCAGAGGCCGTCCTGCAGAGGATCGGCGGCCAGAGCCATGGCGACGTCTTTATGTCCTAGCCCAATCCAGGGAATCTGCCGGACAGTGCGGCCGCCTGACAACTGCAGGAGACCGTGATCCAGGTTGGCGACCCAGAGATTTCTCGCCGTGTCTTCGGCCATGGCATACACGATCCCGCCGGGAGTGCCGCCGATTGAAACAAACCGGCCATTCTCGAAGAAAGCAACTCCGCGAAGGGTGGAGACCCAAATTCGCCCGCGATGGTCTTGATAGAGGGACTCCATGTGGTCATCCGGCAATCCGTTCCGCTTTCGATAAACCGTAATTTGCCCGTCCTTCCATCTGTTCAAGCCATCAGCCGTGCCGATCCAGACGCTGCCATCCTTGGCCGCGAGAACGGACGTAACGAGGACGTCAGACAAACCTTGCTTCGCTGAAATCGTGGGAACGGGGAAGTCGCGAAAGCGGTCGAGGCCCTCGTGGGTAGCGACCCAGACATTGCCTTCACGGTCCTCGAAGAGAGCGGTCACTGTATCCCCGGAAAGGCCGTCCGCCTGCCCAAACGCATCGGTCCTTCCTTGGTGAACATGTACCAGGCCTTGGTCGGTAGTTCCCACCCAGAGGCCGCCATCGCGATCCCGCAGCCGCGCTCGCGCAAAAGATTGCCGTGCAGGCGCGGGGTACGGATATGCTGTCTGCAGCTTTCCGCCATGGAGCCGGACGACTCTGCCGTGCAAGGCGATCAATAGTTCGCCGCTATCGTCCTCTGCCAGACCTTGGATGCCGCCCTCCTCACCTGCGATCGGATAGAATTTGCGAGGGCCAGGCTTCCATCGCCACAATCCTGTCCGCGTTCCCGCCCACAGATTGCGTTTACTATCCTCATACAGGCCGAGCACTCCGTTGCCGAGAGAGCCGTCTTCTCCATAGCACTTCACAACGCCGCGCTGAATCGCGCAGAGCTTCCCCGGCGGGTTATACGCGAAGCCTCCAGCCCACACCGTGCCTTCCCAATCCTCGATTAGCGGGAAAACAATCTCTTCCGCCAGCTCCGGATACCGCGTGAGCTTGCCATCCTTCCAACTGGCAAGCCCTTTCCAGGTGCCGATCCAAAGCGTCCCATCGCGCGCCACAAGCAGGCTCTGAATCTTATTGGTGGGGAGATGCTGATCCGCCGGCGGCTGCCACGGAACGCTGCGAACGCCGTCGAAGCGAAGCAGGCCGAATTCCGTGGCCAGCCAGAGATAACCGTCGGGCGTCTGGGCAATGGCGTGGATAATATCCCGGGGAAAGCCGTTGCGGGTGTTCCACGCGCTGTGCGCGTACTGGCTGAGATCGAGAGATGGGTCTAATGCGAAAGCACAAGAGCAGCACGCCAGCAGAATTCCTAGCGCGATAAGTGTTCCGCTATGTTGGCGCGCTCTATCCATGCTAGGCGTACATTCTATACCTAATTGTTGTCATCCAGAGCGAAGTAGTCGTGCGCAAGAACGAACGACTGCGCTCAGGATGACAAATCAGGAAGGGGCTCCATAAGGGATGGTTACCGTTTTTACCCAAAGATTACTTCCGCAACCCTCCGAAAGGTTGTATCCTACTTGGTCATGGGGGGGGCACCCCAGTTTCATCATCACATCATCAGATGGAAAGCGCGAGGGATTGTGTGCGCCGTCCTCCTGCTCTTTCTTTCTGCGTTGTGTACTGATGTTCTTCGCGCGCAATCCACGAATGGCTCCATCACAGGTCGCGTGACCGATCCTTCGAGGGCAGTCATTGGCGGCGCGAGAGTGGCCGCCATCAACGCAGGCACAAGCTTCCGTTATGAAACTGCGAGCAACGGCGCGGGTGAGTATTACCTCACGAATCTGCCTCCCGGCAGCTATCGCATCGAAATCGAGAAGGGTGGATTCAAGAAGTTAATCAGGTCCGACGTTCTTCTTCACGTCCAGGATGCTCTGAAAATCGACTTC
>DATJZF010000049.1:0-89636 GCA_035499255.1 Dongiaceae bacterium | reverse complement strand
GGCGTGCCGTGTTTGGGATGTTTGGCGGCGAAGACTGGCGGGAGGTAACCGTCTTCGGACATCGCGGAAGGCATGCGCGTACTAGTGAGGACGGTGGCGTTGAGGAGAGAGACGTCGCAAAAGATGGCGGCGATGGTGATGAGAAAGCCCAACCAGGGGCCGCCTATCAGCTGCGCGGCGGTGGAGAAGTAGGCCACTTTCCAGTCAGACCAGTTGCCAAGCGCAGCGAGAGAGAAAAATGTGGGCAGGAAATAGGTAGCGATGGAAAGGGGAACAACGATAGCGAGGGCGCGCGGGTAACTACGTTGCGGATTTTCGATTTCTTCGGCGACGCTGGAACACTGTTCGTAGCCGGAGTAGAGCCAAAGTCCGAGGGCGAGTCCGACGCCGAACACCTGGAAGGAAGGAACGTGCGGTGGTGTGAACGGATGAAACGGGTTATGGCCCCAATGGGCGGCGGCGATCATGCAGAGGATCAGGATTGGAATGAGGACGGAGAACTCGAGGATGGTGGCAACCATGGCGACCATCTGAATGCCACGAATATTGACGTAAGCGAGAAATGCGATGAGCGCGACGGAAACGGCGTAGTGTTTCCAGCCAACCAGAGACGGGAAGTAAATCGCAAGGTAGTCGGTAAAGAGGACCGCGTAACTGGCGCCGAGAAGCCAGGAGGCGGACCAGTTCCACCAGCCCGCGAGAAAGCCCCAGAAGTTGCCGAAGCTGGCGCGCACCCAACGATAGAAACCGCCCTCGACGGGAATCGCGGTGGTGAGTTCCGCGGCGACGAAAGAGACGGGTATGCACCAGAAAAGTGGAATAACCAGGAGATAGATGAGTGTCAGCCCAGGGCCGGAGGTGGTGACCATCTCTTCGAGGCCGAAGGGGCCGCCGGTGGTGTAGGCGAACATGACGAAGACGAAGTAGAGCAGGCCAGCTTTTTTTGCGACGGATTTGGGTTGGTTCACGTTGGTTCCGAGGCAGTTGGCCTGATATTACCGCAGTTTGTTTTGAAGTGTGAGCGATTGGTGCGATTGGGGAAGGCGCAAAAGCGGCGATGAATCGGCGCACTCCAAGGCTGGACTTGGCGGGTGCGAATGGGGGACACTCGGCGCGCGATGATTCTGCTGGTCATGGGAGTGACAGGGGCGGGGAAGAGCACCGTTGGGAGGATGCTGGCGGAGCGACTGGGCTGGGTTTTTCTGGAGGCGGATGATTTTCATTCGCCGGCGAATAAGGAAAAGATGCGCAGGGGAGAGCCGCTGGCGGATGCGGACCGTTGGCCGTGGCTAGATGCAATGCACGTCGCTCTAGAAACCAATGGTGCCGCTGGCAGGAAGGTAGTGCTGGCGTGTTCGGCGTTGAAGGAGGAGTACCGGCGGCGTTTGACGGCCGGACTGGATGTGCGCGTGGTGTATCTGAAGGGCTCACAGAAGTTGATTGGTGAGAGACTTCGCGCGCGGACGGGACATTTTGCGGGAGAGTCGATTCTAGAGGATCAATTTGAGGTGCTGGAAGAGCCTACGGGCGAGGGAGTGTTGGTAGAAGAGGTAAGGGACGAACCAAAAGAAATCGTCGAGAAGATTCTAGGGGCGACAAGATTGAGCGCGCTGAGCGACGGCGAGTTTGGGCGGGCGCTAATCGAAAAGATGCGATGGAGACTGTTGCCGTTCCTGTTTCTGTTGTATGTGGTGGCTTATCTGGACCGGATCAATGTGGGATTTGCGGCGCTGCAGATGAAGGGACAGTTGGGATTGAGCGACGCGGTGTATGGGCTGGGCGCTGGAATATTTTTCCTCGGATATTTTTTGTTCCAGGTGCCGAGCAATTTGATGCTGCAGCGGGCGGGCGCGCGGCGATGGATCGGGACGCTGATGATTTTGTGGGGCGTGATTTCGTCGGCGATGTTTTTAATCCATTCGGCGACCTCGTTTTACGGATTGCGATTTTTACTGGGTGCCGCGGAAGCGGGGTTTTTCCCGGGTGTGATCTTTTACTTGCGAAGTTGGTTCCCCGCGGAGGCGAGGGCAGGGGTCGTGGCGCTGTTCATGACGGCGGGCCCGGTATCGGGAATGGTGGGCGGACCAATTTCCGGCGCGCTGCTGGATTGGGGAACGGCGGGCGGCCTGGCGGGTTGGCAGTGGATGTTCTTAATGGAAGGGATTCCGGCGATCGTGCTGGGATTTGTGGCGTGGTTTTTGCTGCCCAACGGCCCGGGGGAGGCGCGATGGCTTGGGGAGGGCGAGAAGAGTTGGCTGCGGGAGAAACTGAGTAAACCTGTGGGGCTTTCGGGGACAAAGACTGCTGAGACTGGCGTGAAAGGGTGGTATCTATCCGGGAAATTGTGGCGACTGGGACTGGTGTACTTCGGGTTGAACACCTGCACATACGGAATCAGCCTGTGGCTGCCTAGCGCTCTGAAGAGTCTGTCAGGCTTGCCAAATCTACTGCTGGGGTTTGTATCGGCGGTGCCGTATGTGGTGGCCGTAGTAGTGATGGTGATTGTCGGGATGCATTCGGATAAGACGGGAGAGCGGAGGAAGCACGTTGGTGGATCGGCAATTTTTGGAGCGGTGGCGCTGTTGGTTGCGGGCGCGTCGCCGAACCTGGTGGTGAGTGTTGCAGCGTTTGGGCTGGCTTTGGCGGCTTCGTCGGCAATGACCGGGCCGTTCTGGGCGATGGCCAGCGGGGTGTTGGTGGAGAGTACCGCGGCACCGGCGATCGCGCTGATCAATTCGATCGGCAATTTGGGGAGCGGGTTTGGGCCGTACTGGATTGGGTATTTGCGGGACCGCACACATGGATTTCAAGCGGGATTGTGGAGTGTGGCAGGGATGATGGCGTTGGCGGCGATCCTAGTAATGACGATGGCGCGAAGTAGTGATGCAAAGAGGTAACGAAGCGACGAAGGCACGAAGGGAAGAGGAAGAACCGAGCACCGTATAATGTGACGGGTTCAAAGTGCAAGGTGCAACGTTCGGCACATTGCGACTTGCAACGTGGGTGAGTTCACGGAATAATCTCCGCCTTGTCGTCCAAAGGAAAAACTGTGACCAAAACCGCGCGAAGTGTGTTGATGGCAGGAATCGCAATGTGCGCCGTGTCGCTAGCCCCGGCGAAAAGCCGGGTGACGGCGGATGAAACACAGGTGCTGTATGGCTATTCGGCGGAGTCGTCCCGCGTAGAGCGGCAGTGGGAGGAGAAAATGCGCGCGATTCCCGATCCGAATAACTTGCGGGCATACATGGAACGACTGACGGCGCGGCCGCATAACGTCGGCTCGCCCTATGACAAGGACAATGCCGAATGGATCCTGTCGAAGTTCAAAGAATTCGGGCTGGACGCACAGATCGAGAGCTTCTCGGTGCTATATCCAACGCCAAAAGAGCGGCTGGTGGAATTGGTGGACGGGGGACCACACTTCACGGCGAAATTGCAGGAGCCGGTGGTGGCGGAAGACCCGACGTCGAACCAGACTGCCGAGCAATTGCCGACTTATAACGCGTATTCGATTGATGGAGACGTTACAGCGCCGCTGGTGTATGTGAACTACGGCGTGCCCGAGGATTACGAAGTGTTGGAGCGGCGAGGAATTTCGGTGAAGGGCGCGATTGTCATTGCGCGGTACGGGCATTCGTGGCGAGGGATTAAGCCGATGGTTGGCGCAGAGCATGGGGCGATCGGTTGCATCATCTATTCGGACCCGCGGGATGACGGGTATTCGGGCGGAGCCGTGTTTCCGAAGGGGCCGTGGCGGCCGAGCGAAGGAGTGCAGCGGGGCAGCGTGCAGGATAGTTCGGTGTTCATGGGCGATCCGCTGACGCCAGGAATTGGCGCCACTGCGGATGCCAAGCGCCTGCCGATTAAGGAGGCGCAGAGCTTAACAAAAATTCCAGTGCTGCCGATTTCGTATGAGGATGCGCAGCCGCTGCTGGCGGCGATTGGAGGGGAGACGGCTCCCCGGGAATGGCGCGGCGGCCTGCCGATTACATACCGGATTGGGCCGGGGCCGGCGAAAGTTCACCTGAAAATGACATCGAATTGGGACATGAAGCCGCTGTACGACGTGATTGCCAAAATTCCCGGGTCGACATTTCCGGAGCAGTGGGTGATTCGAGGGAACCATCACGACGCGTGGGTGAATGGCGCGGAGGACCCGATATCGGGAATGGTGACGGTGCTCGAGGAAGCGCGAGCAATGGGCGAGTTGGTGAAACAGGGATGGAAGCCGAAACGCACCTTGATTTATTGCGCGTGGGACGGTGAAGAGCCTGGGCTGCTGGGATCGACGGAGTGGGTGGAGACGCACGTCGACGATTTGAAGAAGCATGCGGTGATGTATATCAATTCGGACAGCAACAGCCGCGGCTTTTTAGGATTAGAGGGATCCCACACGCTGGAACATTTCATGAACGATGTGGCACGGGACATTCAGGACCCGGAGACGAAGCTGACAGCGTGGAAGCGCGCACAATTAAAGGAGATCGCGGACGCGAATTCGGCGGAAGAACGACGGGAACTGCGCGAGCGGCATGATATGCGGATGGACATGCTGGGTGGCGGGTCAGACCATGCGCCATTCATCAATTTTGCGGGCGTGGCGTCGCTGGGAATCGGATTCGGTGGCGAAGACCACGGCGGGATCTATCATTCGATCTACGATGATTTTTACTGGTACACGCATTTCAGCGACAAGGACTTTGTATATGGGAGAGCGCTCTCGCAAACAGGCGGAACAGCGATGATGCGGATGGCGGACGCGGATCTGCTGCCATTTCAATTCACGGATTTTGCGGATGACGTGAAGATGTATGTGCGGGAGGTGGAGAAGTTCGCGAATCAGCAGCGCGACGAAATCCAGGAGCGAAACCAGAAAATCCAGGAAGGGGCGTTCGAGGCGTCGACAGATCCCCGGGAACCGCGAGTGACTCCGAAAAAGGAAGACGTACCACCGCACCTGAATTTCGCGCCGCTGGACAATGCGGTGGACTCGCTGGCGAAGAGTTCGGCAGAGTACCAGAAAGTATTGGAAAAAGTGAGCGCGAACGGCGGAGCACCATTGGCGAGCGCGTCGATAAAGGACGTGAACGAGATGCTGATGCAAAGCGAGCACAAGCTGACGACGCAGGAGGGATTGCCTGGACGGTTCTGGTACAAACACGAGCTGTATGCGCCAGGGGCCTACACCGGATATGCGGCGAAGGCGATCCCGGCAGTGAGGGAGAACCTGGAGCAGAAGAAATGGATGGAAGCGGAGCAATCCGCGGCACGCGTGGCGAAGGTGCTGCAGGATGAATCGACGCTGATTACGGCGGCGACGGCGAAGTTGGCGGCGGTGAGGTAGGGAAGAACGGAAGAAAGAGTTACCACGGAGTGCGCAGAGGGGAGCAGAGGAAGCGGAGGGTTGGCGGCGAGACGGACCGGCTGGCTGGTTCTGGGCGGGACGGTTGAGATCCTTCGCTGCGCTCAGGATGACAACCTTTTGTTAGTGCCGGGCGTACTTGGGTTACGAGCCGTGCCCGGGTGAGCGCAAAGGAGAAAGACAATTCCTTCGTACAATTTGGGGTTGGTGGGATTTGGCAACGTGGGGCGGGCGCTGCTGCGGCTGCTGGTATCGAAGGAACTGGAACTGCGGCGGAAGCACGATCTGCGCTGGCGATTGACGGGCGTAGCTTCGCGGCGGATCGGCTGGATCGCCAATGCCGAGGGATTGAACCCGATCGCCGCGCTGAGCGGGAGATTTCCAGTAATGACACCGGCAGCACGAAATGTGCGGGAGTGGCTCGCGCAGGGAAAGGTGGATGTGCTTTTCGAAGCCACATCGCTAAACACCGCCGATGGGCAACCGGCTATCGAACATCTAGTGACCGCGTTAGAATGCGGGGCCGACGCAATTTCGGCGAACAAGGGGCCGCTGGTGCACGCGTATGCCGAGCTGGTGCAGCTAGCGAGAGAAAAGAAGCGGCAATTCTTGTTCGAATCGACGGTGATGGATGGCGTGCCGGTGTTTTCATTGTTTCCGTTAGGATTGCCCGCCACGGAACTGCACGGCTTTTCTGGAGTGCTGAACTCGACGAGCAACGTGGTGCTGACCGAAGTGGAGAAGGGCCGGTCGTTTGATGAGGGAGTGAAACGGGCTCAGGCGATGGGCGTGGCGGAAACGGATCCGGCAGAGGATCTGGACGGCTGGGATGCGGCCGTGAAGACCGCCGCGCTGGCGACGGTATTGATGGGAGTACGGACGAAAGTGGAGAGCGTGCAGCGGACAGGGATACGGGAGTTGAGTGAGGAGAAGATCCGAACCGTCCGCGGAGCAGGGATGCGGTACAAGCTGGTATGCCGCGCGGAGCGACGTGGGGATGGAGTGGATTGCCGGGTGGCGCCGGAGTTGCTGTTGCTGACCGATCCGATGGCGGGACTGGAAGGAACGAGTTCGGCGGTGCGATTCGACCTGGACGTGATTGGATTTTCGGTGGTGGAGCATAATCCGGGCGTGGAAGCGACGGCGTATGGATTGTTGGCGGATTTTGTGAGAGCAGCAACGGCGCGGAATAGTCAGAAGTAGAAACTGGAAAACCGAAAATAACTAAAAACGAAGAACGGAACATTGGTGGCTTGCAAGATAGGCCCAAAAAGGACCGGAGAGAAGAAGGTTGATGGCGTTGGAACGTAAGAGCCTACCCTTTGCGCCAAAAACGCGCAAAGGATGGGGCACTCTCAAGTACTTATTTGCGAGCTGTAACGAGGAGAGAAGAGAAAACACGGGGTTGCGGGATGCAGAGTTCCCGCTGGTCGTTCGGAGGCACGCACGGGTGGGGGAAAAGCGAGAGCAGGGCTCTCGCACTCCAAAGGCGCTCAGCCGGCGCGGGTGCCGTTGGGGACGGGGCGTTCGGGCATGGCCAGCATGGGATTTAAGCCGTCGGCGTAACCCAAATCGAAGAGCATACCTTCGGAGATCTCGCCGGCCATGCTGCGCGGTTCGAGATTCAGGACAAAAAGAGCCTGTTTGCCTTCAATTTCGCGGGGATTCGCACGCTCCTTCTTGATGCCGGCAAGGATGCTCCGGGTGTGATCGCCAAAATTAACGATGAGACGCATGAGTTTGGCGGAGTTGGTGACCTCTTCCACGCGATCGATAGTGCCGACGCGAACGTCGAGAGTATCGAAGACGCTCAGGGGCACGCGCGGCTTGATGGGTGCTGGAACGAAATTGTCGGACATGATTGGCTACCTTTTATAGTTCGCAGCGTAAGAGGGAGTGGGGATCGCAGGATCACAACGGGGGTCGCGGAGGGGCGGGTCAGCGACGAGGCGCAGGGGAATGACGCCAGCCCACACGGGGAGAGCGTAATCGTCGGCGTCGTCTTCGACATCGCCGGTGCGAACCTTGGCGGATACTTCGGCGAGCGGGAGTTTGAGGATGCTGGTGGCTTTTAGTTCTTTTTCGTTGGGCTGACGTGCGTCGTTCCAGCGGCCTGGAATGAGTTTTTCGGTGAAGGCGCGAAGGGCGGCGACTTTTTCGGCGGAATCGTCGATAAGTTGGGCGTGGCCGAGAGCGACTACGGAGCGGTAGTTCATGGAATGGTTAAAGACGGAGCGAGCGAGCACGAGGCCGTCGGCGAGTGTGACCGTTATGCAGACTGGAATGCCGGAGGATAGGCCGCGGAGCGTGCGGCTGGCGGCCGAGCCGTGGAAGTAGAGGGTGTCGCCGACGCGCGCAAACATGGTTGGGATAACGAACGGCTGGCCGGCGGAGTCAGAGAATCCGACGTGGCAGAGGAAGGCTTCGTCGAGGATCTTATAGATGGCATCGCGATCGTAGATGGCACGATTCGCTTCGCGCACGATGCGCGTGCGATCGGTCACCGGGAAAGTATCGAGCATTGCGGACCTCAAATGATGTGTGGCGCAGAGTTGATAGCCGGCGCCACCGCGGCAGTGAGTGAGAACGGAGCTCCATGCTAACACGGGAGTTTCTTCAGGGGCTAAAGCCCATACTCAGCCGTAGCCAAATGTCGGAGCTGAAGCTCCGACCCCCAAAAGAGAATTGTGAGATGCTATGTTGTCGAATGACTCCTTGGAGCTAGACATGAGCACAGCGGGACTGGATCGAAGCGCGGCGGCGGGACTGGATGTGAACTGGGTGCGGGCACAGTTTCCGTCATTGCAGACGCAGGTGAATGGGCAACCAGCAGCATTTCTGGACGCGCCTGCTGGAACGCAGGTTCCGTTGCAAGTGATGCAGGCGATCCAGAGCTATTTGATGACCGCCAATGCGAACACGGGCGGAGCGTTCCTGACGAGCCGGAGGACGGAAGAGATCATCGCGGGATCCCGGGCGGCGATGGGGGATTTCTTCAACTGCGAGCAGAACGAAGTGATCTTCGGCCAGAACATGACCACGATCACGTTTGCGATTTCGCGGGCCATTGCGCGGGAATTACGGGCTGGCGACGAAATCGTACTGACCACGCTTGACCACGATGCGAACTTTTCGCCGTGGAAGGTGCTGGAAGAAAAAGGCATTGTGATCCGGCAAGTGGATATTCGCGACGAGGATTGCACGCTGGACATGGAGGATTTCAAGAATTCGCTGAGCGAGAAGACGCGACTGGTGGCGGTGGGTTACGCCTCGAATTCCGTGGGGTCCATTAATCCGGTGGCGGAAATTACGAAGATGGCGCATTCGGCGGGCGCGTGGGTGTACATCGACGCGGTGCATTACGCACCGCACGGGCTGATTGATGTGAAGGAGCTGGATTGCGAGTTTCTAGTTTGTTCGCCGTACAAGTTTTTTGGGCCGCATATGGGGACGTTGTACGGAAAGCGGGAGCATCTGGAAAGGTTGAAGCCGTACAAGGTGCGGCCGTGCTCGGATCAGTTGCCGGATAAGTGGGAGTCGGGAACACAGGTGCATGAGTTGATTGCGGGGATCGGCGCGGCGGTAGAGTACATTGCGGGAGTTGGGAGGCATAGCGATGCGGGCGCGCAGAGGCGGCGCGAGGCGCTCGCGGCGGCATACCGGGCCACGATGGAGCATGAGACGAGATTAATCTGGAGGTTGATTGAGGGCTTGCAGGCAATCCCTGGACTGAAGATTTACGGGATTACCGACCCGGCGCGGAGCGCAGAACGGTGCTCGACATTGTCGTTTCGAATCGAGGGCCGGCATCCGAATGAAATCGCGAAATTCCTGGGCGATCGGGGGATTTTTGCGTGGGATGGAAATTACTACGCGTTGAATTTGAGCGAGCGGCTGGGCGTGGAGTCAAAGGGCGGGATGCTGCGTATTGGGCTGGTGCAATACAACACGATGGAAGAAGAGGAGCGGCTGCTGGGGGCGCTGAGGGAATTTGTTCGAGCGTAGGGTATAAATTCGCGGAGTCCATCCAAAATGTTCACGCGTCACAGCGGGGTGTTTTGCGAACCTCGCCGAAAAAGCGAATTCGTGTATTCTGAAAACCTATGAGCAAACGACCGAAACCGATTGTGTTGACGGTGTTAGATGGATGGGGATATCGCGCAGAGACGAAGGGGAACGCGATTGCGCTGGCGCGCAAGCCGACTTATGACGAGTTGCTGAAAAAGTTTCCCAACACACTGATTCAGACTTCTGGACCGTTCGTGGGGCTGCCGGAAGGTCAGATGGGCAACAGCGAAGTGGGGCACATGAACATCGGCGCAGGGCGAATCGTGCACATGGACATCACGCGCATCGATCTGCTGATTGCGAACAGCCAGTTGGAGCAGGTGCCGTTGTTTCAGCAAGCGATGGAGCGCGGGCGGCAGAGGCAACTGCATTTTCTGGGCTTATTGAGCGATGGCGGGGTGCACTCGCACATCAATCATCTGTTTGCGCTGCTAGAGATGGCGAAGAAGCAGAAGGTAGAGAAGGTGTTCGTGCATTGCTTCATGGACGGGCGCGACACTCCTCCGGAGAGCGGACGGGATTACGTGCGGCGGTTGCAGCAGAAAATGCGCGAACTGGGCGTGGGCGAGATCGCGACGGTGGTGGGCCGCTACTACGCAATGGATCGCGACAACCGATGGGAGCGCGTGGAGTTGGCATATCGCGCGTTGGCGCATGGCGAAGCGGAACACAAGAACAGCGATCCCGTGGCGGCGCTGCAGGCGAGTTATGAGCAGGGCGTAACGGATGAGTTTGTGAAGCCGGTGGTCATTACGAAAGGAACGGGGCCAAATGCCGCGCCGGTGGGATTGATTCACGATGACGACGCGGTGATCTTCTACAATTTCCGGGCTGACCGCGCGCGGCAAATGACCTATGCGCTGGAAGCGCCAGACTTCGACAAGTTTGCTGACCCGAAGCGGCCGAAGAACCTGTTTTATGTGGGGATGACGAAGTACGACAAGAATTGGCCGTGGCTGAGGTGCGTAATCCAGCCTGAGAAGCTAGAGCACATACTCGCGCAAGTATTTCAGGAGCTGCAGTACAAGAATTTGCGGTGCGCGGAGACAGAGAAGTATGCGCACGTGACGTATTTTTTCAACGGTGGCGTGGAGAAGCCGTTTACGGGTGAAGAACGGATCCTGGTGCCGTCGCCGAAAGTGGCGACCTATGACCTGAAGCCGGAGATGTCGGCGGGTGGAATTACGGATACGGTGGTGAACGCGATCGAGAAGGGCGAGTTCGACGCGATTATTATGAACTTCGCGAACGCCGATATGGTGGGCCATTCGGGGAAGCTGGAAGCGGCGATCAAGGCAGTGGAAGCGGTGGATGCGGGGTTAGCGCGAATTTATCAGGCGTTGAAGCCTCGCGGGGGAGCCTGGATCATCACGGCGGACCACGGGAATGCGGAGACGATGGTCGATCCAAGGACTGGCGGGCCGCATACGTATCACACGACGAATCCGGTGCCGTTTATCTGCGTGAGCGAGGATGATGGGTTGCGGCTGGCCCCTGGAGGGGCGCTGAGAGATATTGCGCCGACGATGCTGGGGATTTTGGGGGAGCCTGTGCCGGGGGATATGACGGGGAAGGATTTGAGAGTGAGGAAGTAGAGACGAAGGGGTGAGTGCGCAGGTGATCGCGGCGGCAGAAGAGCTGCAGCGGATCGTGTCGCGGTGAAGGTATCGAGCTTGGGGAGGCGCGAGCACTCCAGATTAGTCGCCGACGCCCCCTTTGGGGGCAGTGTAACCTTCGCGAGCGTAGACGACCCACTTCAGTTTCTTGCCTTTTTGGTCGGTGACGGTGAGCGGAGTGCCGTCGGGCGCGACGAGTTCCACTTTCACTTTGCGATACTTACCATCGGCGGCGGTGTTGCTTGGCGTGTAGGTGATGCTGTATTGATGGCGCAGAAATTCCGCGACCTCCCGCATGATCCCCGGGACTTCACCATCGAACTGAGGAAACCAGGAGAAGCCGCCGGTCATTCCCGCGATAGTCTTCATCTGATTTTCGGCTTGGAGGTAGTCCATGCGAGCCATACTGCCGAGCGAGCGGTGCATGTCGAGATAGTTGGTGATGGGCTTATCGACGCCAACCGCGAAGATCGTGACATCAGTGCCGCGAAGCTGCTTTAGCGTTTGGTCGAGAGTGTGTTTAGAGAACGTATCCACGCCGGTCGCGAGCAAGAGAATGGATTTCTTGCCTTTTACATCTTTAAGGCGGTCGACGGTTTCAAGGACTGCATCAAAAACGTTGGATTCACTGAAGCCCGGAAAGTAGATGCGGTAGAGGGTCTGACGGACTTCATTCTTATCCTGGGTGAAGTCGGCTTCGATGTGCGTCTTCATATCGAAAGTTTCGAGGGCGATCCAATCCTTCTGATTGAGATTTGGAAAGAAGGCATCCGCCCAATATTTGGCCTGACTGGAAAACCAGCCGTAGAAACGCGCGCTGTTTTCGACAAGAAGAACCATGGTGATGGGCGCGTCGGTGGGACCGAAGTTGGTGATGGTCTGTGGCTGGCCGTCTTCGAGGATGCGGAAGTTCTCTTTTTTCAGGCCTGGGATAATGTCGCCGTGCTGTGTGGTGGCGATGACGTCGAGGGTAACGACGGGCACTTCGACGGAGATGGTGACGCCGGACTCTTGCGGCTGCTTTTGTTTGGGCGGTCCTTGGGGCTGTTGGATCGAGGGTGAAGGGGCGGTGGAGGGCGGAGGGGTGCCCTGAGGCCCCGGGGGAGCCTGTGCGGCAATAGGAAGTAACGCGAGCGGGAGCAGCGAGGCTATCCAGAGAAATGCCAGGAAACGAGAGCGGAAACCACGATTCATTCGAAAACCCCCAAGGCCAACACAATTGAGATGCAGTAAATACCCGGGCCGTCGTCTGACCCCGAACTCGAGTACAAGTACAAATTGAGCACTACAAGGGGCCGAGCGCAGCAGGCGCGTCAAGAGCCGCATGCTAGTATGGAATTCTGAAGGTGCAAAACGCAACTGAGCGGGGGTGCGTGTGAATTGGAAGCGTGTGAGCTTCTTGATATTGTGGACCGCCTTGACCGGCGTGTTGGGGGCTGGGCCGGCGCGGGCGCAGGTGGGGCAGCCGTCGCCGGGGATGGGGATTCCGGACAATGGTTCACTCGTGGGGGATACATCCGGGCTGGCACGCGAGGCGCAGAACTGGCTCGTCGACCTGATCAAAATCAACACGACCAATCCACCGGGGAACGAACAGGCCGCAGCGAAATATATCGCGGACATCCTGACGAAAGAGGGAGTGACACCGGAGTTGCTGGATGTGGCGCCGGGGAGAAGCGCGGTGGTAGCGCGCCTGCGAAGCGCGATAGTGGCTGATCCATCGAAAGCGTTGCTGTTGGTAGCCCACATGGACGTCGTTGGCGTCGACAAGAGCAAATGGACCGTAGACCCGTTTGGGGGAGTGATCAAGGACGGCTATCTTTACGGGCGAGGTTCGCTGGACGACAAGAGCATGCTGGTGGCGAACCTGGCGGCGTTCATTGCACTGAAGCGCGGGAACGTGCACATCAATCGCGACGTGATTTTTCTGGCGACGACGGACGAGGAACAGTTTGGGGATGCGAGCCTGAGGATTCTGATCGCAAAGTACTGGGACAAGTTCGCCGCCGGATACGCTCTGAATGAGGGCGGCCGGGTGATGATGAAGAACGGCAAGGTGCAGTACGTGGGAGTGCAAGTTGCAGAAAAAGTGTCCGTGAATATAGCGGTTACTGCGACAGGCAAAGCCGGGCATGCGTCGCGACCGACGAAAGACAATCCGGTTGTGCATCTGGCGGCAGCGATCGAAAAGATGGGGAATTACCAGGCGCCTGTGCATTTGACATCGGTCGTGCGGCGGTACTTCGAAGGACTGGCGGGCGTGGAAGACGATGAGACCGCGAAATGGATTCGAGTGATCGACACGCCGGATCGCGGCGAGCACGCGCAGCGGGTGCTCTCTGACATGAATCCGGCGTGGAATTCGATGATGCGTGACACGATTGCGCCGACCATGCTGCAAGCGGGTGTGCGAGTGAACGTGATTCCGTCTGAAGCGAAGGGAATGGTGAATGTGCGGCTGTTGCCGGGGGATACGATTGACGTGCTGGTAAATGAACTGAACAAGCTGGTGAACGATCCGCAAGTGAAGCTGCAGATCTTGCCAGACGGCGGATTGGCGGCGCCGAACTCGTCGATAGAGAGCAATTTTTACAGCCTGATCACGGAAGTGTGCGCAAAGGAGTTCGGTGGGGCACCTGTATTACCGTACCTTTCGACAGGGGCCACGGATTCGGCACAATTGCGGCTGCACAATGTGCAGTCTTACGGGCTCATGCCGTATGCCATCACAGAAGAGGACGAGGCCCGGGCACATGGAGACGACGAACGTCTACCGTTGGCATCGTTTGCGAAGGGGATTGATTTAATCACCCGAATCGCAGCGGAGTTTTCGGTCACGCGGTAGTATCATCTGGTTAAGACAACGGAGAGTTTCGGCGATGATTTCGCGGCATTCGAAAATCGTCTGCACGATTGGTCCCGCCACGCGTTCCCCGCGCATGATCCGCAAACTAATTGAAGCGGGCATGGATGTGGCGCGGTTGAATTTTTCGCACGGTAGTCACGAAGAGCACGCGCAGAGTTTTGCCATGCTACGTGAAGCGGCCAACCGTTTCCAAAAGCCAGTGGCGATTCTGGTGGACTTGCAGGGACCGAAGATCCGGACAGGAGCGCTGGCGGGTGGTGGAACGGTTTTGCTGCGGGCGGGCCAGAAGTTCGTGATCACGACAGCAAAAGTGCTGGGGGATTCGACACGGGTAAACACGACGTTTCATCCGCTCCCCCGAGAGGTGCATGCCGGCGATCGGATTTTACTGAGCGATGGCTTAATCGAGTTGCGAGTGGAGAAGACGACGCACTCCGAGGTGATCTGCCAGGTGGTAAATGGAGGCGTGCTGGGGGAGCACAAGGGGATCAATCTGCCAGGAGCGAAGTTGCACGTGCCGGCCCTCACGGAGAAGGACCGCGCGGATTTGCGGTTCGCGGCTGCGCAAGGCGCGGATTACATCGCGGTGAGTTTCGTGCGGCGCCCCGAAGATATCCTGCTAGCGAAATCGCTGGTCAAGCGTACGAAAAAGAAGATCCCGGTGATCGCCAAGCTGGAGAAACCGGAGGCGATCGAAAATCTGGACAAAATTCTGGAGGTGTCGGAAGGGGTGATGGTGGCGCGCGGGGACCTGGGTGTGGAGATGAGCCCCGAGCGAGTGCCCGTGGTACAGAAGGAGATCATCTCGCGGGCTCGGGAGTACCGGCGGCCGGTTATCACCGCGACGCAGATGCTGGAATCGATGACGGAGAATCCGCGGCCAACTCGCGCGGAAGCTTCAGACGTGGCGAACGCGATCTTTGATGGCTCGGACGCGGTAATGCTGAGCGCGGAGACGGCCACGGGGAAGTATCCGGTGGCAGCGGTGACGATGATGGCGCGGATCATCGAGGAGGCCGAAGCGAGCATTCATGAGTTTCCGCGGCCGGCGTCCCACGAGAGATTGAAGGTGGCGGAGACCGTGGCGGAACTGGTGTGCCACGCCTCGCGTGAGCTGCACATGAAGCTGATCGCGGTATTCACGCACAGCGGGTTTACCGCGAGGCTGGTGTCGCGCTACCGGCCCTTGGTGCCCATCATCGCTTTTTCGCCCGAAGCCGAAACACGGCGGAGAATGGCGCTGCTTTGGGGCGTGACTTCACGGACGATTGTGGACATCAAGAAAATCGATGGGTTAGCGGCAATTGCAGAAAAGCGGTTGATGGAGGAGCGATTGGTCCGAAAGGGCGATGTGATCGGGATTGTGGCAGGAACGCCCATGGGGATTCACGGAACGACGAATTTCATGAAGTTTCATGTGATTGGAAGAGCAAGTTGAGAGATGGAAGAAGGAAAGAAGGAAAGAAGCAAAGAAGCAAAGAAGCCGGGAAAAAGCAGATCCCTCGCTACACTCGGGATGACAAATGAAAGTGGCCAAGGCTAGCACACAGGATAGGGCATTCATCGGACGAAGACGCCACTTCGGATGACACATACTGAAGAAAAATTAGTTGACCCAGTGGTCGGGGCTGGAAGGTGGCTCGTCTTTGTGTTTCTTCATGAACACTTCGAACTTGCGG
Source organism: Dongiaceae bacterium (assembly GCA_035499255.1). GTDB lineage: Bacteria > Acidobacteriota > Terriglobia > Acidiferrales > UBA7541 > Acidiferrum. The sequence continues at coordinate 74,045 of DATJZF010000049.1, read as the reverse complement.
CGATTCCGCTGATAACGCCAGTCCGACATCTCATTCCGGACGCGGAATAGGAACGAGCCTCGGCGCAGATAAAGCCAGCCGACCAGCATACCGCCGAGGTGGCAGAAGTGGGCCACATTGTCGCCGCTGGAACCGAGGGTACTGAAGAACTCAATGGCGGCCATAACGAGGACAAAGGGCCGCATGGGAATCATGACGGGGAGCGGGAACAGCCAGATTTGCCGGTCTGGAAACAGGATCGCATTGGCAATCAGGATGCCGAAGATTGCACCCGACGCGCCAATCGTCGGGATGTCTGATGGCCGGTATCCCCAGAACATGGGGATGAACTTGACGACAATCGTGACGAGACCCGCTCCAATTCCGCAGATGAAGAAGTAGTTGAGAAATCGCTTCTTTCCCCATACCTCTTCGAGATTCCGGCCGAACATCCAGAGCATGAGCATGTTGATGAGGATGTGCAGCAATCCACCGTGCAGAAAGATGTAGGTAACCGGTTGCCAAATGCGCAGACCGGGAATCACACCTCGAGGAATCAGACCAAATTCATGTATGAACCAGGCGTAGCCGCGGGGAAAAAGCAACTCGAGAAGAGTCTGAAAGAGAAATACGCCCGTACAAAGCAGAACGAGAAGTTTTACGCCGGGGGTGATGAAACCCCGCCAGTCGAAACGGACGCGGGGGGCGTCGTAAGTCGAGCGCATAAAGGCAGTGTAAAGGGAGGAACGGGTTGGCGTCAAAAGCAAGCAGAAGGGAGCGAGGAAAAGAGCGCTTTTGGGACAAAGGCGGCCGACTGAACCAATTCGGTGCAGGAGACCAGCAGTTGCGAAGAAGTCGGGTGGTACGAGGAAAAGCAGGAGTGGCTCGAAACCGGAGAAAACAAGAGAAATAGAAGTGTGAGAGGGGGGCTCGAGGGGAGGAGTTCAAAATCGCTGGCAAGGGAATTGCAATCCAAGGTGACGGCGTGAAGGTGCGTAAGCGAGATGGATGATCTGATCAAGGATTTCTTGCAAGAGAGCCGCGAAAATCTGGACCATCTAGATCAGGATTTCGTGAAGCTGGAAAGCGAGCCGGATGATCCTGAACTCCTGAAGAGCATCTTTCGGACGATCCACACGATCAAGGGAACTTGCGGTTTTCTGGGGTTTGGCAAACTCGAATCCCTGGCACATGCGGGCGAAAACCTGTTGAGCCAGCTGCGCGACGGGGCCATTGCACTGAACGCGCAACGTACCACGGTTCTGCTGCAAATGGTGGATGCAGTGCGGGAGATGCTCGACAGCATAGAGGCGCGGGGAAACGAAGGGGAGCGAGACGACTGCGCGCTGATTGCCACGCTGACAACGCTCCAGTGCGACGGAGAGGTGGAAACGCACGAGGAAAGAGGGCAGACGCGGGAGACGTCGACCGCGGAAGCGGCGATGACGGGGAAGCCGGAGGTCGTTTCGAACGAGGCTGCGGAAGCGGAGTCCGGGAAGGCCGAGGGATTCCTAGGTGAAGCGGTAAGGCTGCTGGGCAAGATCCTCGTCGAGCGAAATATGGCGGCCCCGGAAGAAGTGGCCGCAGCGATCCAGAAACAACTTGAGGGAGATACGCGCCCGCTGGGGGAGATCCTGGTGGAACGTGGTGCGGTGAAGACGCAGGACGTGGTCGCGGCGCTACAGGTCCAGCAATCGGCCAAAGCAGCCATGACAGAAGGCACGATCCGAGTAGACGTGGGCCTGCTCGATAAGCTGATGAATCTGGTGGGCGAGCTCGTTTTGGCGCGCAACCACATCGTGCAATACATGCAAAAGGCAGACGACCATAGCTTGGCGGTCTCAAGCCAGCGCCTGAACCTGATCACTACGGAGCTGCAAGAGAGCGTAATGAAGACGCGCATGCAGCCTATAGGGAACCTTTGGAGTAAATTTCCGCGCACGGTTCGCGACCTGGCGATGAGCTGCGGCAAGCAAGTACGCATTGAGATGGAGGGGAAAGACACGGAGCTGGACAAGACGATTGTCGAAGCGATTAAGGATCCGCTGACACATCTGGTGCGGAATGCCGTGGATCATGGCATCGAGGCGCCTGAAAAACGTACAGCTGCCGGAAAAGGCCCCGAAGGAATGCTGCATCTGCGGGCCTATCACGAGGGCGGCCAGGTGAACATCGAGATCAGCGATGACGGAGCGGGCCTGGACGCCGAGAAGATTCGCAAGAAGGCACTGCAGCGCGGGCTGATCCGGCCGGAACAAGTCACGCGACTGACGGAACGGGAAACTGCAAACCTGATTTTCCTGCCCGGATTGTCGACGGCGGAAAAGGTGAGCAGCGTATCCGGCCGAGGCGTCGGCATGGATGTGGTGAAGACGAATATCGAAAAGATTGGCGGGACGGTAGACGTGCAGTCGAAGGCCGGGCAGGGTACGACGGTGCGTATGAAGATACCGCTGACCCTGGCGATCATCCCGGCGTTGATTGTCAGCGCCGCGGAGGAGCGCTACGCAATTCCGCAAGTGAGCTTGCTCGAATTAGTGTGGCTAGAGGGGGAGAACGCTCGCAAGGGTATAGAGATGCTGAGCGGCGCACCGGTATATCGCTTGCGCGGACAATTGCTGCCACTGGTTTATCTCGAACATGAACTAAACGGCCGGGTTGAGGGGAAGCCCGAAGGCGCAAGAACAAAACGGGAAAAGGGAGAGGCGGTCAATATCGTGGTTTTGCAGGCGGAAGACCGCCAATTTGGGCTGGTGGTCGACGAGATCAACGACACTGAAGAGATCGTGGTGAAGCCGTTGAGCAAGCAGTTGAAGAGCGTCAACGCGTTTGCCGGCGCAACGATTATGGGTGACGGCCAGGTGGCGTTGATTCTTGACGTGATGGGATTGGCGCAACGGGCCAGCGTCATCGGCGAGAACCGAGAACGCGCCATGACCGCCAAGGACGCAGCCACGTCGGCGGAGGGCGGAGAGAAACAGACGATGCTGCTGATGCAATGTGGCGCGGAGGGGCGCCTGGCGATGCAGCTATCGCTGGTGGCACGACTCGAAGAATTCAAGAAGGAATCGATTGAAAAAGCGGGCGACCAGCAGGTAGTGCAATACCGCGGCGAAATCATGCCGCTGCTGCGCGTGGCGGACGTCCTGGGAGGTGGGCAAGGAGTTGGATCCACAGAAGGGGCGGCGATGACGCAGGTAGTGGTGTATTCGGAGGGCGGCAGGAGAGTGGGCCTGGTGGTCGACCGCATCCTGGACATCGTGGAGGAGTCGTTCTTGCAGCAGCATCCTTCGAAGCGCAAAGGACTCATCGGTTCGGCTGTAATTCAAGAGAAAGTGACCGATCTGCTCGATGTCCACAGCTTGATTCGCAGCGCGATTCCGAGCTTCGACGAAGGCGAAGCGGCGGGAGAGGAGAAGTAGGGTGAAAGAGTCGCAGCAATTCTGCACCTTCTCGATCGAAGAGCAACACTTTGCCGTGCCGGTGCAGAGCGTACAGGAAGTCATCCGGTATCAAGAAATGACGCGAGTGCCGCTGGCGCCTGCGGTGATCCGGGGACTGATAAACCTGCGGGGACAGATCGTCGTGGCGTACGACCTACGTAAGCGGCTCGGCTATCCGGAACTGCAGGAGAATCGAAAACCGATGAACGTGGTGGTGCGCGCGGATGGCGAAACGGTGAGCCTCCTGGTGGACGAGATTGGGGATGTCATCGAGGTGAAGGAAGACTGTGCCGAACAGCCGCCGGAGACGCTTCAAGCGCACATGCGGGAGCTGGTGCAAGGCGTCTACAAACTCAAGGACCAGTTGTTGTTGGTGCTGGACACGGAGAAAACCGTTGCGGGCGGGGAGGATTCGGCCGCGAGGCATTGATTCGGCGATCAGGAATAAAGAGTTTGACTGAAGGCAGGGCAGTTCTTCAGGCAGAGATTGGGAGAGCGGAAGAGTACAGGCGGCTGAGCCGCAAAAGGAAGAAAAGCGATGTCAAGGAACCATCACAAGTCCGCGGTAGCCGTATTGGAAGAGCAACCCGAATCAGCAATCGAACAGGAAAAGCGCGACGACTGCGCGAATCAAATCGCGGCGGTCTGCAAGTCGCGGGAGGTCGTCGAATTCGATATGAATGGCACGATTCTCAACGCGAACGATCGTTTCTTGCGGCTGATGGGATACACACTCGAAGAGATCAAGGGCCGGAAGCATAGCATGTTTCTGGCGCCGTCGGAGGCCGACAGTTACGAATACCGGGAGTTCTGGGCAAAGCTGAATCGCGGCGAGTACCAGGCCGCCGAGTTCAAACGATTTGGCAAAGGCGGGAAAGAAGTCTGGCTCGCTGGAATCTACAACCCCGTCATCGGCAGAGACGGCAAAGCATACAAGGTGGTGAAGTTCGCGACTGAAATTACCCGGCAGAAACTGCAAAGCGCGGACTATGAGGGCCAGATCGCCGCGATTCACAAGGCACAGGCGGTAATCGAATTCAGTATGGACGGCACAGTACTGACGGCCAACCAGAAATTCCTGAACGCGTTAGGGTACACCCTCGAAGAGATCCAGGGAAGACACCACAGCATCTTTGTCGATGAGCAGTACCGGCAGAGCTCCGAGTACAAAGAATTCTGGGCCACGCTCAATCGCGGCGAATACCAAGCCGCGCAGTACAAGCGGATTGGCAAAGGCGGCAAAGAAGTGTGGATCGAAGCGTCCTACAACCCAATCCTGGATTTGAGCGGCAAGCCGTTCAAGGTGGTGAAATATGCCACGGATGTCACCGAACAAAAGCAGGCGCTGAACGCCATGCTGGCGGACGCGGCGATGCTGTCGAAGGCGGCGGTGGAAGGAAGATTGTCAACGCGCGCGGACGCCTCGAAGCATCATGGCGACTACCGAAAGGTGGTGGAAGGAGTGAACGCGACGCTGGACGCGGTGATCGGCCCTCTGAACGTGGCCGCCGATTATGTCGATAAAATCAGCAAAGGGATCATTCCCGCAAAGATCAGTGACAACTACAACGGCGACTTCAACACCCTCAAGAACAACCTGAACACCTGCATCGACGCGGTGAACGCGCTGGTCGGCGATGCAAATATGCTGGCGAAGGCCGCAGTGGAAGGGAAGCTGTCGACGCGCGCGGACGCGACCAATCATGGAGGCGATTTCCGAAAAATCGTCGAAGGCGTCAACCACACGCTAGACGCAGTGATTGGGCCGCTGCGGGAGGTGGCCGAGACCATCGGGCGGCTGGCGGGCGGGGACCTGACCGCGAAAATCAGCACGCGGTACGCCGGCGATTTTGAGGCGCTGAGCGAAGCGGTCAACCGGCTGAGCTCGCAGGTGCATGCGGCCATCCTGCAGATCGCCGACACCACCAACTCATTGGTATCTTCGGCGGAGGAATTGACGGGAACCAGCCAGCAGATGAGCGCGAACGCCGAAGAGACCTCGAGCCAGGCCAACGTGGTGAGCGCGGCATCGGAAGAGGTGAACAAAAATCTGCAGACGGTGGCCACAGCGACGGAAGAAATGAGCGCGAGTATCAAGGACATCGCCAAGAATGCGTCTGATGCGGCAAAGGTTTCGAATTCCGCGGTGAGTGTGGCGCAGAAAACCAACCATACGATCACCAAGCTCGGGCAATCGAGCGCGGAAATCGGCGAGGTCATCAAGGTGATCACCTCCATCGCGCAACAAACCAATCTACTGGCACTCAACGCCACGATTGAAGCGGCGCGCGCCGGCGAAGCGGGCAAGGGATTCGCAGTAGTGGCGAACGAAGTGAAGGAGCTGGCCAAGGAAACCGCGAAAGCCACGGAAGACATCAGCCGGAAGATCGAGACGATTCAGACCGACACGAAAGAGTCTGTGGACGCGATCGGGACGATCAGCTCGATCATCAACCAGATCAACGACATCTCCACCACGATCGCCTCCGCCGTGGAAGAACAGAACGCCACAACCAACGAGATGACCCGCAATGTGAGCGACGCCGCGCGCGGTTCGCAGGAAATCACCAAAAACATTTCGGGGGTCGCTGAGGCCGCGCAGAGCACATCGCATGGCGCCGCCGATTCGGAGAAAGCGGCACAGGAATTGGCGAAGATGTCCAATGCGTTAAAGGAATTGACGGCAAAATTCAGGTTTTAGGGCCGGCGAAGCAAAAGCGCGGCCAAGCGAGGAAGCGACGTGGACGAGCTAGTAAAAGATTTCCTGACCGAAAGCGCGGAAAACCTGGACCGTTTGGACCAGGAGTTCGTGAAGCTGGAAAACGACCCAGGGAACCGGGAGTTGCTGAAGAGCATTTTCCGGACGATTCACACGATCAAGGGCACCTGCGGTTTTCTCGGATTTACGCGGCTGGAAGCGTTGACACACGCGGGCGAAAGCCTGTTGTCCCGTTTGCGGGATGGCGAATTGGAGTTGACGGAAGAGTGCGCGGATTGCCTGCTGGAGATGGTTGACCGCGTCCGCGGCCACTTGCAGGAGATTGAGTCGACCGAATCCGAAGGGAATGCCGATTCGAGCGAATTGATTGCGAAACTGAAGAAGCTGCAGGAGCAAGCCGGGAAGAAGACCGATGCAGCGTCCCAGCCAGGAACCACTGTGGAGAAGCCGTCGAAGGCAGCACCCACGGCCGAGCAGACGGTAAAGACCGCAACGGCTAATGCGCCTGAGCCACTGAAGGCAAAAAAGACGAAGCACGAGGTGCTGGCCAAGAAGAGCGGCGGAGCGTTCGTGCGCAAGGGCAGCGTACCGGTGGAAGCGGTGCTACAGGCGTTGCAGATGCAGGAAGAAGGCGACCCGCGCAAAATCGGGGAGATCCTGGTCAGTCTGGGCGTGATCACGCTGCAGCAAGTGGACGAAATTCTGCGAGACAAGCCGGCGGAAGAGAGCAAGGACGCGACGATCCGTGTGGACGTGAACCTGCTCGAGAAACAGATGAACCTGGTCAGTGAACTGGTGCTGCTACGCAACCGCTTGCTGCAATTGGCGCTCGACAGCAACGAACGCAACCTGAACGCCACGGTGCACGGATTGAACTACGTCACCTCGGAACTGCGGAAAAACGTGATGAAGACCCGCATGCAGCCGGTCAGCCAGCTGTTTGACAAGCTGCCGCGCATCGTACGCGACACTTCCAAAGACATGGGGAAGAAGGTCCGACTGGAAACACAAGGCGGCGACACGGAACTGGACAAGTCGCTGCTGGAAGCGATCAAGGACCCGGTAACGCACATCCTGCGAAATTCGATCGACCACGGCATCGAAAACCCGGAAAGGCGCGCGGCCGCCGGAAAGGCAGAAGAGGGCCTTGTGGGGATCCGGGCGTTCCACGAAGGGGGAAATTTCCACCTGCTGATTGCAGATGACGGCGCGGGCATAGACGCCGAGCGGGTTAAACAAAAAGCTGTCGAAAAAGGGCTGGTTGCAGCCGCAAGCGCGGACAAGCTGAGTGACTCTGAGAAGTTGAACCTGATTTTTCTGCCGGGGCTCTCGACCGCGGAACGGGTCACAAACGTATCGGGCCGCGGCGTGGGCATGGACGTGGTGAAAACGAACATCGAGCGGATTGGGGGCAGAGCGAAGCTCGAAAGCACCCGAGGCAAGGGCACGACGCTGCGATTGGAGATCCCGCTCACACTGGCAACCATTCCGGCGCTAACGATAGTGAGCGGACCATCCGTGTTCGCGATTCCCCAGTCGGCGTTGGTCGAGATGATCGCGATCGACGCCGAAGCGGCAGAGCAGCAGATCCAGTCGATCGACGGCGTATCGATCTTCCGGTTCCGCGGCACGGTGTTGCCATTGCTGAATTTGCGGGAAGAGCTGCGATTGAAAGAAGGAACGGCGCGGAAGAACAGCACGATCAACCTGGTGGTAGTGCGCACGGAAGGGCGGCAGGTCGCGCTGCAGGTGGATAGCGTACGCAGCACGGAAGAGATCGTCATCAAACCGCTCGACAAACGGTTCAAGAATATTGCGCTGTATGCGGGTGCAGCGGTGTTGGGGGATGGCCGGGTTGCCCTGATTTTAGACATTGCGGCACTGGCGCGCCGGGCGGGAATGGTTCCAAGAGAACAGCAGCGGAGCGCGGAAGCGGAGACCGGCAGCAAGAAGGAGAAGTTGACCTTGTTGCTGATAGGCGGCCCGGATGGCGAACGGATGGCCATGCCCCTCGAAAGAGTGCAGCGGCTCGAAGAGTTCGACCAAGCGTCGAAGGAACGGCTGGCCGGGAAATTCGTGATGCAGTATCGGGGAGAAATCGTGCCAGTCGTATCACTGATCGAGTTGCTGGACGAGCGGCGCAGTCACCGGCGTACCGAGGAAGGACTGCATCCGGAGGAGAATTCCGGGAAGATCTCCGCGGTGGTGGTGAAGACTGCAACGCGCAACGACGTCATCCTGGAAGTGCACAAGATTCTGGGAATCGCCAAACTCGAGGCGGAAAAACTGCATCCACCAAGCCGAGCCGGCGTGCGGGGGACTCTGGTAGTGCACGAACGCGTGACGGAACTGCTCGAAATGGACGAACTGTTCGAGAGATTACGCGACGGCGTGGAAGCCGAGCCGGTTATGGCCGGTGAGAGAGCGGAGGCGGAAGATGTCGGCTAACCAGAAATACGCGACGTTTTATCTGAACGACATCTGCTTCGGTGTGCCAATCGAGAAAGTGCAAGAGGTAATGGAATTCCAGGAGATCACGGCCGTGCCGCTGTGTCCGCCGGTGCTGTCGGGAATCATCAACCTTCGCGGGCAAATCATCACCACAATCGATCTGAATACGCGGCTGGATCTGCCCGCCAGCCACTCCGGAAATCAGTCGATGATGATCGTGGTGCGCACGTCGGAAGGCCCGATGAACCTGGTGGTGGACAAGATCGGCAATGTCATGGATGTGGACACGGAACTGTTTGAAAAACCGACGGAAACGCTGAAGCCGGGTGTGCGCATGGCGACGACGCACGTTTGCAAGCTGGAGGGCAGGTTGCTGCTGGTACTGGACACAGAAAAGATAATTCAGCTAGAGAAATGGGGACAGCAGTCAGGGAGCTGAGCGAGGCCCTGATAGCGAAACCACTGGTAGGCATGAGGAGAGGAAGGCCATGAAACTGAGAATTGGAGCGAAGCTGGCACTGGGATATGGAGTTGTCCTGGTCTTTACGATGACCATAGGTGTGATTTCTTACATCCGGGTAGCGCAAGGGCAGAAGCTAGAGGAATACGTGCTCACCAGCAGGGTTCCCACTATTGAACGCGATCGCGATTTGCAAAGTAATTTGAACTTCGTCGCGAGCAAGTCGCGCCAGGCAATCCTGGCGGGTACCGACTCAGGGCGGAGAGAGGCCGCTCTGAAATCGTACGACGAGGGTTGGGCAAATATCGACAAAGACTTGAGTGAGCTGACGGAGTTGTCAGTTGGATGGAAGCGCCAACAAAACCGAGACCGGTTGGCGCGAATAAAGGAAGAAGCGCCGAAATACAAACGAGTGTCCGATGAGGCTATTGCGCGTGCGACCGGGCGCTCGATGGAAGCGGTCGTGAAGGCGGGCGACTTCTTTTCGGATCAAGCGATCACAATTAACAATGCCATCAAACAAGACCTGAATGAAATGGTCGAATCGCAATTACAGCTGCTGAACGAGGAGAAAGCGCAAATCGCCGCAAGCAATACGTCCTTATTTCTGACGATTACCATCGTTACGCTGGTCGCACTCGTTGTGGGGATATCGGTGGCAGTCTTCCTAAGCCGCAGTATCTCGAAATCTACTGGGGCCGTTCTCGAGCAGGCTCGAGCGATCGCGGCCGGGGATTTGACGAAGAAGGAACTCGCCGTGACCAGCGAAGACGAACTAGGAGAGTTGACACGGTCAATCAATGAGATGCAGGCAAGCCTCCGCGAGGTTATCGAATCGATTTCCGACAACGCGCAAAACGTTGCGAACGCGAGCGAGGAGTTTTCGGCGGTGAGCCAGCAGATCAGCGCGAATTCGGAGGAGACCTCGGCGCAGGCGAACGTGGTGACCCAGGCAACCGAACAGGTGAACCGCGGGTTGCAGACGGTGGCGACGTCGACGGAGGAAATGAGCGCGACGATCAAGGAGATTGCCAAGAGCGCAACGGAAGCGGCAAAGGTGGCGGACGGAGCGATGAAGACGGCGGCCGAGACGAACGCGATCGTGGCGAAACTGGGAGATTCGAGCGCGGAGATCGGCCAAGTGATCAAAGTGATTACTTCAATTGCCCAGAAGACAGACTTGTTGGCGCTGAATGCGACGGTGGAAGCGGCGCGGGCGGGCGAAGTGGGAGCGGGGTTCGCGGTTGTAGCCAACGAAGTGAAGGAGTTGGCAAAGCAGACGGCTACGGCGACGGAAGACATCAGCCGGAAGATCGAAGCGATCCAGACCGATGCGAAGGCCGCAGTGACGGCGATTGGGTCAATTACGGAAGTGATCGGGAAGGTGAACGATATTTCGGGCACAATCGCCACGGCGGTAGAAGAGCAGTCGGCGACGACGAGTGAAATGTCGCGGAACGTGACAGAGGCAGCGAAGGGCTCAGGAGAGGTGGCACAGAATATTCAAGGCGTGGCTCAGGCCGCGGAAAGCACGTCGCACGGAGCGACCGATTCACTAAAGGCAGCAAAGAATCTCGCGGAGATGTCAACGCACTTACGGCAACTTGTGGGCCGATTCAAATTGACGAATGAGCGGTCCGCTAGAGCGGCGGGGAGAAAAACGGCCACCGGACAGACTGCGAACTATACTCGCGAGGCCGAAGAAGTCCCAGAAGAAGTGGCAGCGAGATAGAACAGCGGGATCGCCGATGCGGTCTATCGTGAAGCTCAAGCCGCCTCGTGACGAGACGGGAAAGGCGCGAGAAGAGCGGCCGCAGCCAATGCGAAGCGAATCCACAGGGCGGCCTGCCAGATAATCGAAATGAAGCGGTCTAAATCGCTTCGAGAGCGGCCTTCAAATAGTTCCAGAAACTGGCAACGGTGGAGATTTGAACGCGCTCGTTCGGGCTGTGGGGATTGACAATCGTTGGCCCGAAGGACACGAGTTGCATTCCGGGATACTTCTCGCCGATCACGCCGCACTCGAGACCCGCATGCATGGCAATCAGGTTGGCGGGTTTGCCGAATACTTTTTTGTGGACTTCCTGCAGTTTGGTGATGAGTTCATTGTTGGGTTCGGGCTTCCAGCCCGGATAGCTGCCGGCATGCTCGGGCGCAAAGCCGGCGAGGCGAGCGACGGCGGCAACCATACGCGCGGCGGAATCCTTGCTAGTCGCGATGGCGCTGCGCTGGCTGGTGACGACTTCCAATGTGTCTGCTTTCGTCTTGACGGTGGCGAGATTGGTTGAAGTCTGGACGAGTCCGGGGACGTCGGGACTCATCGCAAGAATACCGTGCGGGAGCGCAACGAGCAGTGACGCCAGGGCTTTGGCGTCCTCCGCTTTCAGAACGGTGGAGGGGCGTTCGGCTTTCTCGACCAGGATCTGTAGACCGGGATCGAATGAGCCAAGGTCATCCTTGTGTGCGGCTTCGATCGCTCCGACCAATGATTTGAGTTCGTTTTCGCGGGCAGAATCGAGGACGACAACCGCGATAGCTTCGCGCGGAATGGCGTTATGAGCGCTGCCGCCATTGATTTCAGCAAGCTCGACGGGCAACCGGTCGAGCAGTTGCAAAAGTACCGTGCCGATGACGCGGATGGCGTTTCCGCGGCCTTGATGGATATCGACGCCGGAGTGGCCGCCGTGCAATCCGGTAACTTTGATGCGATAAGCTGCGCTAGCTTTCGCGGGAACGCGAGTAACTTTGCGGCGAACCGTGGTGTTTACCCCCCCGGCGCAACCGATGCAGAGATCGCCGATGACTTCCGTGTCGAGGTTCAAGAAATATTTGGCCTTCAGCTGACCGGGTTCGAATTCGGAAGCGCCGGTGAGGCCGGTTTCTTCGTCGATGGTGAAGACGAATTCGAGCGGGCCATGAGCGATATCGGTACTTTCCATGACCGCTAGAGCGGCAGCAACGCCCACGCCGTTGTCGGCGCCGAGAGTGGTGCCGTCGGCCTTGAGCCAGTCGCCGTCGCGAACGACCTTAATGGGATCCTTGTCGAAGTCGTGAACGGTGTTTTCGTTTTTCTCGCAAACCATGTCGAGGTGGCCCTGAAGCAGAGCCATCGGCGCGGCCTCGCGGCCCTTGTGGGCAGGCTTGCGAACCACGAGATTGCCGGCGTGGTCCTGAGTTGACGGAAGACCGAGACTCTGAGCGACACTGCGGACGTAATCGCGGGCAGCAGCTTCCTTGGTGGAGGCGCGAGGAATGGCGGCGAGCTTGTCGAAGAACTTCCACAACCGTTGAGGCTCAAGATTTGAGAATGCAGGCATCATGGGAGGCTCCTGGTGAAGAGGGGAACTACGTGTGTACTCGGAACAGACCCATTGTACATTCGCGCGAAGAAGATGGCGAGAATGCCCGCGGTGGCGGCATGTTCGCATCGATCACAACGAGTAGCGGGAAAACCTGTGTGGTGTCGCGCATCCTTGTAACGGAAGTAGGGGCGTGCTAACGTTCCCTGTCATTCCAAGATTGCAACCGCAAAAAATTTCTGCGAGGTGTGCATGAGCACGAAATCGACAGGTCTGGAAGCGCCAAAGAAGCACCAGCCATACGTTCCGGCAACCATGGAGATGAGGGAATTCACAGTGCGGGCGGTGCTGATCGGGCTCGTGCTGACGGGAGTTCTGGGCGCGGCGAACGCCTATCTGGGACTGAAGGCGGGAATGACCATCGCGGCGACGTATCCCGCGGCAGTGATCAGCATGGCGCTGCTGCGGTTGATGAAAGGCTCGCTCCTGGAAGAGAACATTGCGCGGACAATCGGGTCGATTGGCGAGTCGGTGGCGGCCGGTGCGGTGTTTACGATCCCGGCATTTGTAATGGCGGGGTTGTGGGGAGGCCTGACGCGGGAACAGTACTGGAAGGCAGTCGCGCTGATGATGATCGGCGGAACGCTGGGGATTCTGTTCGTGACGCTGTTGCGTCGCGTGATGGTCGAGGATCCGGAACTCCCTTATCCCGAGTCTGTGGCGGCGTCGGAGATTCACAAAGCGGGGCAGCAGGGCGCGAAAGCGGCGAAGATTCTGTTCGCGAACATGGGGTTTGGCGGGCTGATGTTTCTGCTGGGTGCCGTGAATGTGTTTTCGCCGAACAACACATTCCGAGTGAGCATCAGTGCTTTGGGTAAGAAGCTGCTGCTGCGCACAAGCACGAATCCCGGCGTAGCGACAACGGTGACCGGAGGTTCAACGTTCTTTTCCGTTCCGGACATTAGCCCCGCGTATCTGGGAGTGGGATACATCATCGGACCGAGGCTGGCGGCGCTGAACTTCGCGGGCGGTGTTCTGGCGTGGGGGCTGCTGGTGCCGCTGCTGACATTCACGATTGGTCCTTATATTCAGGCTGCGCAGCCTGACGGGCAGCCGATTCCGTGGCCATTGCTTGCCGGTGCGATCTACTATTCGATCGTGCGGCCCATCGCGGTGGGCGGCATGCTGGTGGGTGCGAGTTACACGCTGTTCCGCATGCGGAAACAACTTGCAGTGGGCATGAAGCGCGCGCTATCGGACCTGAAGAAGTCTGCTGCGGCACACGCGGCGATGGATCGTACGGAACGCGATTTGCCGACAAAGGCAGTTTTCGCCGGCATCGGCTTGGTGTTCGTCGCAATGATTCTGCTGTACCACTACTTCATCGCGAGCGCTGGGGCATTCTCGGCGTCGAAGGCGCTGACGGGTGCGCTGGTTGCCGCTGGCATTATGGTCATCATCGGATTCTTCTTTGCCGCAGTGTCCGGCAATTTGATCGGGATGATCGGGTCATCCAACAATCCGGTGTCGGGATTGACTCTCTGTACGCTGGTGATTGCGGCGCTTCTGATGGTGAGTCTGGGAGTGTCTGGAACAGGGGGAGTCGCGGCAGTCTTGGGAGTGGCCGCGGTAGTCTGCGTGTCATCGGCGGTTGCCGGTGAGATGCTGCAGGACTTAAAGGTGGGATACATCCTGGGTGGGACGCCTTCGCGGATGCAGGTTGGAGACCTTCTTGGTATCGTGGTCGCGTCGCTGGTATTGTTCTTTCCTTTGGCAATCCTCGATAAGGCTTACCATTTTGGAAGTCCGGCACTTTCGGCGCCGCAGGCGGGACTGATGGCGATGCTTTCCAAAGGAATTGTCGGCGGAGACATGGCATGGCCGCTGGTGATTGTGGGAATGCTCCTAGGCTTCGTGATGATCCTGATCCAAGTGAAGAGCGTGATGCTTTTTTCGATCGGGATGTACCTTCCCCTCGGTACTACTTCCGCTATGTTCGTGGGAGGTGTGATGCGATGGATCACTGACAAACTGCGCGACCGCCGCGGCTACAACGATGCGCAAAAGGCACGGGTGGATAACGCGGGAGTTTTGACGGCATCGGGGCTGATTGCGGGAGAAGCGCTCTGCGGGCTGATTATCGCGGGGTTGGTCGGAGCGGGGAAAAACGTGACGCTGGTGCACTGGACCCCGCCAATCTGGGCGGCGGCTGGCGCGCTTGCGGTGTTGCTCATAGCCATGATTCGTGTGCCGCTGGCGAATGCCGGCAGCCCGGATGAGCCGGCGCCCCCCACCGCAATTATGTAGTTAACTGCAGGCACCGGGACCCAAGTGACGGTCAATATCGGCTTGGGTACCACCCGGCGCAGCACAGATTCACAGAATCAAAAAAATCAGCGGGGGCAGACGAAAGTCAGCGCTGCCGGGGGGCGAAGCGTGCTCCAACGATGCCGGAGCGCACGCGGGGCGGCATCGAGAAGCGCAGCCAGCAGTTGCTGAGCTTGATCAAAAGGCAGGGTCACTCGGAACAGATCCGCTTTGCGAGCATGCGAGTACTTTTCGTAGCGGGGTGCGGAAACAGCAGCGAGCTGCAACACGAGGTCCCAGGGCGAATTTTTCGCGAACAGCTTCTTCTCCGCGGCTTCCTTGCGCGTGAGTTCGACGACGTTGCGTTGCGTGCCACCTCCAATTTCAAAAAGAGCGGCGACGGCGCTGGCCGGATCAAATGAACGGCTTGGATCATCGTCGGGAAATTGCGCCAGGAGCGGCTCGAGTTCTGAGAGTTCAGGAGAGAGAGACTCCCATGAATAGCGGTAGCCGTTATAAACGACGGAGCCTGTGCGGAAGATCTGCTGGAGGCGTGCGCTGTCCTTGCCGACTACAGAGACGACGAGGTCCACGAGTTCGCGGAGTTGGAAAGTCTGCCTTACGACAGGGCGCATGCTGAGATAGCCGGCGTCTTCGTCGGAATAGCGGACGGGGATTTGTTGCGGAAGGGGCATCGGTGAAGGTTCCCGGCAAGGAATTGGCGGTCTGAAGACCGGCCACTCCAGATGTCACATTTTAGAGAGACGGTCGCGCACGCGGTCGCTTAGTGCTTTGCCGTCCACGGATTTGCCGGCAAGGGCTTCCTTAGCTGCTTTGACGACCGCACCCATTTGTTTCATCGAAGTCGCGCCGGTCGAAGCGATCGCGCCGTTAATAGCGGCGTCCATTTCAGCGTCGGAGGCCCCAGCGGGTAAATAAGTCTCGAGAACCTTGAGTTGTTCGGTTTCCTTGTCGACCAAGTCTTGGCGCCC
Source organism: Dongiaceae bacterium (assembly GCA_035499255.1). GTDB lineage: Bacteria > Acidobacteriota > Terriglobia > Acidiferrales > UBA7541 > Acidiferrum. Next base: position 58,395 of record DATJZF010000049.1, on the reverse strand, counting down.
GCCCTTGGCGAATTGATCGATGGATTCCTTGCGCTGCTTAACGAGCGTCTGAAGCAGGGAGATGGATTCGGCTTCGTCCAGCGGGCGAATTTTTTCGACTTCTTTCAGCTGAAATGCAGACTTCACCATGCGGAGAACGCTGAGGCGGACTTCGTCTTTCGCTTTCATCGCCGTGACGATGTCCTTTTGAATCTGCTCGAAAACGGTCATGGAAGCTCCCTTTTCTGAACTATAGCAGAGGACCCGGGAAGCATCGAGATTTTCGGCCACTGCTGCGCGGATTGACAGGCTTGGAAGCTCACAGTAATTTGGAATGTTTCATGACTACGGGAAGAGACCGCCGAAGTGTCGGCTTTTACCCGGAAATGAGGACAGATGAAAGTCATCGTAGCGGACAAGATCAGCGAGCGCGGGGTCGAGCTGCTGAAACAAACGGGATGGAAGATCGTGCAGACGACGAAGGAGACGCTTTCGGGAGAGTTGGGGGACGCGGACGCGTTGATCGTGCGAAGCGCTACGAAGGTCACGCCGGAATTGATGGCGAAAGCGCCGAAATTGCGGGTGGTCGGGCGGGCGGGAGTCGGGGTCGACAATATTGACCTGGACGAAGCGACAAAACGGGGCATTTTGGTAATGAGCACGCCTGGCGGGAGCTCGGTGAGCGTGGCCGAGCACACTTTTGCACTCTTGTTGGCACTGGTTCGGCAGGTGCCGAAATTTGATGCGTCGATGCGCGAAGGGAAGTGGGAGAAATCTTCCGCTGGCGCCGAAGTGCGTGGGAAAACACTAGGTCTGATCGGGTTAGGACGAATTGGGGCAGAAGTGGCGCGTCGGGCGAAGGCGTTCGACATGCGTGTTTTGGCATTCGATCCGTACATCAGCGAGGCGGCCGCCAAGGAATTGGACGTGGAACTGGTGCGGCTGGAGGAGTTGTTGGCGGAGAGCGACGTGCTTTCGCTGCACACGGCGGTCAGCCCGTTGACGCAAAACATGATCAACGCGCAGGCAATTTCGATGATGAAAAAGGGCGTACGCATTGTGAACGCAGCCCGTGGCGAACTGATCAACGAGGCGGACTTGTCCGTAGCACTCAAGGACGGGCACGTTGCCGGGGCGGCGCTGGATGTTTTCGCGGAAGAGCCGCCGAAGAATTCGCCATTGATCGGACTGCCGAACGTGATTTGCACACCGCACGTGGCAGGTTCGACGGCCGAAGCGCAAGAAGAGTTGGGAATCCAAGTGGCGGTGCAGGTGAAGGATTATCTGGCCGAAGGCGTGATCCGGAACGCGGTGAATCTGCCGGCGCTTTCGCCGGACCAGTACAAGCGCGTTCAGCCGTACCTGGCGTTGGCACAGCAGTTGGGATCGCTGGTATCGCAAGCCGCAGCGACGCGGCCTGCGCGGATCAAGATACGCTATGCCGGCGAACTTGCCGAGTTGGGCACGCATTTGTTGCGGAATGCGGTGCTGGCCGGGCTGTTGAATGTGGTGCTCGACGAAAAAGTGAACGTCGTGAACGCGCCCGCCGTGGCCGCCGCTCGCGGGCTTACCGTTGAAGAAGAGACCAGGCGCCGCGAGCACGGCTTTCCGCATACGCTGGAAGTGGCGGCGCTGCCAGGGGAACCCGGAGGGACTGGATTCAGCGCCGAGGGCACGGTTTTGCACGATGGGACGCCCCGCGTTATCCAAATTGACGGCATCCCTTTAGAGGCGCAGTTGGATGGGACGATCCTGTACATTCGTAACCACGATGAGCCCGGCGTAATCGGCTTTGTGGGGACGACTCTGGGAAGGCATGGGGTGAATATTGCGACATTTGCGCTGGGCCGGAGAGAAGCCAGCCGCGGGGCGGAGGCGGTTTCGCTGGTACGGTTGGACGGGAAGGTCAGCGAGGAAATCCTGGAGCCACTGAAACAGCATGTGGCGATCCGGCAGGCTAAATTGATTCATTTAGTCTAATTTATGTAAATTCAAAATACTTCTGCGTTAAATCGAATTAGCCTACTTGACAGTTTGCCTTAAGTAGCATAAAAAAGTGCAACTTTCGGCTAACGAGTGGTTGGGGATTAAGACCCTTTCGTCGTGCCGATGGGGGGCCTGGGGATAGAATAGGGTTCAGGGCCGTTCCTGCCATTTGCCGAAGCTAACTGAAAACTTGTCGAGGAAGAGAACGGGTGTGCTAAAGGAGTAGCTCATGCGCCGTGGTGTACAGCTTTATATTTTTTTTATTTCAGCTCTAATCACTTTGGGGTTTGTCGCAACACCCGCGATACACGCGCAGACTGGAACTACGTCACTGCGGGGCACGGTGCTGGACAAATCCGGAGCATCTGTGCCAGACGCGAAAATCACCCTAATCGAGGTAGCTCAGGGAGTTCAAAGAGAATCGCGAACCGGAGGGTCGGGTGAATTTGAGTTTCGGTCATTGCCGCCCGGGACCTATTCCGTGGTGATCGAGAAAGATGGATTCCGGAAATATGAGCAAAAGAAGATCGAATTGCTGGTCAACAACCCGACCACGCTGAACGTCACCCTGGAAGTGGGAGCAGCGGCAGAGACGGTGGAGGTCTCGGCCCAAGGAACAGCAATTAACACCACGGACGCGTCATTGGGCGTGGCGTTCAATGAGAACCAGGTGAAGGAATTGCCGATGGAAGGGCGAAACGTACCGGACCTGCTGACGCTACAAGCCGGCGTCGTGTATATCGGCAACAATCCGAACATCGATACGAACACGGACACAAGGAGCGGCGCGGTCAATGGAGCGCGAAGCGATCAAAGCAACGTGTCGGTAGACGGGGTATCGGTCAACAACAAAGCGGGCAACGCGTTCACTTCGGTGTTGCCGGTCACCCTCGATTCCGTCGAGGAATTTCGCGTTACGACCACGAATGCCAACGCGGATGAGGGCGGGACAGGAGGGGCGCAAGTTGCCCTGGTGACAAAGAGCGGCACGAACAATTTTCATGGTTCCGCGTATGAGTATCACCGGAACACATATACGAGTGCGAATGACTATTTCAACAAGCAAGCGCAAATTCAGTCCGGTGAACCCAATACGCCCCCGAAATTAATCAGGAATATCTTCGGTGGATCCGTGGGTGGACCGATCAAGAAAGACCGGCTGTTTTTCTTTTTAAACTACGAAGGGACGCGGCGCGCGGAGGGTCAAGTGGTGACTTCGCCCGTGCCGTCAGACACGGCTCGCGACGGAATTGTAGAGTATCAATGCGCGGACGGGACGCAGTGTCCAGGCGGAACTGTGCAAGGATTGAGTGGCACGACCTACAACGTTGCCGCTGGAAACTACGCCTTGAGCCCAACGGCAATCGCGCAAATTGATCCATTGCACGCCGGCGTGAATTCAACCGTTCAGAGTTTTTTCAATAGCGGGTATTGGCCACACGGAAATCTCTCGACGGTCGGCGATTCGTTAAATACGGTCGGATATGTGTTCAGTTCGCCGATCGGTCTGACGCAGAACTGGTACATTGCGAAGGTTGACTACAACCTGACCAATGATGGAAAGCACCATATCTTTGCGTCAGGCGCGCTCGCCAATATGAGCAATCCTGGAGCGCAGTTCCTGCCGGGACAGGCACCCGAACACAGCCTGGTGAACTTCAACAAGGGGATCATCGTCGGCTACACGGGTGTAGTGTCGGCCAACATCGTGAATAATGCCCGCTACGGTTATGTGCGTGAGAGCGTCGGAGACATTGGAAATTCCTACGAACAATGGGTTGAACTTCGAGGGTTGACCGATAGCGCGACCAATGCGATTACCCGAAGCAGCCAATTTCAGAGACCGATCCAATCGTTTTCGGACGACGTGTCTTGGACGCATGGACGCCATACATTCCAGTTTGGCGGAGTGGTCAAGATCGTCCGCGATGCATCGTCGAATTTCAGCAGCTCGTTCAGCGATGGAATCGTGAACTCAGCTTGGCTTGATACGGGAGGAATTTCAAACTCGTCCGCCTCGCCGTTAAACCCGACGTTCTCAGGCCTGCCCGCGGTGTCTGATGCTTTTTCGGGGAACTATGATTTTGCGATAGCAAACGCGGTGGGTTTTGTGTCGGAAGCGGACGCTTATTATAACTACCTGAAAGACGGTAGCGTACAGCCGCAGGGAAGCCCGGTGGCTCGGCACTACGCCGACAATGGCTACGAAATCTATGCGCAAGATACGTGGAAGGTAACGCCGACATTCACGTTGACGGCAGGCCTGCGCTACTCGCTGTTCTCTCCTCCTTGGGAGCGGAATGGTTTGCAGGTGGGGCCGACGCCCGATTTGGCCAGTTGGTTCACGCAGCGGTACCAAAACATGAAGAATGGCGTTCCATCGAGCGCCGATCCTTCCATCTCATTTGACTTGGCAGGAAAGGCAAATAACAAGCCGGGTTACTACAAATGGGACTACAAAGACCTTGGGCCGAAATTGGCCTTTGCTTGGGCACCAAACCAGGACAGCGGATTGCTGGGAGCCTTATTTGGTAAGAACAAGACTGCTATCCGAGGCGGTTTCGCGATGGTGTACGACGCCATGGGCGAAGGACTGATCAGCACGTTCGATGCAAACGGGGCATTCGGATTAAGTTCATTGCTGTCCAATCCAGCGGGTAGCCAGGATCTGACGACGGCGCCGCGCGTCACGGACATACACACGATTCCGACGACAGACTTGGCGGGGAATCCGCTGCTTTTGCCGGCACCTCCAGGAACGTTCCCGCAGACGTTTCCCAGCACCATAGACACGGGCGGTTTTGCAATTCAGTGGGGGTTGGATAATTCGCTCAAGACGCCATACGCATACACGATGGACTTATCCGTTGCGCGCGACCTGGGTGCGGGTTTCTCCGTGGAGACTGCCTACGTGGGCCGCCTCGGCCATCGCTTGCTGTCGCAGGAAGACGTCGCGCAGCCGTATGACTTCGTCGACAAAAATACCGGAATTGACTACTACACCGCGATCAAGGCATTGGCCAAATTGTATCGAGCTGGAGTGCCGACATCGCAAATCACTCCCGGCGTTGTCGGAAGCACCGCCGCGTACTGGGGGAACGTAATTCAACAGTTGCCTCCTGGCGGAGCGTATTCGCTGTTCTGCTCTGGTGGCTCGACGACGAGCGCGCTCCAGGCTGCATATGATCTATTCAGTTGTTATTCGACAAATGAGACGACGGCCCTGTCGGTGCTCGACGGCAATACCTCCCCATACGGTATTCCCGATGCCAACAACAGCAATCTCTACAATGCCGCCACCGGCCCTTTTACGTTTTTTAATCCGCAATATTCCTCGCTCTATGCTTGGAGGAATATTGGCAACACGAGCTACAACGCCCTTCAATTAACGGTGCGTCATCGCATGTTGCACGGATTCCAGTTTGACGCGAACTACACTTATTCCAAGTCGATGGACCTGGCTTCCGATGCGACACGAATTACCTGGGTCGGCGGATTGGGTGGCCAGATTACGAATGCGTGGGATCCGTCGCAAAACCGAGCGGTGTCTGACTACGATCTGCGTCATCAATTCAACACGAATTTCATCGTGGACTTGCCGTTTGGCAGGGGACGTTGGATCGGACACGATTCTTCCAAGCCGCTCGATGCTTTTATTGGCGGATGGCAATTGAGCGGGCTGTTCCGCATGACCAGTGGATTCCCGGTAAACGTGGGCAATGCCTTCGACTTCCCCACGGACTGGGAATTGACGGGCTTGGCGTTCCTCAACGCCCCGGTCAAGACCGGACACTTTCCGGTAAACGACGGCTCCGGAAACGTGAGCTTGTTTGCGAACGCCTCGGACGCAGTGAGCAGTTTCCGGCAGCCATTTCCCGGAGAATCCGGAGCGCGAAACCAGATCCGTGGTCAGGGTTATCGCGGACTGGATCTTGGGTTGAGCAAGCGGTGGACCATGCCGTGGTCCGACGGGCAAAGTCTGCAATTTCGGTGGGAGGTCTTCAACGTAACCAATACGCCGATTTTTAACGTGCAGACCGCGGCGCTGGCCCTGGATGACGGCCCGAGTTTCGGAAACTACACGTCCTTGTTGAACCAGCCTCGCGTGATGCAGTTCGCGTTGCGCTTCGAGTTCTAACGGCTCAAACAATCTGATTCGGCAAGTATTCCGCCGGGAAGGAGTTCGGATGCTCTTTTCCGGCGGTTTTTGCTGGGTGACCACCCATTAGGCGGCGCGAAGGCGCTTCTAGCCTGAGTTGGGTAGCTGTGCTATTCTGAGGGTCCGCGTTGGGCTGGAGCGAATCTGGCCTGCTTGTCGGGGCGTGGCTCAGCCTGGCTAGAGCGCCTGGTTCGGGACCAGGAGGTCGGTGGTTCAAATCCACTCGCCCCGACCACTCTTACGTTATTTGCCTAACGGCCACTTTATTTCAGCTAGTCACGGCCAGTGACACCGAATGAGACAGACGACCCGATCAAGGGCGGATGCTTGAGGTTGTGGAGCGCCTCTTCGCCGCTTAGTTTCGTACGGTCATAGGTAGGCAGGCCCAATGACCAAAAGAAAAAGCGCGCACGGCTACAGGTGCTGATAGTTGCTGTTCTGGATCGCGATCGTTAGTTCCTTGCTCACGCCATTGATCGTTTCGCCCGAGACGTGATTCGGTCCGCCGGGAATCGGAGCGAACTCCACATTGACCGTTACCGCATCCTTGGGATCCGTTAGATAAGTAGAAATAGAGACGGCAACGAGGTTTTTCTGAGTTTTATCCATGACGAGCGTCATGTTGTCGCCTTGTTTGAGATAGTTGGAAATGACAAGACGGTATTGTCCCGGTGCGCCAGTTTCCGGACCCAACATCAGGTTTCCCGATTGGAATGCCTGTTCGAGTTTGTCTTTTTCCGGTGGAACGTACTGTTGAATCAGGTCTTTGATCTGATCCGCGTATTCTTTGTATTCTTCTTTCTTCTTCTCGACGATGTGTTTCTTCAGGCGGCCTTCGTGTTCGGGCGGAGCAGGCGGCGGGTCCAAAGACTGTTTTTGCGGTTTTCCGTCTGGCCCGAGACGAACCTGGAAGTGCTCCTGCTTTTTCTGTTCCCCCTTGAGGCTGATCGTCACTTGTTCGACCCAGGTGTACTGGGCCAGCAGCTGTTTGTTGCGAGCGGCGGCTTCTTTCGCCTCGGCCACTCTCTGTTGCATCTCAGGATTTTGCGCCGGAAGAACCGGAGGGAACGCTGCAATGAGAGCTGCTGAGACGACTGCCAGCGCACACAGATGTATGGTTCGCGGAATTTCCATTCTCATGTTGTCCTCTTTTCGAAGTGGACTGCTACTTCTTCGGCGGATAGTTCTTGAGCAACTTGGCCATAGCCTTATTCAGGTTTTTCTGATTTTTCTCCTGGTTGGAGCTTGGATCCATAGTCTTGGTGGCGTTTCCGGTCCAAACCAGCTGCTTCGAAGACGGATCGTACATGTCGAGGACGAGAGTGCCGATGCTGATGGTAGAGCTGCTGGCAGAGGCCATGCCGCCCCAGCGCAGGCCGCCGCCCATGCCATAGCCGTTCCACTGCTTTTCCTGGTCGACGGCGATCTGGTAACCGACGTAGAGGTCCGCCTTATCGCTGTCGGTCTTAGTCATGCCCTTGGAGGCTAACTGAGAATCGACGGCCTGTTTGATTTCCGCGTCCATGATCTGGTTGGGATGCGCACCACCTTCTATCGCGACCCACTTGTAGGTGTGGTACTTGGAAAAGTCCGTCCCCGGCATGAAGTTGTACTTCACATCCTGAGCGAAGGCAGGCTGGCCGGCGCCCAAAACGAATAATCCAACGATCAGCAGAAATAACGTGACAAGTGTTCCATTTGCTTTCATCGTTCCTCCTCAGAATTCTTCTTCTATCCGCATTCAGACTTTAATTCCAGAGCAGTCGTCTTAGTCAGCAGCTCGAATTGCGGGCGGTTTCCAGCTGCCATCGATGATGGAAGGCGGAGTATCACTGGGCCAGTACAGGCGCATCATGGGAATGAACTTCGCTTTGGGGGCGGGGAGCCAGTTGGCTTCCTTGGCCTTACCCGGTGAATCGGCCTGGAGATAAAGGTCTACCGAACCATCTGCATTGGTCAAGAACTTATTGCGTGAACTGAGCGTGTAGCGGTTAAGCGAATTGGGCACGAAGAAGTACGACGCGTCGTACATCGTGATAGACCAAAAGGCCTTCGCAGGAGGCATCTGGTTTTTGTCGAAACGAACGACGTATTTGTGGGTGGCACCGTCAAAAACTTTCCCGTCCGCGTCCTTTTCGGCAGTGGGATAAACGGCGTCCTGGGGACGATTCGCTCCTAACCCAATGGCGGTGATCAGTGCCCGTTGGATGTAGTCGGTCCCGTAGGTGCCAGCAACGGTGGTGAACATCCAGCCGTTGACGGGCTGACCCGCCTTCTTGAAGTGCTCCATGATCTTGAGCTGGGCGAGTTTCGGCACAGCTTTGATCGCTTCCTTGTCGAGCGCGCCTAGTTTGCTCCCATCGAAATCTTGTCCTGGTACGAGGCCGATCTTCGCCATCTGCGCCACGATGGGTGCGTCGGCGGCAGTGGGGGGATTGGTTTTCATAAGCCTTGCAAGATAGGTGAAGTACTCGCTGACGCCGAGCGCGTCGACCTGGTCGCGCACGGCCGTCTTCATGTCCAGGCTATTGTCCACTTCACCCGGAAGAGGTGTATATGGCTTGCCATAGTAGCTGAGCGGAACGAGAGAAAATTTGTCCTGGAGCGCGTGGACCTTGGCGTAGTCATCCGGCGTACCGGTGCAGTAGATACGCCCGAGAATCCAGACCATTCCTGTCGGAGACTTATATTCGGAGACGCCGGCGGGAAGTGTTCCAGACCAACCTGGGCCCGTGATCGCATACTTCTGCGTTTTGCCTCCGGTGGTGCGCTTGCCAGGTACTTGGAAAACGTCGGTCCAGCCGTCCAGCATAGGCATGAGATAGTAGCGGTCTCCCATATCAGGGATGCTGAACACCCAAGGCTCTTTCGAGACATCGAGCCACGCCGTGGTGTACAGAGTATCTGCGTTGGGCGCTGTGACCGCATGATCGTCGACAGCAGGGTAAGAACGCAGTTTGATGATCTGTCCCATAGGGCCACGGTTTCCCTCGAGGGCCGCATAGTTGGTCATGAATTTTCGAGTCATATCCATGGTGACAAGCGGATAACCATAGATGTAGACATCAACGGCGTCGTTGACGGCCTGTTCAACTCCTGGAGCTTTTGCTCCTGGTGCGGGATTCTGCTGACATCCCGATAACAAGGCCGTAACGCAGGCGACAGTCATGAGAAATCGGGCGAGCCTACTACGCATTTTAAGCCTCCAAGTGTTTCGCGAATGTGCCCGCGAACTGACGGGCGGACATGCAGTACGCCCAAATTCCAACGGTAAACTCGTTTCTCGCTTCGTTGGGAACCTGTATTTTGGCTAATGGCTAGCCTGGCGTTCGCAGTCTTCTTGCCTTGTGCTAGGGGCGGAACTGACCTATTGGGCGGAGTATATCGCAAACAAAAAGCATTCGCCTCAATTATGATAGCGTCTACATGGTCGTTTCTGCGGGAACTAATTCAATTGGAGTTCTTTTGCGAAAAATGTGACGTACATCACTGAAGTCTGCTGTCTCTCCGCCTAGGTTTTTGGAACGCATAGTTGATCCGTTGGGAACCGAATGGCCTCGCGTGCGGCTAATCCGTCATCCTCTGCCATTCAGCTTCCTTCGTTCCTGAAACATCAGTTCAATGCTGATTTGTTTTGTCGACCGCCACGGCAATCTAAGGACATAACATGAAGAATGACTGCAGGATCCGCAGTTTCTGGTTGGTACTGCTGTGCGCTGTGGTTGTAGCTCCCCAAGTGTGTGCGCAGAATGCGTTACCGTCTGTTCCGGCACCGAAATCCACATCGTCGTCGGGTGACGGATGGCACGTGGATATCACGCCGTATATTTGGTTCTCGGGCGTTCACGGAGCGGCGGGAGTAGGCGGCCACGAGGTCGGCGTTCATGCCAGTTTCGGAGAAGTGGTCGATTATCTTAACCTCGGATTCATGGGCGCGGTTGAGCCGCGGTACAACCGTTTTCTGTTTCCGATGGACTTCATGTGGATCAAGCTGACCGACAAGAAAGCTTTTGATTTTGACTCTGGCCAAACTACGGGGAAGGTGGAGTTCAAGCAGACGGTTTTCACGCCAGGCTTCGGCTACCGGCTCGTTGAAAAAGACAAGGTCGCCGTCGACGCCCGCGTTGGCCTTCGCTACTGGCACCTGAACAGTTCGCTGAAGGTGCAGGGCCCAGTCGTCAACAACGGAATTTCCGGAACGAACGACTGGGTGGACGTGATTGGTGGAGGGCAGATCTCTCTAGCCCTCACGCCGAAAGTGTTCGTCGCGGTGGCGGGTGACGCAGGAGGCGGAGGCGCAAACTCGGACTACGAAGTGATTGGCCTTTTCGGAGTACGGATCGCAAGAAAATGGGTGCTCAAGGCGGGCTATCGGTACCTGGATGTGAATTATCGGCCGTCGTCCTCCTTCGTGTACAACGTTGCGCAATCGGGGCTGATCGTCGGGGCGACATGGAACGTGAAGTAGGAGCCGAACAGGCATCACGATGTAAGGATCGTCTCGTTCAGGTGTCGGTCTTGAAAGGAACCAACTCAATGAACAGGTATACAGCTTTTATTCGTTCGCTAGGAGTGGCTTTGGTTTTCCTGCCGACGTGGGGCGTCGCAGGAGCATCCGCGCAGCAGCCGAGCGTAAGCGACAAGTGCTCCGCTGGCGCGACCGAAGTGCTGAACTCGAAGACGTTGCCGGCACAGCTGGAGAAGTTCGGCGGGGAGATCAAACGAGACGCCCGCGAGTCCAAGCCATGTTGGAATCCGCGTGTTGTGCCCCCCAAAGGCGCTCCCAATGTGCTTCTGATTATGACCGATGACGCGGGTTTCGGAGTGTCGAGCACATTCGGCGGCGTGATTCCCACGCCGGCACTCGATCGGATCGCCAAGAATGGCCTGCGTTACACGAACTTCAATTCAACGGCTTTGTGTTCTCCCACCCGAGCGGCGTTGATTACAGGACGGAACCATCACTCTGTTGGGTTCGGAGTCATCTCCGAACAAGCCACTGGTTATCCGGGCTACAACAGCATTATTCCGAAGGATAAATCCACGATAGGTAGGATTTTGAAGGAGAACGGTTACGCCACGTCGTGGTTCGGCAAGAACCACAATACTCCCGCATTCTCGGCCAGCCAGGCCGGCCCGTTCGATCAATGGCCAATGGGCATGGGGTTCGATTACTTCTATGGATTCGTGGGTGGCGACGCGAACCAGTGGGCGCCCAATCTGTATCGCGACACTTCTTTGATCTACCCGTATGTCGGCAAACCAGGGTGGAATCTCACAACAGCAATGGCGGATGACGCGATCGAGTATATGAGGCGGCTCAACGCAGTCAATCCCGAGCAACCGTTCTTCCTTTATTACGCGCCGGGCGGCACCCACGCGCCGCATCATCCCACACCTGAATGGATCAAAAAAATCGGCGATATGCACCTGTTTGACAAGGGTTGGGACGAACTCCGCAATCAAATTTTCGCGAATCAAAAGAAACTGGGCGTGATTCCACAGGACGCGAAGATGACTCCGTGGCCCGAGGATCTCCTGAAACACTGGAATCAGCTGAGCGCCGACGAACAGAAAATGTTTCTCCGCCAAGTCGATGTCTTCGCGGCGTACGTGGCATACACCGATAACGAGATCGGACGGGTCATTCAGGAAGTGGGGGACGAAGGCAAGCTCGACAACACAATCATCATCTATATTGAAGGTGACAATGGAACGAGTTCCGAAGGCACCTTGAACGGAACGCCAAACGAAGTGGCGATGTTCAATCAGGTGGATGTGCCCGTCGAAGCCCAGCTGAAATACTTTTATGACGCTTGGGGCTCGGAAAAGACTTACAACCACATGGCGGTGCCGTGGGCTTGGGCGTTCGACACTCCGTTCTCCTGGACCAAGCAAATTTCATCGCATTTCGGCGGTGTGCGGCAGGGCATGGCAATTTCGTGGCCGGGTCATATCGACGAGCCGGGAGGAATCCGCAATCAGTTCCATCACATGATCGATATCGTGCCCACGATCCTGGAAGCCACCCAAATTCCCGCGCCGGATTACGTCGATGGCATAAAGCAAAGCCCGATCGAGGGTGTCAGCATGGCGTATACCTTCAAGAAAGCCGATGCGAACGCGCCGTCAACCCACCACACGCAGTACTTCGAGATGTTCGGCGATCATGCAATCTATCACGACGGATGGATCGCGAGCACCAAGGTGATGCGGCCGCCATGGGTGACGGCGACAAATATCAAAGAGAATCCCGCGGATTATCCGTGGGAACTTTACGACCTGACCAAGGACTGGACGCAGTCCGACAATGTTGTCGATAAATATCCCGCGAAGTTGAAGGAGCTTCAGGATTTGTTTTGGAAGGAAGCCGAGAAATACCAGGTGCTTCCTTTGGACAATTCCGTCGTGGCTCGCCTGATCATACCGAAGCCTAGCTTAAGCGCCGGGCGTACCGTCTTCACGTACTCGGGTGTCGTGACAGGAACGCCCAACGGCGACGCTCCGAGCATTCTTAATTCCTCTTATAACTTCAAAGCCGACGTGGAAGTGCCGGAAGGCGGCGGCGAAGGGATGATCGTAACGCAGGGAGGCCGCTTCGGAGGATACGGGTTCTACGTCATCAAGGGTAAGCCCGTTTTCGTATGGAACCTTGTTGACCTTAAGCGCATTCGATGGGAAAGTCCCGACGCCTTAACCGCGGGCAGACATAGTCTCGAATTCGACTTTAAGTATGACGGGCTCGGAATGGGCACTCTGGCGTTCGGCAGCCCGGCAGGAATTGGGCGCGGTGGCACAGGCGTATTGAAAGTGGACGGCAAGGTTGTAGCGACCCAGCAAATGGAGCACACGATTCCGTTCATCCTGCAGTGGGACGAAAACTTCGACGTAGGTGCCGATACTGAGACGCCCGTCGATGAGGAATACCAACCGCCATTTACATTCAATGGCAAGCTCGTCAAACTCACACTAACGATCGACCGACCGAAGCTCTCTCCGGCTGACATCGAGAAGCTCCAATCGGCACAACGCAATAACAAGACGAGCGAGTAAGGGCTGCTGGAAACTGCGAGGGGCACCGGCAACTCTGCACAGCATCCAGTTGACAAGAGCTCGGAACAGAAGTTTCATCGTTAGTTGGAGCCAGGTTCGTCCACCGATTAAAGGAGAAATTATGAAGTGTTCCAAGCACGTTTTGTTGCTGGCATTAATTGGGATGGGGTTGATTCCGTTGATGATCCACGGACAGAGTTCGTCGCCAGTGCCCGTTTTCAAGATCACGCCAGTGAAGAGCGTGATCAAGTTCAACGTGAAGGCTTCGGTGGCGATCGAAGGCGTGTTTGACAAGTGGGATGCCACGCTGGTCTTTACGTCGCCGGCTGCAGAGTCGGCTGTACTGGACATAAAGATTGACGCTGCCAGCGTGGACACTGGCAGTGGTATGAAGAACGGCAAGCTGAAGAGCGACGATTTCTTCGACGTCGAAAAGAACCCGTACATCACATTTCATTCCACGAAGATTGTGCAAACCGGTCCGACCACGTTCGACGCCATCGGGACGTTCACGATACGAGGTGTTTCAAAGCAGGAGACTTTGCATATCGGCATCGTCGGGAAAGGCACCGGGTCCGGAACGATTAACGGCACGATGGCGTTCGACCGCAAAGAGTACGGCATGAACAGCGGCATCCCGTTCATCAAGATTGCGGACCGCGTCGAAGTCAATGTGGACCTGAAGGGCGAGCGAACCGGCGGCCCTGCGGTGGTATTCAAGCAGTAAGTGGAGCGAGGAAAGCGTTCTCTTCATTCCTGGGAGGATGTCATGAGATACACGCGCATTCTGTTTATGGCGTCAGCCGTTCTTTTGATGACGCTTGCAGCGTTTGGGCAGGACGACCCGGGCTGGCCGCGGAAGCACGTGCAGCCCACAGGGACGCTGGTCAACTACGCCCCGCAGGTGGATGACTGGAAGGACTTCACAAATCTCACGTGGCGAGAGGCATTTCAGCTGACGCCGACAGGCGGCAAGATGGTAATCGGGGCCGCCACTCTCAAAGGAACAACAAACGTCGACAACGAAAAGCATACGGTGGTGATCTATGGAATCGAAATCACCAACACATATTTCCCGGACCTTGATCCATCTCAGGTACCGCAGATGGACCAGTTGCTTCGGTCGTTCGTGCCGCCGGTAGTCACGATCTCGCTGGATCGCGTGGTCGCATATGTCCCCAAGCCGCAGACTGCCAACACGGTGCAGCTGAAAAACGATGCGCCTTTTATTTTTGTCAGCTACAGTCCAGCGGTTCTGTTGCAGGTAGATGGCGAGCCAGTCCTCTCGGCCGTGCCCGACACGAAGCTGAAATTCGTGGTGAATACGCAATGGCCGGTCTTTTTCGATACTAAGCAATCCCAATACTATTTGTTGGTGAACCAGCGCTGGTTTGCCGCCGTCGATCTTCATGGACCTTGGTCCGTGGTGAACCAATTGCCGAAGGATATGGACAAGCTGCCGAAAGACACGCAGTGGCAGGCGATGAAAACGGTAATACCGCCACCGGGGAGCCCACAGGGTCCGATTCCGAAGATCTTTTACAGCACCGTTCCCTCAGAAGTTATTCTTTTCGAAGGCAAGCCCGTGTTTGCGAACATTCCGGGCACGCAGCTTGTCTATGCCACGAATACCGACAATCCGGTGTTCCTGTATACGCCGACGAATGAGTACTACTATCTGGCGGCCGGGCGCTGGTTCCGTTCCAGCAATCTCGAAGGCCATTGGCAGTTTGCTTCGCTTGATCTTCCGGGAGATTTTGCCAAGATTCCCCGTTCCAGCCCGGCCAGTGCTGTTCTGGCATCGGTGCCCGGGACGGAAGAAGCAAAGGATGCAGTGTTGATTGCTCAAATTCCGACGGTGATGGAGATCGAACCTAAGACCGCAGCGGCGCAAGTGAAGGTGAGCTATATCGGTGAACCCCAATTCTCACCGATTCAAGGAACGACGCTCTCCTATGCAACCAACACCACGGACAAGGTCATTCAAGTTGGGGATGTTTATTACCTGTGTCTTCAGGGGGTTTGGTTCATGTCCCCAAATCCGCAGGGCCCCTGGACAACAACCACGTCGGTTCCTCAGGTCATCTATACGATTCCGCCGAGTTCGCCTGTATACAACGTGACTTATGTAACTCAGACCGTGACTTCCAGCGGAAATGTCCAATCCAGCTACACGGCGGGATACATGGGCGCGTTTGTCATCGGCGCGGCCGTAGGAGCAGTCGTTTGCAGCGGCAGCGGCTACTACTATCCCCCGTATATTGGATATCCGCCCTATGGGTATCCAGTCTATCACCCCTATCCGGTGCCGTACGGAGGTGTGCCTTACTACAATTCCGCGACCGGAGCGTACGGGGTCTCGCAGACGGCGTATGGTCCGTACGGTTCCGCGACCCGGGCGGCTTCTTACAACCCGTATACCGGGACGTACAAACAGGGCGCTTCGGTGAGTACGCCATACGGAAAACAAAGCGCCGGACAAGCCTATAATCCTTACACCGGCACTTACGGGGCGACCCATCAAGGTTCGAGTCCGACGGCGCAGTGGGGTCAGTCCTACGTCCAGCAGGGAAATAAATCTGCGTATACGCAGCACTATTCGACTGCAAACGGCACAGTAGCTTCAGCGCAAGGCTCGCAAGGCGGAAAAGCGTATGGAACGTCGACCGCTTATGGAAGCAGTGCGGTCGGGAAGTCCTCAAGCGGGGATATGTACGCCGCACACGACGGCAACGTGTATCAGAATAGCGGCTCCGGCTGGCAGAAATATAACAACAGCACAAATTCCTGGCAGAACGTGAATACCCAACAGGCGCAACAGCAGGCACAGCAACAAAAACAGACGTACCAGCAAGAGCATCCGCAAAGCGAGGCAAACACGCAGCAGCGCGAACAAAGCTACAATCAGCAGCGTTCCTCTGGTGGTTCGTCAGAGAGTTTGAATTCCGAGATGGAAAATCGCCAACGAGGAGCAGCGCAAACCCAGAACTGGTCTCGCGGTGGCAGCAGTGGAGGATGGGGCGGCGGTGGACGGAGTTGGGGTGGCGGGGGCGGCGGTCGTCGCCGTTGAAACTGCGAGATTAAGGATCGTTGGCGCCCGTCTTCCGCGCCGCCAACGCACTGACTTTTTGCGGTGTCCAAACCTGCTGACGCGGTGCGCTTTTCAGCGCACCTTCCATGGAGCC
Source organism: Dongiaceae bacterium (assembly GCA_035499255.1). Taxonomy (GTDB): domain Bacteria; phylum Acidobacteriota; class Terriglobia; order Acidiferrales; family UBA7541; genus Acidiferrum. The sequence goes on along the minus strand of DATJZF010000049.1, from coordinate 42,033 downwards.
GATTGCTCAGGCAGGCCTATTCGTTGTCCTCGTTGAACTCTAACTCCTCGCCAGGAAGCGCCGCGGGCACGGCGATGCGCTTCATGACCGCCTGCAGTTCGGTAACGATGAAGAGAGGCTTGGCAGCCTGAGCGGCGAGCTCGTTTGACCGGTTCTCAAGCTTCGTAACTATCTCGGGATTCTGAGTCGCGAGATTGTCTTTCTCGGAAGGATCCTTCGTGATGTTGTAGAGCTCAACGGAAGAAGGAAGCGGAGTCCTCCAAATGAGCTTCCAATCGCCTTGGCGAACGGCCGCACGGAATGGTTCGATGTTGTAGATGAGTTCGGTTCTTGGAGACGGTGTACCTTCGCTGAGAGTGGGCCACATATTCAGGCCATCGAGCGGTTTTGCCTTCGCGGTCGAAGCGCCGGCGAGAGCGGCGAGCGTGGGATACATATCCACAACGTGCACCATGCCGTCGACGATTGTGCCGGGTTTGATGTGCCCTGGCCAATTGGCGAGAGCGATCACGCGGGTGCCCCCTTCGTAGAGCATGCCTTTGCCGTCACGATAAGGGCCGTTGTCGCAAGGAATGACAGAGGTAGCGCGCTCGCCAGCAAACATAGCGTTGCGAGTTCCGCCATTGTCGCTCTGGAAAAAGATGATGGTATTGCCGCGGACCCCCTTCTTGTCTAGCGCTTCCACAACGCGGCCGATTTGGTCGTCCATGGCAGTGATTGCGGCGGCGTAAGCACGGCGGCTAGGGTCGGCAACGTCCTTGTATTTATCGAGGTATTCCTGCGGTGCCTGGTAGGGAGTGTGCGGAGCGTTAAAGGCTAAATAGAGATAGAGCGGTTTGGAATAGTCGTGTTCATTGATCAACTTGACGGCGCGGTCTCCGAACAATGCGGTAGAGTAGCCGGGCGTCTTGTCCAGCTTGTTGTTGTCATACCAATCGATGACGCCGGCATGCTGCTCGTGCGTGAAATAGTCAATCTCACCGATTAGCGGACCGTATTGGTAATCAAAACCACGCTGCCTCGGCCAATATTTCGGATCCGCGTGGCCGAGATGCCACTTACCGACGATGGCGGTGTAATAGCCGGCATCATGCAGAGTCTGAGAAATGAGGTATTCGTCGGTCGGGAGGCCATAGGTGTGGCCAGCGGCGATGACAAAGCTCTGCAGGCCATAGCGGAAAGGGTAACGGCCGGTCATGAGTGCCGCGCGAGACGGCGTGCAAATCTGCTGCGAGTAGTACTGCTCCAGGCGGGCACCGCCGGAGGCGAGACGGTCGATGTTGGGAGTCTTGATGTCTGATCCGTGGTAGCCGACGTCTTTCCAACCTTGATCATCCGACATGATATAGACAATGTTCGGGCGAAGCGCTTTCTCTTGCGCTGCCGATTGCGCCACCAGCAAAGCGGCGAGAGAAAGCGCAAATACACAAAGATGACGAACCAGTCTCATCACAATTCTCCTTGTTTTGGCCGAATGCCTGGAAAGGTGGCAAATGCTGCGCGTAATGATGCCACCGAGCGCGCTCGCACTCCAAACGTTTTCTTGCGAACCGTCGATTGCGAAATCTGGAAATGGCCAATTGTTCGCCATTGTAAACCGCTCGGATTTAGAAAGGATTCGAGACCTCAAACGCGATACGCTATAAATCTTCGAGGCGTGTAGTTCAATCGGAGAAGCGTACTTATGGGACATCCTTCACTTGATTTGACCGGCCAGACGGCCGTCGTTATGGGGGGCACCAGCGGAATTGGACGGGCCCTGGCTACAGGGCTGGCGGAGGCTGGCGCGGATGTAGTTCCGACGGGTCGCCGAGAAGAGTTGGTGCAGGCCGCGGCCGACGACGTGCAGCGCCTGGGCCGCCGGTCATTGGCGCTGCCCTGCGACATTACGGATTCCCAGCAGCTAGAGGCCCTGCGAGATACCGTCCTGGGGGAGTTTGGCAAGATTCAGATCCTTGTGAATTGTGCGGGGCGAACGAAGCGCGCACCGACTTTGGACTTCGCTGAATCGGATTGGAACTCCATTCTCGACACTAATTTGAATGGCACATTGCGCGCCTGCCGCGTCTTTGGCAAAACGATGCTCGAACAGCGGTACGGCCGAATCATCAACATTGGCTCACTCACTTCGTTTACGGCCGCTTTTGAGGTGGCGGCCTACGGAGCGAGCAAAGCCGCTGTGGTGGCGCTGACCAAATCACTGGCGATTGAATGGGCGACCCAAGGGGTTTGTGTCAACGCAATCTGTCCCGGCGTGTTTCGGACCGAACTCAATGCGAAATTGTTGGACGGCACGGGGCGCGGGCAAGAATTTCTGATGCGCACCCCGATGAAGCGCTTCGGCAAACCGGAAGAGCTTGTAGGCGCCGCTGTGTTTCTGGCGTCGGAAGCGGCGGGCTTTGTCACCGGTCAAACTCTGGTGGTCGATGGCGGAATTCTGGCCAGCGCGGTGAACCAATAGCCGGGTGTGTGCGGATTTGCTCGAAAAATACGATGTCATTCCATCTTTGCGGGTTGAAGGCGGGGAAGGATCACGTGAAGTACAAGCAATGCAATCAGGTAAGCAGAGCCCGCCATCAGAAATGGGGTCCTGTAGCTTCCAGTGGTCTGTAAATGGTGCGAGAGAACTTTTGCCACGAGCATTCCTCCCACCGCTCCGGCCATTCCTCCGATCCCCACGACCGATGCCACCGCTTTCTGCGGAAACAGGTCGGAAGGAAGTGTGAGTAGATTGGTGGAGAATCCCTGGTGCGCGGCCGCGGCCAATCCAATCAACAGGACGGCACGCCACGGATTGGTGGCGCCGGGTGCTAGCATGATGGGGAGCGCACAGATAGCGCAGAGCAAGAGCGCTGTTTTTCGGGACGCGTTCACTGTCCAGCCACGCTTGATTGCGGAAGATGAGGTCCAGCCACCGGCCACACTTCCAGCATCGGCGATCAGATAGACCAATAGAACCGGCAAACCGACTTGGGACAGCGTAAGGTGATAACGCCGCTGCAAAAAGTCCGGCGCCCAGAACAGATAAACCCACCATACCGGGTCAATGAGAAATTTTGCGAGCGAAAACGCCCATGTTTGCCGGTAGGAAAGAAGCTTGATCCAGCGAACGCCCGTTCCGCGCGAGGGAGAATCCCTTTGAATGTATTGCAACTCACCGGGCGAGCAGAGACGATGCTCTTCCGGGCGACGGTAGATCCAGAGCCAGAGCGCGAGCCACAGGAATCCCGAGCCGCCGACTAGGAAAAAGGCCCATCGCCATCCCCAGCGCAGGGTGATGAACGGGACAATCACCGGCGTAATCAAAGCGCCTACATTCGTTCCCGCATTGAAAATTCCCGTGGCCAACGCTCTCTCTCTTTGCGGAAACCATTCTGCCGTCGCCTTCAGGCTCGCGGGAAAGACCGCTCCTTCGCTCAATCCCAGAGCGGCGCGCGCAACGATGAAATTGCTGACGGACTGCGCCACGCCATGCGCCATGGCGGCGAGACTCCAGAAAATTACGGCGAGAGCGTACCCGATGCGCGTACCTATCCGGTCGATGACACGGCCGGCCAGCAGCAAACCGGTTGCGTATGCAGCTTGAAAAGCGAACACCAGGTTGCCGTAGTCGATTTCCGTCCAATGCAAATCGGTTTGCAGTGTCGTCTTTAGAACGCCGATCACCTGGCGATCCATGTAATTCTTGGTCATTCCGAGAAACAGCACCGCGCAGATAACCCAACGAAAGTAGCCGCCGGATCCGATTTGGGCTGGTTGCGAGGCTGCCGTGTCGCTCTTGTCGGGGAAACTCATGAGTTGCGGATCGCGGTCGGAAAGAGCGTAGCCTGGTCCTGGCGCAACGGTCAATTTCGGTTAGCGGCGTTCGGCTCGCTTTTGTGCTCGCGGATTTTGTATGCTGAGACTTCGGAGGTTGCGTGGAATTCATCCATGACGATTTCCTGTTGAGTACAGAGTCGGCTCGGCGCCTCTACCACGAATACGCGGCGCGCGAACCGATCATCGATTACCATTCGCATCTGCCGCCAGCGGATATCTCGACAGACCGCTCTTTCCGGAACTTATTCGAAATCTGGTTGGAAGGAGACCACTACAAGTGGCGGGCGATGCGCTCCAACGGCATCGCTGAAGACTATTGCACTGGTGCTGCCCCGGATTATGAGAAATTCCTGGCATGGGCGCGCACTGTGCCTGTCACCCTGCGCAATGCGCTTTATCACTGGACGCACCTGGAGCTGAAGCGGTACTTCGGAATTTCGGAATTGCTGAATGAGAATAACGCCACATCGATATGGGATCGCGCAAATCAGTTGCTGCAATCCGGCGGTTTCAGCGCTAGAGCGATTCTGCGGAAATTCCGGGTGGAGATGATCTGCACGACAGACGACCCCTGCGACGACCTCCGCGCGCACCAAGCTATAACGGCTAACGAGAAGAGCTTTCGTGTGCTGCCAACATTTCGACCGGACAAGGCGCTGCGCGTGGACCGCCCTCAGGAGTTCAGGGCGTGGGTGAATCGCCTGGAAGCCACTGCCAACGTATCCATTGGATCCCTCCGGGATTTCGAGCATGCGTTGAAGCGCCGGCATGACTATTTTCATGAACAAGGAGCGCGGCTTTCGGATCATGGGCTTGACTATTGCTACTGTACTCCGGGCAGCGCGCAGCAGGTGGACGCCATATTTTCGAAGGCGCGCGAGAGAGGCCAAGCCGCGACTCTGGAGGAGATGGAATCGTTCGCTTCGCACATGATGCTCTTCTTTGGGCAGCTTGATGCGGAAAAAGGCTGGACCAAGCAGTTGCATATCGGCGCGCAACGTAACGTCAACTCGCGAGCGATGCGAGAACTCGGACCGGATAAAGGCTTCGATGGCATTGGTGATTGGAATCAGGTGAATAGACTCGCGGCATATCTGGACTTGTTGGACGAGGAGCACAGCTTACCGAAAACTATCATCTATAACTCAAACCCCGTGGATAGCTACGCCTTCGCCACGACGATTGGCAGCTTCCAGGAGGGGCCGTTGGCAGGGAAGTTACAGCTGGGCAGTGCGTGGTGGTTTCTCGATCAAAAAGAGGGCATCGAGCAACAATTGAATGCGCTCTCCAATGCGGGCCTGCTCGCGCGTTTCGTGGGAATGCTGACGGATTCCCGGTCGTTCATGTCATTTCCGCGGCACGAATACTTCCGCCGGGTGCTCTGCAATGTGCTAGGAAAAGAGATGGAGAGCGGCGAGCTTCCAAGAGACGAACAACTAATCGGAAGCATGGTCAAGAATATTTGTTACAGCAATGCCAAGAGTTATTTCGGCTTCGGACTCGAAGGCAAATCGGCAGAAGCGAACGCATCAGACAGTCGTACGAGCGGCTTACCAACTGTGTAGGGTGCCGTCCAGCTTTCGGTTTATGGGTAAGTAGGCGCGTTGATACGGATACTGCGCAGCCAGCGATTCATTGAAATCTACGCCCAGGCCGGGAGCTTCGCCCGGGTGCATGAATCCGTCTTCGAATGTATAGGCGTGTGGAAACACGGCGTCTGTTTCGGTGGTATGGCGCATGTACTCCTGAATCCCGAAATTATGCACGCTGATGTCGAAGTGGAGGGCGGCGGCCATGCACACCGGGCTCAGGTCCGTGGCACCGTGTGAGCCGGTGCGCACCTGGTACATTTCGGCAATCGCCGCGATTTTCTTCAGGTGTGAAATTCCGCCGGCGTGTACCACCGTAGTCCGGATGTAATCGATCAGTTGCTCCTCGATGAGCTGCTGGCAATCGAAGATGGAGTTGAACACTTCTCCAACCGCAAGCGGCGTCGTAGTGTGTTGCCGAATCAGGCGGAAACTCTCTTGAAGTTCGGCCGGGGTCGGATCTTCCAGCCAAAAAAGGTGAAAGGGCTCAAGTTCCTTTCCGAGCCGCCCGGCTTCAATCGGAGTCAGCCGGTGATGCGCGTCGTGCAGCAGGTGCACGTTCGGACCGAATTCTTCGCGGAGTCGCTGAAAGAGCTGCGGCACGAAATTCAAATAATGCTCGGTGGACCAGCGATTTTCGGGTGGCGCGTTCGGTTCCGCTGGTTCGTAATACATGCTGCCACGCCCCACACCGTAAGTGCTTTCCAATCCCGGTATGCCGGACTGTGCGCGAATCGCCTTATAGCCCGACTTGACATAGCGGTGCACAGCCTCGACGGTCTCCTCGACATTTCCTCCGCTGGCGTGACCGTAGACAAGAACGCCTTCGCGCGAAGCTCCGCCCAAAAGTTGGTAGAGCGGCACATTCAGAGACTTGGCGCGAATATCCCAGAGCGCGGTGTCGACCGCGCTGATCGCGCTCATTGTGACTGGGCCGCGACGCCAGTACGCACCTTTGTAAAGGTACTGCCAGGTGTCTTCAATTCGCCGCGCATCGCGTCCAATAAGCAGCGGAGTTAAATGGTCCGTTAGATAGCTGGCCACGGACAACTCGCGGCCGTTCAATGTGGCATCGCCCAGGCCGGAAATCCCATCTTCTGTGGTGAGTTTTAGAGTGACGAAGTTTCGTCCCGGCGAGCAGACGAAGACCTTAGCGTCAGTAATTTTCATTGCAGGATTCTCCAGAGGTCTCTGCTTGGGACTTTATCACCACTTGGTACGCTTCTGGACTACTGCTGGATGGAGCGCTGGTCTGGCGGAGCCTTTTCTGTAACTTGCTGTGCGTTCGGCAATTGCGAGCTATCCCAACCTCCGCCCAGGGCTTCGATCAACAGCACGGCACTGCTCATCTGCTGGATTTTCAGATTTGCGAGCGTCTGGCGCGCAGTGAGCAGAGTGTTTTGTGTTGTCAGCAGGTTGAGGTAAGGATCAAGGCCGGTCTCATAACGGACTCTTTCGAGTTCGAATGCACGCCCCGCGGCATCCGTTGACGCCTCCTGGTGAATGATCTCTTCGGACAGTAAAGTCGTTTCCGAGAGATAGTCTTCGACCTGCTGGAACGCGTTGAGAACTACCTGCCGATAATTCGCCACGTTCGCATTGTACGTCGCGATGTACTGATCAATGGTGGCGCGCCGCAGCCCACCGTCGTAAACGGTCTCGGAAACAGAGGCGCCGACGGACCACACGCGGCTGGGCGCCGTGAAGAGTTTCCCGATTCCGTTCGAACTGAACCCGCCACTTGCGCTGAGGGTCACCGTCGGATAATAAGCCGCATAACCGACGCCGATGAGCGCGTTCGCCTCTGCCATCTGTCGCTCGGCGCCAGCGATATCCGGCCGGCGCTCCAGTAATTGCGACGGTGTTCCGGTGGGAATCGGTGGAGGGACGGCGGTTAGCGCCCGCGCCGGAAGGGTAAAATCCGTGGCCGGCTTTCCAAGTAATGTTGCGATCGCATGTTCATACTGAGTTCGGAGAATCGCAATCGCTGTAGCACTGGCACGCGCGGCCTCCAAAGTCTGGCGTGCCTCTTCGACCGAAACGAGAGTATCCGTGCCGACGTCGTAGCGGGCTTGGGCCAAATCAAGCAGTTCCTGGTCGGTCTTCACGGTCTCGTCGAGAATCTGTTGCAGCACATCCTGGCCGCGAATCTGGAAGTAGGTCTCCGCCAGCGTGGCTTGCTCTAGCAGGCGTTCATTCTCGAGATCGGCCTCGCTCACTTGCGCCGCGGCTTGCTGGCTTCTCACTTGATTACGCACGCGACCAAACAGGTCAGGCGCCCAGGAGACATCGAGGGGCGTCGTGAACTGAGAGAATTGCGAGGCGCCGGTATTCGTGCCGCCGGTAGCACCGTTGTTCGTGATACTGGCGGAAGAGCGCGTCCTGGTAACCCCGGCGCCGACTGTCACGGTCGGATAGTATTGCGAGCGAGCTTCGCGAATGATGGCGCGCGCGACCATGAAGTTCTCAAAAAAGAATTTGATGTTCTGGTTGTCGATGTTGAGCTGGTCTTCGAGACCGTTAAGCTCGGGTTCCTGGAAAATTTCCCACCACTTCCCGCGAAGCATCTGATCGCTCGGCGAAGCGACTTTCCAGACTTGGCCTTCCAGAAGGTCCGTGGTGGCGCCGCGATAATTCGGGGCAGTGGGAGCGATGGCGGCCGGTTTATTGTATTTCGGGCCGACGGTGCAGCCGCAAAGAGCAATCGCGAGCAAAGGAGCGACAAGCACCTTTAATTCATGGAAGAGCTTCATATCGCGCCTTCTTCGCCGATCGGCTTAAATGTGTCTCGTTCTTTGCCGAGCAGTTTCAATCGCATCCGATCCATAAAGAGGTAAACCACGGGTGTGGTGTAGAGCGTGAGGAGTTGGCTCACAATCAGGCCGCCCACGATCGACAGTCCCAACGGGCGTCGCAGCTCGGAGCCCGTGCCCGTACCGAAAGCCAGTGGCAATGCGCCGAACAGCGCGGCCATCGTGGTCATCAGGATCGGCCGGAAGCGGAGCAGGCTGGCCTGAAAAATCGCATCGTAGGTCGTCATGCCTTGCTCACGCTCAGCGATCAATGCAAAGTCAATCATCATGATGGCGTTCTTCTTCACGATACCGATGAGCAGGACGATGCCGATAATGGAAATGACGTTCAAATCGTTTTTGGAGATTAAGAGCGCGAGCATCGCGCCGACGCTGGCCGACGGTAGGGTGGAGATAATTGTGAGCGGATGGATCAGGCTTTCGTACAGAATCCCAAGAACGATGTAAACCGCGAGGAGAGCCGTGAGAATCAGCATCGGTTCGGAACTGAGCGAAGCTTGATAAGCCTGGAGCGTGCCGGCGAAATAGCCGTGAATGGTCGTGGGAGTGCCGAGTTTGTCTTGCATCTGTTGGATCATGCGCGTGGCATCGCTAAGTGCGAGACCCGGTCCGAGATTGAAAGAGACCGTCACGGAAGGAAAGAGTCCGGAGTGCGGCACGCTGAGGGCAGTGGTATTGGTTTTGGACGTAGCCACCGAAGCGAGTGGAACATTGCCGTTCCCGTTCGGTAGATAAATGTTTTTTAGCGCGGCGGGGGACTGCCAATACGCCGGCGCAACTTCCATCACAACGTAATACTGGTTCAGTGGCTGGTAAATCACCGAAGTTTGCTGCTGGCCAAAAGCGCCATAGAGCGTGGAATCCAATTGCTGAGGAGTAATCGCAAGCCGTGCCGCGGCAGTGCGGTCGTAGTTGATGTAGGACTGCAGGCCGCCATTCTGCTGATCGGTATTCACATCCTGCAAGCCCGGCAACTTACGCATGTTTTGCAACAGAATGGGTCCCCACTTGTTCAGATCTTCCACATTGTCGGCCTGGATCGTGTATTGATACAGGGCAGCGCTCTGCCGCCCCCCAATGCGAATGTCTTGCGCCGCCTGCAAGAAGACTTGCGCAACGGGCAGGCGATTCAGTTTCGGCCGTAGCCGATTGATGATCTCAGCCGCAGAGATTTTTCGGTCCGCGAGCGGTTTTAGGGCGACATACATAAAGCCGCCATTCCCTGAACCCACATAAGCGTTCACGTGATTGACGGCGGGGTCTGCCTTGATTACATCGACCAGCTGGAGGATGGAATTATCCATAAACGGATAGGAAGCGTCTTGTGGACCCTGCACGCCGCCAACGATTGCGCCGGTGTCCTGGGGCGGGAAGAAGCCCTTAGGCAGATGAATCACTAGCACGACATTGAGGGCAATCACCAGCACCAGAACGGTCAGCACGAGGGCCGCGTTGTCGAGCACCCAATGCAACGTGACTCGATAGCGTTCCAACACCCAATCAAAGGCTCGCTCGCTGGCGCGGTACAAACGCCCATGCTTTTCCTCGCTCGAGTGCTTCAGCAAATACGCGCACATCATCGGAGTGGTGGTGAGAGAGATGACCATCGAGACCATGATGGCCGTCGACAATACAACCGCGAATTCGCGGAAGAGCCGTCCTACGATGCCGCCCATCATGAGAATGGGAATGAAAACAGCAATCAGGGAAACACTGATGGAAAAGACCGTAAACCCGATTTCCCGTGCGCCTTGGATTGCGGCTTCAAAGGGGCGCATGCCTTCTTCCAGGTGTCGCGAGATGTTTTCCATCACCACGATGGCGTCGTCGACCACGAATCCGGTCGAAATCGTCAGTGCCATCAGCGATAAATTGTCGAGGCTGTAGCCGCAGAGGTACATCACGGCGAAGGTGCCAACCAACGAAACGGGTACGGCGACGCTGGGAATCATCGTGGCGCGCACATTCCGCAGAAACGCAAAAACTACCAGCACAACCAGGATTACGGAGAGCGCAAGAGATCTTTTCACGTCGCTCAAGCTGGCGCGAATGGTGGTAGTGCGGTCGAATACGTTCGTAATCTCGATTGCTGTGGGAATTGATGCTTTCAACGAGGGGATGGCGGCCTTGATCGAGTCAACGGTCTGAATGATGTTCGCGCCGGGCTGGCGAAAAATGATGATGGTGACCGACGGCTTGCCATCCATGTATCCAGACGTGCGAATGTTCGAGACAGAATCAATCACCTCGGCAACATCGCTCAGGCGCACGGCGAGGCCGCTATGTTGGCCGACGATCAATGGCCGGTAGTTCTCCGCCTTGGTTATCTGGTCGTTGGCATAAATGTCGGCAGTGATATTCGAATCAGCGATCTGTCCCAGCGCGACGTGGGCATTCGCCAAGCGCAGAGTATTTGCAATCTGCGAATAAGAGATGCCGTAACTGTTCATTTGCGTCGGATTCAATTCCACGCGAACCGCCGGAGAAGAAGCTCCGCCGACGTTCACCTGGCCTACGCCCGGAATTTGCGAAACGCGCTGCGCCAACACCGTCGAGGCCCAGTCATACATCTGACCTTTGCTGTAGACGTTGGAGGTGAGCGCCAGAATCATGATGGGTGCATCGGCGGGATTCACCTTGCGGTAGGTCGGGTTAGACGGAAGGTTCGTGGGCAGATAGGTGCGCGCTGCGTTGATCGCCGCTTGCACGTCGCGAGCCGCGCCGTCGATGTTGCGGCTCAAGTCAAACTGGATCGTGATGCTGGTCTGGCCGAGCGAGCTCGATGAGGTCATCTCGGTAATACCGGCGATGCGGCTCAATTGCCGTTCGAGAGGGGTGGCTACGGAGGACGCCATGATTTCCGCGCTGGCGCCCGGCAGGCCCGCGTTCACGTTTATCGTGGGGAAGTCGACTTGCGGAAGAGGGGAAGCGGGAAGCACCGTATACGCGATGGCGCCGGCGATGCCGATGGCAACGGTCAGCAGAATCGTGGCGACCGGCCTTCGTATGAATGGTTCCGAAACGCTCATGCTAACTTTCTGCTTCCTGCAGCCCCTCGAAATGTTCGCTGGCTTTTCTCTTAGAGAAACGCTGGGCAATGCGGTCGAAGAAGATGTAAATGACCGGCGTGGTGTACAGGGTCAGAACCTGGCTGACGAGCAATCCGCCGACCATCGCAATGCCGAGGGGGCGGCGCAGTTCAGAGCCGAGGCCAGTTCCAAACGCAAGCGGCAAACCGCCGAGTAGCGCGGCCATGGTGGTCATCATGATGGGCCGGAAACGCAACAAGCTTGCTTCGTAAATCGCGTCTGTGGAGTTTTTCCCGTGTTTTCGTTCGGCTTCGAGAGCGAAGTCAACGATCATGATGCCGTTTTTCTTAACGATGCCGATTAGCAAGATAATGCCGATGATGGCCACGACGCTGAGGTCTTGCCGGAACAACATAAGTGCCAGCAATGCGCCAACTCCTGCCGAAGGTAGCGTCGAGAGAATCGTGACCGGGTGAATAAAGCTCTCGTATAGAACTCCAAGCACAATGTAAACGGTGACCAAGGCCGCCAGAATCAACAGCGACTCGTTGGAAAGCGAATTGCGAAACGACGCCGCGGTGCCTTGAAAGTCGGCCTGCAGGCTCGCTGGTGGATTCAGGTCCTTGGCCAGCTTGTCGACCTTGCTGATGGCAGTGCCAAGCGAGGCGCGCGGCGCGAGATTAAACGAAATGGTGACGGCAGGGAACTGGCCCTGATGCGTGATGGTGAGCGGCACGGTGGCAACGCTCGCGGTCGTAAAGGTGTCGAGTGGCACCGCGTTCGCGGGTGTCGAACTGGTGGCCAGATTGGCGGAAGGAACGGTTGTTTTCGAGAGAGTAGTGCGAATTGGCGCAAGCAACGTGTCCGCCGGTGTCGGGGTGTACTGTACCGATTGCGTCGTAGCATTTGAACCAGCCGAAGCGGAGCTCGATGAAGCAAACGAGGTAGCCGCCCCGGTGCCGACGGCATTCGCGGACGCATTCGATTGCAGGAAGATGGATTGCAGCTTGTCCGGCGTGGTTTGGAAGGACGGCAGCGCTTCGAGAATGACGTGATACTGGTTAAGCTGCGTGTACATGGTGCTGATCTGCCGTTGGCCAAAGGCATCGTAGAGCGCGTTGTCGATGCTGGCCGTGGCAATACCCAGGCGGGATGCGCTGATGCGATCGATGTTCAACCGGACGGAGAGGCCGCCGTTCTGCTCGTCCGTGGCCACGTCTTCGAGTTCCGGCATCTTCTTCATGCCGGCAACGAATTTCGCGGTCCACTCGCGCAGTTCGTTCGCGTCGGGATCCTCCAGAGTGTATTGGTACTGCGTGCGGCTGACGCGGTCGTCGACGGTGATGTTCTGCACCGGCTGCATGTACAGATCGATGCCTTGTACCCGGTCGCGAAGCTTGCCTTGCAAACGGCGGATGACGTCTGAGGCGCTGACGCCACGTTTATCGAGTGGTTTCAGATTGATGGAGAAACGGCCAGTATTCAGCGTGGTGTTGACGCCGTCCGCTCCGATGAAGGAAGAAATGCTTTCGACCGCAGGATCTTCCAGAATGATGTTCGCAAGTTCCTGTTGCTTTTCCGCCATGGCGTTGAAAGAGGTGGTAGCGGCCGCCTGGGAAATGCCTTGAATCACGCCGGTATCTTGTACCGGGAAAAATCCCTTGGGAATGGAAATGTAGAGGATGATTGTGAGCGCCAGCGTGGCTACCGCGACAAGCAGCGTAAGCGTCTGGTGATTCAACACAACCTTCAGGGTGCGCCCGTAGAAGGCGATCATGCGCTCGAACACTTCTTCCGACCGCCGGTAGAACCAGCCTTGTTCCGACTCCGGTGTGTGCTTGAGAATGCGCGCCGACATCATCGGTGTCAGCGTCAAGGAAACCACCGCCGACACAACAATGGTCACGGCGAGCGTTACAGCGAACTCGCGGAACAGCCGGCCTACCACGTCGCCCATGAACAACAACGGAATCAGCACAGCGATCAGCGAAACGGTCAGCGAGAGAATTGTGAAGCCAATCTGCTCGGCACCCTTCAGCGCCGCCTTCATCGGTGCATCGCCTTCTTCCAGAAAGCGCGAGATGTTTTCGATCATGACGATGGCGTCGTCGACCACGAACCCGGTCGAAATCGTCAGCGCCATGAGAGAAAGATTGTCGAGGCTGTAACCAAGCCCATACATCACGGCAAACGTACCGATAAGCGATAACGGCACGGCTACGCTGGGAATGATCGTGGCCTTGATACTGCGCAGAAAAAGAAAAATCACCAGTACGACCAGACCAATCGTCAGCATCAACTCGAATTCCACATCAGCTACGGACGCTTTGATGCTCGTGGTTAAGTCCGTCAACTGGGTCACCTGAATTCCCGCCGGAAGATTGGCCTCCAGTTGTGGCAATAAGTTTTGAATGCTGCGAACGACCGTGATCGTGTTGGCGCCGGGCTGCCTCTGAATGTTAAGCACCACCGCCGCGGTTTGGTTCATCCATGCGGCCTGGCGGGAGTTCTCGACGCCATCGGTGATCGCCGCGACATTTTTCAGGAATACCGGCGCGCCGTTACGGTAAGCCACCACTACGTCGCGATAATCGCCGCTGGTGACCAATTGATCGTTCGCGTCGATCTGGTAGTCCTGGCGAGGGCCGTCAAAATTTCCTTTTGCGGCATTAACGCTGTTCTGTGTCAGCGCCGTCCGCAGTGCCTCTAAATCGATTCCGTAGGATGACAAAGCGACAGGATTCGCCTGGATGCGTACTGCGGGCCGCTGGCCGCCGCTGATGGTGACCAGGCCGACGCCGCTGAGCTGAGAAATTTTGGGTGCGAGGCGCGTATCGACCAGATCTTCCACCCGGGATAGCGGAATGGTGCTGGAGGTGATGGCCAGCGTCAGAACCGGCGCGTCGGCGGGATTGGTTTTGCTGTAGATCGGCGGGGTCGGCAAGTTCGACGGGAGAAGGCTCTGCGCTGCGTTGATTGCGGACTGCACTTCCTGCTCGGCGACATCGAGAGGCAGCGTCAGTACAAATTGCAGGACGACTACGGACACTCCGCCAGCGCTCGTAGAGGTCATCTGGCTGAGGCCTTGCAATTGGCCGAACTGGCGTTCCAGAGGAGCAGTAACCGTCGTGGCTACTACGTCGGGGCTGGCGCCCGGATAAAACGTCAAAACCTGGATGGTCGGGTAGTCAACCTGTGGCAAGGCGGAAACGGGTAACTGGAAGTACGCGACGATTCCTGCGAGCAAGATTGCGGCCATCAGCAGCGATGTAGCCACCGGCCGCAAAATGAATGGCCGAGACGGACTCAATGTTTCGAGCTCCCCTTCTGGTTGCCGGGCTGATGAGTGCTTTGAGCGCTGTTTGTGTTGGAAGAAGCGTTAGGTTGCGGGGCCGAGTTAGTCGGGCTCGTCGTGACGGGTGGAGTGGCATTGCGCTCCCCGGGAATCTGTTGTGCGGGGTTCACTTTTGCCCCGTTTTGGAGCTTCTCAAAGCTGCTGTCGGCCACCACATCGCCGGGATTCACGCCATCGACTTGGGTCAGATTGTTGTCACTGGCTCCGGTTGTGACGTTGCGAATTTGGGCGACGCCGTTTTGGATGATCCAGACGAAGGCTTGTGTGCCGTTGTGTTGTATCGCGGACGAGGCGACAAGGTTGACGCTGTGCAGCGTATCGACCTGCAGCCGAGTGTTTACAAACTGATTTGGAAAGAGCGCATTATTCTTATTTTCGAAAACCGCGCGCAACTTCACCGTGCCGGTCGTCGTATCGATCAGGTTGTCCGTGGTGACCAGCTTGCCTTCCGCCAGCGTGTTCATTTGCGCACGGTCGAGCGCTTGTACCTTTAAGGTCTGCAACTTATGTAGCTGGCCGAGTACTTTCTGAAGATTGTCTTCGGAAATGGTGAACACCACAGTAATCGGCTGGATTTGTGTGACCACAGCGAGCGCTGTGGAGCTGTTGGCCGTGACCACATTGCCCGGGTCCACCAGGCGCAAACCAACGCGGCCCGTGATCGGTGAGGTGATATGGCAAAACTTCACCTGAACGCGATCGTAATCGACCACGCCCTCGTCAGCCTTTACCGTTCCTTGCTGCTGCAAAACAATTTTTTCCTGATCTTCGACCTGCTGCTTCGCGATCGCGTTGCGGGTCAATGCCGTCTGATAGCGCGCCAAGTCCATCTGCTGCTGCTCGAGGAGATGACGGTCTTTGTCCAGAGTGCCTTCGGCTTGTTTTAAGGTGGCTTCAAACGGTGCGGCATAAATGTCGATCAGGGGATCGCCCTTTTGTACGAGCTGACCCTCCCGGTAATGAACGGCCACAACTTCACCAGTGACTTGGCTGACGATCGACACAGTATAGACCGGCGTGACGGTGCCGATGGCCGCCAGAAAGACGCCGAGATCTCCCTTGGTAACGGTTGTGGTCGTAGCAGTGACAGATCCGCCCGCGGGCATTCTCCGGCCAGCACCGGTGCTTGTCTCCGTAGCAGAGCTGCCACTTCGCCGGATGACCCACCAGAAAATGAGCCCAAAAATGAGCAACACCAGTAGCCATACCCAAACACGGTGCTTCGATTTGGACCCTGGGCCTTCTGGATGACGGGCACGAGGTTCGTGCTCGCTAGGCGGTTCGTAAGTTGGGGCGGTGGTAATTCTCGATTCTTTTTCCATTTATGCGTTTGGGCGAAAACTGATTAAGTTGACCTCATCTGGGGACCAAGATTAGATGATTCCGCCGCTTGCCTGTTTGCAGGGCGTGCTGGTTCCTTAGACGTTATCCAAGCGCGGTATCGGTACAGAACCCATTCGTTATCCGTGAAAACATCTAGGCAGGCAAAGGCCTCAGTGCCGGGTAACCGCGGCCACCGAGCATCGGCGAAGGATACTCCTCATTTCGCAGATTGCGGTAGCGGAATGTTTAGGGAAGCGCCGAAGCGGGGGCGTGCGTACTCTGCTTTATTTCTGATGAGAGATACAATGAAAGCTTGCATTTGTTGCCAATTTCTAAAGGACCAATAAAACTGCTTGCGGCCACAATTCTCAAGCGGTCGAGCGAACCGGTGGATGCGGGTCTTTTGGGCAGTGACAGTAGCGACTCTGCTCAACATATCTATCGCGTCACACATGAACGCGCAGGGCGTCGCGCAGGGCCCACCGCCGCCGTCTGGCGCAAAGACCATCAGGTGCAAAGACCGAAAGATTCCTCAACTTGAGGACATAACCAGAACAGCAGGCGTTCAGTTCTCGCATTCCTCGGCGCCAGAAGCCCGCTACATCATCGAGTCGATGAGCGGTGGGGTGCTTCTCGTCGATTACGACCTCGACGGCTGGCCCGACATCTTCTTTACGAACGCGCCTACGGTGGATGGCTTCCTGAAAGGGCAGACCGCGCATGGAGTTCTGTATCGAAATAATCACGACGGCACTTTCACAGATGTCACCGCAAAGGCGGGCGTGGGGAAACCTTGTTTTGGAATGGGCGGTGCAGTCGGCGACATCAATAACGATGGGTGGCCTGACCTCTACTTGACCTGTTACGGCGGCAACATTCTGTATCGCAACAACGGTGATGGCACCTTCACCGACATCACCAAGACCGCGGGAGTAGCGGATGGGCGCTGGTCAACGGGAGCAAGTTTCGGCGACTACGACGGCGACGGCTTTCTTGATCTGATGGTTACAAACTACGTCGAGTTCGACATGCAGCATCCGCCCGTTTTCGGAAAAGGCAGCACCTGCAAATACATGGGAATCGATGTGCAGTGTGGTCCCCGTGGCTTGAAAGGGCAAGGCGATTCGCTGTTTCACAATAATGGCGACGGTACATTCACGGACGTTTCGAAGAAGACCGGCCTCGACGATGCTTACAATTTTTACGGGCTGAGCAACGTTTGGGTCGATTTCAACAACACGGGCCGCCCGGATCTATACGTGGCGAATGATTCGAATGCTGCCTATTTGTATCGCAACGATGGTGGCGGAAAATTCACGGAAATAGCGCCGGAAGCCGGCGTAGCCTTCGGCGAAGACGGCCACGAACAGGCTGCCATGGGAATCGCCATTGGCGATTACCTGCACACGGGACGGCCGTCCATGGCCATTTCGAATTTCTCTGATGACAACACGCCGCTCTATCGCAACGACGGCAAGTGGGAGTTCGAAGATATTTCCTATGGTGCTGGGGTTGGCCTGCCGTCGGTGCCGCTGGTGAAGTGGGGCATAGCGTTTGCGGATTTGGATAACGACGGATGGCTCGACCTGATCACAGTGAACGGCCATGTGTATCCACAGGTCGATTCACTGGGAATTCGTACAAAGTTCCGCGAGCCCAAGCTGGTTCAATACAACCAGGGTGACAGCACATTCTGCGATGCCAGCGATCAGTCCGGCGCAGCCGTTTTGGAGCCGCGCGTCTCGCGCGGATTGGCCGTCGGCGATCTGTTCAACACTGGGAACGTCGACCTCGTAGTCGAAGACCTGCAGGGCAGCCCGATGATCTTGCGCAATCATGGAATCCCCGGGCGGCACTGGGTCAGCTTTGAACTGGCCGGCACGAAAAGCAATCGCTTGGCGATCGGCGCGCGGCTCAAGCTAGTTGCTGGGGGCGATACGCAAACCTCACAAATTCTGAGTGGCGGAAGTTATCTCTCGCAAAGCGACTTGCGCGCGCACTTTGGGCTGGGCGCCGCCACCAGGATTGACAGCGTCGAGATTCGTTGGCCCTCTGGTCAAATCGACGTCATCAAAGACCTGGAAGCCGACAAATTCTACGGCGTTCTCGAGGGCAAAGGGATTGTGCCAGACGACCAGATTCGCCCGAAGATGCAGTCGAATAACGGCAAGCGTTGATCATTGGAAAGTAGACGAAGCGTGTATCGCGCTGGGATGACAATGCTGACCAAGCGTTGTACAAAAGGCGTTTGACCATGACTTGGCTGATCCAAACCGTGGCTGTTGTGCTCTTCAGCGTCTTAGCACAATTCGAATTGTCCTTGGCGCAGCAGGCGCCGGCGCAGCAAGGGAAAAAAAGTATCGCAGAATCTTCGCCGTTCGCCGAACCTCGCCATCTCGCAGAAATTGGCAAGTTCGACGAAGCCATCACGCAATTGGAAGCGATGCGCAGCCAGACACCGGCTCCGCCCGGGTTGCCGCATGAACTCGGGATCGCCTACTACAAGAAAAACGACTACGCGAACGCGATCCCCAATTTCGAAAAGGCCCTTGCGGAAAACCCCAACGATGGTGAAGCGACGCAACTCATCGGAATTTGCCTATATCTGGCGGGCCGACCCGGTGCTGCCATTCCTTATCTTCAGAAAGTTTTGACGTGGTATCCTCGCGCCAACGTCGACGCTGCTTACATCCTGGGAGTGTCTTACATCCAGAATAAGCAGTACGACGAGGCGCGCCAGACTTTCGCGAAAATGTTCGGTTTCAGTGGCGATTCCGCCGCCGCTTATCTCTTCTGCGGACGGATTCTTTTCCGGCTGGAATTCACCGCGATTACCGAGGAGTACGCGCAAAAGGCGATCGCCCTCGATCCTAAGTTGCCGATGGCGCATTACCTGCTCGGGGAACTCTACCTGTATCAGGCCAAAACTGATCAAGCCATCGCGCAGTTTGAGCAAGAGATTCAGCTTAACCCTTCTTATGCGAATGTTTATTTCAAGCTGGGCGATGCATATTCGCGCGTCGAACGCTACGACGACGCCGAGCGGCTGTTGCAGCGCTCTGTGTGGCTCGATCCCAATTCCAGCGGACCTTATATTCTGCTGGGCAAAGTGCTGCTGAAAAAGTCAGAACCGGAACTGGCGGCGCGCGCGTTGTCCCGGGCGATCGCCATGGACCCCGGCAATCCAATGGCACATCAACTCTTAGGTCAATCCTATCGCGCCCTCGGTCAGTCTGCGGATGCCGAGCGCGAGTTACGCCAGGCGGCCGAGCTGAATCGCAAGCCGACCAAACCATAACTGCTGGAAATGATATTGGTCCTCAACTTACTGAGGATTCTAGGGGCATCTACGCCCTTCACCCGATAGATGGTTTCCGCACGGCGGAATAGTCTGACTTGCGGAAGAGCGGACTCGCCAGCTACCGTTGCTTTTCGTCACGCACCAAAAAATAATTTACGGAGGTACCAATGGACGCGAACAATCGAGAACCGGCACACGTCGGAATGCCGACCCTCCCAAGCGTCCCTGCGGCGCGCATCACGGAAAACATTTTGGCACATGTCGCCGATGCAAAGTATGCGGCCGCCAGCGGACTGGAGCGAACAGCTTTGTCCCTACGCTCTGGCGCGGATCAGGTATCAGATATTGGCCATGCGGCCGCCGAGCAGGTTTCTGACATCGGACACTCCGCTGCAGAACGCATCCAAGCGACGGCGGACTACGTGCGTGACGCAGAGCTTGAGGGGATCGCGACGGATGTCCGCAACCTGGTACGGCGCTATCCCACCCAACTGCTGGTTGGCGCCGCGCTGTTGGGCTTCTTCGTAGCTCGGACCCTGACTCGGTCACGTTAGTGACAAAACCCCAACTAGTTCTTGGCAGCGCTACAACAGGGCTCTGCAACCTTTTCCCCTGATTCGGATCAAATGGTACCGTGGAGGGTTGCGATGAACGGTTTCACCTGGCTCGCCGCCGCTGGCCTGGGCCTTCTGCTTGTTGGGGCCAACGACCCAGTCTCGATGAACATCTCTTCCCAAGCTACACAGCCCGACAGGAAGCCGGTGCTACTCGAATTGTTCACCTCCGAAGGTTGCTCCAGTTGCCCACCGGCCGACGAGCTGCTGGCTCGTTTGGACCGAAGCCAGCCTGTGCCCGGTGTCGAAATCATCGGGATAGAAGAACATGTCGACTATTGGAATCACGACGGGTGGGTAGATCCTTATTCCTCGGTTGAATGGACGGTCCGGCAAACCGAGTACGTCGATCGCTTCAAGGGAGCAACTGCGTACACACCTGAGATGGTGATTGATGGAGAGCGTTCGGTCGTCGGTTCGCGACCGGAGGAAATCCTCGCGGCCATTCGGGGAAGCTCGCACGACGAACGGGCTAACATTTCTGCGAAATTACAAGTGCCGGCGGCCGAGCGCGGCTTGAAATTCGAAATTCGCATCGACAATCTTAAATTTACCCAGAGGGATGCTCCGGAAATCTGGCTCGCCATCGCTGAAAGAAATACCGGCTCCCACGTGAAAGCCGGCGAAAACGCTGGAAAGGATCTACAGCATTCAGCAGTCCTGCGTAGCCTGAAAAAAGTGGGGACGGCTAACCCCAAAAACGAGCCGGCCTTTAATGGAACGGCGGAAGCAAAACTCAGCCGCGACTGGAACGCGAACAACATTGAGGTCATCATCTTCGTTCAGGAGAAAAAATCCCGGCGCGTTCTCGGCGCGGCTGTCGTGCGTGTTACCCCTGCCTAATTCCTTGACAGGAAGCGACATCAGCGTATCGGCGCCTAACTGGGCGAGGTCTGCCCGTCACACAGGCTCGTGATTCCTTCCATAGACCCGTGTAACGCCAGTTTGGGACAGTTGGACAGTTTCGCACCAGAAGGACGTGCCTATGTCCACCGCCATTTCTCCCAAATTGGACTCTCTCCGGACTCTACCAACCGACGCTATCCGACAGATTCAATGGCGGTTTGCTGACCGCTACGACTTGCAGATGTTGGTGCAATCCGCCCGCGGCGTCGCGCGCGGAGCGGTGGCACGACTGGTGGCGCAGGGCGCAAGAAACACCCATGAATGGACTCCCGCCAAGGCGGAATTACTGGAAGCTTTTGACCGTGCCGGAATTACGGCTGTGTTTATGGACCCTGAACACGGCGGTTTCCTGAGCGGTCCCAAGAACCTGGCGCTCGCCCTGGTGGCATTCGAACTGGCTTGGGTCGATGGCGGAGCGGCGACGGCGAGTTTGGCCGGCTGTCTCGCCTTGGCGCCCATCCATGAGCGTGGAACCGCCAAACAAATCGAACACTATATGAGGTTGGCTGCTCCGGCCCAGCCCGGCGAAGACCGGAAGCCATGGCGCGGTGCTTTTTGTCTGACCGAGCCTATCCCCTATGTTGGCGTCGACACAGGCATGCTGGACGGAAAGGTACGCGTAGCCGAGTGGAATAACGGGAACGAGCCCGTGTTGCACGTAGAGAAGCGCGGCCGCTTCATCACCAACATCGGATTTGCGAATTTCGTCACCGCCGCTGTCGATTCCGATGACCCGCGCATCAAGGGAAGCTGCATGGTCATTCTGGAAGAGAGCGACCCGGGTATCTTCGATCGCGGCACCGCCACGAAGAAAATGGTGCACCAGCTCTCGTCAACCGGTGATCCCATCTTCAATCTGAAGATTCCAGCCAACCGCATTGTCGGAGGCTACGAAATCAAGGACGGCTGCATCGTGCCGAGATTCAGTCACAGCGAAGTGATCGAAGCGGTGTTCCGCCGCACACGCGTGACCGTCGGCGTGATGACCGCGGCAAAATTGCTGTCCGCAGTCGAACCGGTGATTCGCTATCAGCGCGGCCGCTTTCGCGGCGCCGCCAAGGCTACGCCAGGTTCTGTACGCTACGAGATGGGTTTGCAGGCCCGCGAAGATGCGCTGCACCGCCTCGCGGATGTGTGGGCTGCCGGCGAAGCCAGCGCCTCCCTTGCCTTTGCGGCGGCGCGTAATTTCGACGAACTCGACCCCCTCGAGCGCGAAATAGACGAGCTGCTGGCTGAGCGCGCGCTGACCGGCGCGCGCGCCAAAGCCAAATTGTTCAAACAGGTTTCCGAGGAAGCCATCGCGCTATTGAAGCTTCCTTCGACCGATCCTGCGCGTGAACGCTTGCAGACCGAGCCCCTCTATCGCTTTGTGCTGCTCGACTCCGTTGCCGATATTCTTTGCCCGGCCGCAAAACTGTGGAATACCGGTTACGGCACGCAGATGATGCGTGAGGCCGTGAGTCTCATGGGTGGTTACGGCATCACCGAGGACTGCCCCGGCTTTCTGGGCAACAAGTGGATGGATGCGCAGCTCGAAGCCACCTACGAGGGTCCAGAGGCGGTTCAACGCCGTCAGCTTTCCGTCACCATGACCAACCCGCTCTTCCTCGAGCAATTCCGCAGCTGGATTCGCGAGATGCGCCAGATTGCTTCGGAGCGGCCGGGTACCGGTGCTTGCACACTGGCCACGGCCATGACCATGTGGCTCTGGTCGCTGGAGCGCTTGCAACATGCCACCGATGCCGAAGGCTCCAAGCTTTATCAGAGCGCTCGACAAGGTGTGACCTTTCCGTTGGCGGATGCGCTCTGCTGGTTGCTGGCGGCGCGCTGCCAGATTCTCGATCTCCTCGAACTTGAACATCGGGGAGCGAACGATGCCTCCGTAGTGGAGGGCTTGCCGGGTGTTTTGAATTTCTTCGGTGATCTCTGCCACGTTCAGACGGCCCGGGCTGCGGGTGAATCGGCAAGGATCTGCGCCGAACTGGTGTTTGGTTACAACCGCCACCCCGCATGGGATGAAGCGGGTTATCGGGGCTGCTTCCGGCAAGACGAATTGGAAGAACTGGAAGGCTTCATTCCTGGGATTGCCGCGTGTGCTACCGATGTGATCGGCAGCGATGGCGGTCATCCAGTGAAAGCCGGCCCGTGTGCAAGATGCAACGGTGCAGAACAGTTCCTTGCCATGCACAGCAAACTGGACATGTGCCTTACGGGTGCACGCATCGCCAAGGATCGCGCCGCGGAAGCAATCTCGAAAATCATGATTCCTGAAGTGCTGGACTATCCGGCATGAATTCTGCTTCACCGAAAATACAAAACCAGGTTGAGCGGCAAAGCATGGAGGTCGATGTCGCCTGCGTGGGATTCGGTCCCGCGATGGGTGGCTTCCTCACGACACTGTCGCGGCACCTGGTGAACGAAGATGGCACGCCCGCGTTCGAGAGCCGCTGCGTTCCGGGGATGCCTTTCCAAGTCATCTGCTATGAACGCGCCGAAGGTCTAGGATTTGGCGTTTCCGGTGCCGTTACACGCGGTCGCGGTATACGCTCTAGCTTTCCCGGCCTGGACGTCACGCAGATTCCCATGGCCGTTCCGGTCGCGCAAGAAAAGTTGGTTTATCTCCTCGATCCGATTGGCGCAAGTCGGCGGTCCTTTTCTGTGCGGGCCATTGACCGGCTGATTCGTTTGCTGCGTCCGGTCACCCGTGTTCGCGATCACGCGATTGAGTTGCCTTATATACCCTCGTTCATGAATAAGCATGACGGCTTTGTGTTGTCCCTCGGCCAGTTCAATCAGTGGGTTGCTGAACAGCTCACCGCATCGGGCTTGGTACAGATCTGGCCGAATAGTCCAGTGAGTGAACCGCTAATCGAAAACCGCACTCTTAGCGGAGTGCGCCTCGCCGATCAGGGAACCAATTTCGAAGGCGAGCCCGAAGCGGGATTCGTGCCGGGTATGGATATTCACGCGGCACTTACCGTCGTTGGCGATGGCCCCGTTGGGGCTGTGGGACGCAGCCTCGACCGCGCCTTTGGATTCCCCAACGGCAACCAGCACCGCGAGTGGGCACTGGGCATGAAGATGGTTGTCGAACTTCCCCCAAATGCGCAGCTGGAACCGGGAACCGTCATTCACACTCTTGGGTTTCCCGAGCCTGAAATTTTTGGTTTTCTTTATGTGCATCCGGAACGGCTTGCCTCGGTCGGAATATTTATTCCTTCATGGATGAAATCACCGGTTCGCACGGCCTATCGCTATCTGCAGCACTTCGCGATGCATCCGTATCTCTGGCGCAATTTGGAGGGAGGCACTCTGAAGTCCTGGGGTGCCAAGTCGCTCCAGGAGTCGGGGCGGCACGGAGAGCCATTTCTCACGGGAGATGGGTACGCGCGTATCGGAGAAGGATCGGGTAGCACGAACGTGCTTTCGGGCTCGGGCGTGGACGAAGCGTGGATCACCGGGGTGCAGCTAGCCGAGGCAGTTGTAGAGCTGTTGCGGCTGCAGTTGCCGTTTACCCGGGAGAATCTTCAGAAGAGCTATGTTCGCAGGCGGCGCACCAGCAGGCTCGACGAGGAAGCGGAGATCGCCGCGAATTCCCGCAACGGCTTCGAACGAGGATTCCTGCGCGGATTGCTTGGCATGGCGCTCGCTGGGTATACCAAAGGAAGTGTCATGATCCGGCGTGATCCGGAGAGCACCAAAGGCGGCTTCTCGCTCGAAAAAGCATACGAACACAAAATTCCCGCAGCGGAATTGGAGATGCTGAAAGAAAAAGCTTCGACGCGAGGGACGGCCCTGCACGACCTGGTGATGAATCGTTGTGGATGGCCGGAAATACCATACGACGGCAAGTTGCTGGTGTCGCAGCAGGACGCGCTCCTGATGGGTGGCGGTGTGCAAGCCCCGTCCGGCTTCGCGAACCACGTTGTGTTTGTGCGGCCGGAAGTCTGCGCCGATTGCGAGCCGAAATTGTGTGTCGAGATGTGCTCAGGCCAGGCCATTACACGTGGGGAATCCGCGGTGCCCGCCTTCGATCGAGAGAAATGCGTTTTCTGCGGAGCGTGCTTGTGGAACTGCAATACGGCCGTCGATGGCAAGCGCGGCAACATCGAATTTCGCGCCGGCGCCGGCGGTCTGCATTCGGCAATGAATTGAAATTCTAAACATCGGAGTTTTCGAACATGAGTTCGGGATATCACATTGTGGTCTGCGCGGGCATCGTGCCGGACCCGCTGCAAACACTGGAACCCGTCGAGACGCCAAGTGGGCCAGGCCTGAAAAACGAGATGATGCTGCCGGCGGTGCTCGATCCGTGGGCGTCGCACGCCTTGTACGAAGCCGCAGATCTGGCGGCGAAGTGCCCGGGGAGCAAAGTCTGGCTCCTTTCGCTGGGACCCAAAGCCAAATTGCAGCAGGTAATGATGACCATCGCGCAGAAGGTGAGCTTCGAATTGGTTGCGCTGGACGCTTCTGCCGGTGGGTTCACCGATGCACACGCAGTCGCCGAGGCACTTGCTGGCGCGATCCAGAAAATCAATGGACTGGATCGTTCGCGGATGCTGCTCTTCGGAGGGTGGGAATCAGCTTCACGGGGAGCAGGTGTCACCCTGCAATTGACTGGCGAGCGGCTCGGAATCGCGGACCAATTTCAGGGCGTGGATCAGCTAACTGTGCAGCACGATGGCTCCTTGGAAATTCTGGAAAGAATCGAAGGCGGGCGGCATCAAGTCTCGAGTTGCTCCGGTGCACCAGCGCTGTTCGGCTGGGCCACAGGGAATTTGCCGGAACCGAGGAATAGTCCGCAAATCGGGATGGTGAATATGCGGACATTCATGCCCGCGTTGCAAAAGGCGGAGCAAGCAAAATTGGCCAGCGCCAGCTTGCACTATCGCGATGTGCGGCCTCCGCAGCAGCAGCGACAAACGCGCATTGTGAAGGACGTAGCGCCGAAAGAAATCGCCAAAGAGATTGTGCGATGGATGGGCGCAGAGCCAGAGGTGACGCGATGACGAAGACGATTCTATGCCTCGCGCACGTCGACGAAGGTGGCAGAGCTCTGCCAAAGGCTGCTTACGAAGTCCTTGGTGTCGCAATTGAGTTAGCTGGAAAGTTGGGTGCGGCGCTCATCGTTGGCTTGATCGGTGACGAAATTCAAACCGCGGCCGACTTGATCGCCGATTGCGGTGCAACGCGAATCCTGGGTGTTTTCGGACCGGAGTTTACCTCTCCCCGTTTTGCCACCGATGCCGCGGGCTTAGAAGCGCTCTGCCGTGCGGCCGAAGCCGAGTTGGTTCTTGCTCCGGCAACGTCGCGTTTCCAGCGCGCTCTGCCCGCGGTTGGCGGTCGCCTGTCGGGCCGTGTGGACACTCATATAAGCTCGCTCGCAGTAGTGGGTGAAGTCGTTTGCGCGACGCGTTGGTTCTACCGCCAACGCATCGAAGGCCAGATTCGACGCGAGGAACGGCCCTGGATTCTGCTGCTCGATGCGGGCTGCCATGAGTCTTGGCGCGGTGCTCCGGCGAAGGCCATCCTGGAGCAGGTGACAGTGTCCCTGGCGGAAAATTCACTACGCACAAAAGTTAGCGGCGTTCGCATGCCCAAGACCGACGCGCAGACGATTCGCCCCGAAGCCGAGTTACTCTTCGTTGCGGGCGCCGGTTGGACCAAAAAGCAAGCTGATGGCAAACCACATCCTGAAGAAGCGGAAAAACTCATTCTCGAATTTCTCGCTGCGTCGAAAGCCTCTCTCGGTGGCAGCAAATCTCTCGTGGATCAAAGCGGCGAGAACCAGGCGGTGCTCGGATTCATGACCCACCTCAATCAGGTCGGGCAAACCGGCGCCACGCCGCGCCATCCTAAGGGATTATCCACCTGCTGCCACGGCGAAGAACCCCACGTGGTGGGCTGGCGTTTCGTCAACGAGCGCCGTGCCATCAACCTCGACCCCAACTGCGGCTGGGCGCGTGGGAAGGCCGACGTGCTTTACGTCGCCGATGCGTTCGAAGTAATTAAGGAAGTGAACGCGTTGCTGGCTGCTGCCGCCGAAAAGAAGTTGGCCACCGCCACAGACTGACCCGCCTTCCTGCGCAAGTGCAGAGAGACCCGGTACAATAGAATTGGGGGTATGTTCCGCGACGTGAAGAAGCCGACTGTGTTGCTGACGAACGATGATGGCTACCAGGCCGCCGGATTACGCGTCTTGGCGGAGGAATTGAAAGACTGGGCGCACCTGCAAATCGTTGCGCCAAGCTGGGAACGCAGCGGCGCGGCGCAGTCCCTGACCTTGCGCCAGCCGATTGTGTGCCATCGCATTTCGGCGAATGAATGGGCCGTGGACGGTACTCCCGCGGATTGCGTAATTGTCGCGCTGCATAAATTGTTGGGCGAGCGGCCGGACCTGGTCATCTCCGGTATCAATCACGGCGCAAATCTCGGCGAAAATGTCTACTATTCCGGGACCGTCGGCGCTGCACGCGAAGCCACGATTCATTACGTTCCGGCGCTTGCTGTTTCGCTCTGCTCCAAAAAGGTGAACGCCGATTTCGCTCCCGCTGCCAGGCTTGCGCGGCAGGCCGGCGAGCTAATCCTGAAAGACAAAATGCCGGAGCAGGTGCTGCTGAACATCAATGTTCCTGGAAACTGGAACGGTGGAGTGAAGTTCACTCGCCAATCGAAGAAAATTACACGCACTGCCCTGCTGGAAGGCGAAGATCCCAAGGGCCGTCCATATTTCTGGCTATCAGAGCAGAAACTCAGCCGCGAAACGGAAGTCGACGGGGACTCGGACTATGCCGCCATTTTTGCGGGAGAAACCTCTGTTACGCCTCTTCATCTCGACCCTACACATGCGGAATCACTGAATCACTTGTCTCATTGGGCCGCCAAGCTCGAAAAGAAATAACCGCCAGGCTTTTTTCGGCCCGACTAATTCCGATAGAATGACTGCGCCATGAGCGCGCACGCGATCTTTGATGTGGCGGTTGTCGGCGCGGGTGTCTTTGGTGCTTGGACGGCTTGGCATCTTGCGAAGCGCGGCCAGCGTGTAGTTTTGTTAGACGCATACGGACCCGCGCACAACCGCGCCAGTTCCGGTGGCGAATCGCGGATCATTCGCATGAGTTACGGTTTGGACGAAATCTATACCCGGTGGTCCCTGCGTTCCCTCGCGCAATGGAAGGAACTCTTCGCCGAAACTGCGGAAAGACTCTTTTTGCAGACGGGCGTACTCTGGCTCGCCGGCGAAAACGACAGCAATCTGCGCAATTCCGTCGCTTGTCTCGAACGAAACGGTGTCAAGCACGAAGCGATGGGCAAGCGCCAGCTGCAGTCGCGCTACCCGCAGGTGAATTTCGATGATGTTACTGGCGGTTTGCTAGAGCCCGAGAGCGGCGTGCTCCTGGCGCGGCGGGCGGTCAACTGCGTCGTTGAACATGCGAAACAGTCCGGCGTCGAATTCCGAATCGCACAAGCCGCCCAACCACATGGGCGCGCCAGGCTTCAATGCGTCCACACAAAATCCGGCGAGCAGATTTCGGCTGGCGCTTTTGTTTTCGCTTGTGGTCCCTGGCTCGGTAAAGTTTTTCCTGAACTCCTTGGCTCGCTCATCTTCCCTACCCGCCAGGAAGTGTTTTTCTTTGGCTGTCCCTCGGGCGACGCACGGTTCGCAGCCCGCGAATTACCCACGTGGTTGTTTCAAGGGGACGAAGTCTACGGCATGCCCGACATCGAGTTTCGCGGGTTGAAACTGGCGCGCGACCGGCATGGAGATCGCGTCGATCCCGACACGCAGTCGAGGCTTCCTACGCCCGAAGCCATCGCTTGGGCGCGAGCCTACGTCGCGCAGCGCTTCCCAGCCTTGAAAGGCGCACCGATCACGGAAACGCGGGTCTGCCAGTATGAGAACACTTCGAGCGGCGACTTCCTGATCGACGGTCATCCCGACTTTTCAAACGTCTGGCTAGCCGGCGGTGGCTCCGGCCATGGGTTCAAGCATGGACCGGCGTTCGGCGAGTACACTGCAGCGCTGGTTCTCGGCGAAGCGGCCCCCGAACCCCGGTTCTTGCTCGCCAACAAAGCCGCTGAACAGAGACGGGCCGTCTATTGAGCCTCTTTCTGTGCCCGAGTAACGAAACTTTTGCGTGCGACTTGCGTCTAGAACAATATAAAGGTGTGTCTATCTGCATTTGAGAGTGCCTGAGAAAATTCCAGGAGGCGTTATGCGACAAGCGCGAAGGGAACTGGCGCGTGTGCTGGTCCTGATGTTGGCGGTGCTGTTCAGCGGATTACCCGCGATGGCGGCGCCGGCCGCGGACGAATTCCACGTGCCGGTCGAATACTACAAGTTGCCGAATGGCTTGCGCGTCGTGCTTTCGCAGGATCATACCGCCCCTACTGTCTGCGTCGGCGTTTATTATCGCATCGGGTTCCGCATCGAGCCGCGAGATCGCACGGGTTTCGCCCATCTCTTCGAACACATGATGTTTCAGGGCTCGCGCAATCTTGGAAAAATGGAATTCATCAAGCTGGTGCAGGCCAACGGCGGCATCCTCAACGGGTCCACGCGTTTCGATTTTACGAACTATTTCGAAGTGGTGCCCTCGAACAAGCTGGAAACCGTCCTTTGGGCGGAAGCCGATCGCATGAGTGGCCTCGCCGTGAACGAACAGAATCTTAAGAACCAACAGGGCGTGGTTGGCAACGAAGTGAAGGTTAACGTGCTCAACGCGCCTTATGGCGGCTTTCCCTGGATTGACCTACCGATGGCCGCAAATTCCAACTGGTATAACGCTCACAATTTTTACGGCGACCTTACCGACATCGAAGCCGCGAAACTCGAAGAGGTGCAGAAGTTCTTCGACACCTACTATGCGCCGAACAACGCGGTCCTCGCGGTTGTTGGTGATTTCGAGACCGCTGACGCCAAGAAGTTGGTCGAGAAATATTTTGGCGGGATCAAATCCTCGCAACTGCCACCGGTTCCCGACTTGACTGAGCCGAAGCAGGAAAAAGAAAAAGTCATCACCAAGCAGGATCCGCTGGCGCCGCGCCCGGCCCTCGCCGTTGGCTATCACATGCCGGACCGCAACACGCCCGACTATTACGCAATGGGGCTAATCGAGCAGATGCTTATCGAGGGCGACGATGCCCTGATGCGCAAAGAACTTGTCCTGAAGCGCGGATTGACGGACAGCATCGAGGGAGGCATCAACCTTCTCGGCAACATGTTCAACTATCAGGGACCGATGCTTCTTGCCGCAGACGTGCGCTACGATCCCACCACCAAGCCTGAAACGATCCTCGAAGCAATCGACGCCTCCATCGAGCCCTTGCGCACCAAGCAAGTCGACCAGCAAGCGCTCGACCGCGCCCGCGTCAAGCTACGCTCCAGCCTTTATGACACCATGGGCGAATTCGGAGGCTTCGGTTTGATGGACCTCCTGGCCAGCTTTGCTCTTATCGACGACGATCCCGCGCGTGTGAATTCTCTCGTCTCGCAATTCGACAAGGTCACGCCCGAGTTGATCCAGAAGACCGCCCAGGAATATTTGCGTCCCGGCAATCGCACCGTGATCGAACTACAACCCGCTCCCAAGGCGGCCGCCGATGCTCCGGCGAAGAACCAATAAGGAGAACATACGATGAAAACGATCATGCGCAATGCGAGCTTGTTGGTTATGGCAACGGGACTGATCTCACTAGCTCCGGCCCAGGCGCAAAAACAAACGCCTCCGGAAGGCGGCCCGGCCAAGGCATTCAGCGTTCCGGCGAACGAAACCTATACGCTCGGCAACGGGATGAAAGTCACGCTGGTGCCCTACGGCATCGTCCCCAAAGTCACGGTGAGCGCCGCAATCGATGCGGGCTCGATCAACGAAGCTAGCGATCACGTCGGTGTGTCCGGCCTCACCGCCGATCTCATGAAGGAAGGCACGCAATCGTTGAGTTCGGAACAATTGGCCGATGCAACGGCGAAGATGGGCAGCACGCTCGATGTCGCGGCCACCGCAGACCAGACCATCGCGCAACTCGATGTGCTCTCCGAATTTGGGCCGCAAGCCGTCAAGCTGCTTGCCGAGGTGCTGCAGCATCCTCGTTTGCCGGAGTCAGAGCTCGATCGCCTCAAAAATGACGCCCTCCGGCAGATCGCTGTGCGCAGTTCGCGTCCGCAGACCATCGCGCAGATCAGGTTCCGCAAGATTCTCTATGGCGATCATCCGTACGGCACGGTGCTGCCGACCGAAGCAGACATCAAGAAGATCGCCCTGCAAGATGTGAAGAGCTATTTCGATGGGAACTTTGGGGCGCAACGTACACATTTGTATGTCGCCGGCAAGTTCGATGTTTCCGCCCTGAAAAAGGCGGTTGCCGAGAGCTTCAATTCCTGGGGCAAAGGCGCTCCTCGGGTTGAAAAGCCAGCGACAACAAAAGCGCAGCGCATTTTGGACGTTACCGATCGCCCCGGCGCGCCTCAATCCACTCTAATTGTCGGCTTGCCCGTGCCTCCGCCGACCAGTCCCGACGCTATCCCCCTCGGTGTCACCAACGCCCTTTTGGGTGGCTCTTTTAATTCGCGAATTACCGCCAACATTCGCGAACAGAAGGGCTACACCTATTCTCCGCGCAGCGAGATTTCCCGGCGCTATCACGACGCCTACTGGGCAGAGAGCGCCGATGTAACCACGCAATACACCGGTGCTTCGTTGAAGGAGATCTTCGGCGAAATCGACCGACTGAAATCCGAAGCCCCTCCTGCCGCGGAGCTGAGAGGCATTCAGAATTACATTTCCGGGCTTTTCATCATTCAGAATTCCAGCCGTGGCGCGCTGATCAGCCAGTTGCAGTATGTGGATTTCCAGGGACTCGGTGAGAACTATCTGAAAACGTACGTAGCCAAGGTCAATTCTGTCACGCCGGGGGATGTGCAGAAGATGACCGGCCAATATATTAAGCCCGATGAAATGACCATCGTGGTCGTCGGCGACAAATCGAAGATCACAGACCAGCTCACGCCGTTTCAAAAAGGGAACTAACCGGCTGGTTGCTGGAGGTCGCCACCTAATTGCATCACTATTGATTTGTCACCCTGAGCGAAGCGAAGGGTCTCAACCGATCGGTATACAATACTTACCCGCGAAGTAGGGCCTTCAGCTTTTCTTCTGCGCGCGGCGGCGGGAATTCTCGTTTGCCCGCGCTGCACCTTTGCGGCGAGACTTTTCCTGGTAGAGATTGTGGTCGGCGTCTTTCAAAAGCTTTTCCACCCGCTCGCCTTCGCCGTGATACACAGACGTTCCGATGCTTACGGAAATGGGCGGCTCTTCCTGATCGGCCGCCAGCGTCTCTTCAATGCGCGAAGAAACACGCTGCGCTTCTTCCTCGCGCGCCTCCGGCAGCACCACCGCGAACTCATCGCCGCCGTAACGGGCGGCGGTATCGATGGCGCGGCAATGCACCCGCAAAATGTCGGCGACCCGGCAAAGCGCACGGCTTCCCACCAGGTGTCCATAGGTGTCGTTAATGCGTTTCAGGCCGTCAAGGTCGAGGAGCAGCACGGAGAATGGCCGGCCGGTGCGCAACGTGCGCTCGGTCTCCGTGTCCAGCACATCCAGCAGCTTGCGGTAGTTGGCCAGGCCGGTTAGCGGGTCACTGGCTGCCAGATGACGCACCTGCTCAAACACGCGCGCGCTATCCAGCAGCGAGCCACCCAGCAGAATCACGTAACTCATCACGTTCAGGAGCTGTGCAAACACGAACGGGCCATCCAGCAGCTTCACCGACTGGCACGCCGCCAGCTGCGCCGCAAGGTTCAGCCAGACCGCGGAGTAGATTGCGCGGTCAAACGCCGAATTGTTCAAATATTTCCGCCGCCGGTAGCCGTAGAGTGCTATTAGAAAAATAACCGCCGGTACCAGGTGTAGCGGGTACGGGATGAATGTGTTCGGGTGCCCGGAAGTCTCCGGTGGTAGCCGCCGCAGAGAGGCCGTGATCAGATACGTCAGTGAAATCACAGCGAACAGCGCACCCGCGATTTCCAGGCGGGGATGGCGCGAACGCGGTATGAAATGCTCAACGAGCAGCGCCACGCCGAACAAAAGCGCCAACAGCACGCGACTGATCCACCAGCCTGCCGGCGCCCAAAGAAACCAGATTGCCTTTTCATGAATCAGCTGGAAGAACAACACGCTCGACGCGGTCAGAGTGGCGCCGGAGAGAAGGAAGCCCGACCCGAGGATCAGCGAAATGCGGTCCTGGGTTCCCTGGAACCGAACCAACGCGACGGCGGCGAACACGAAGGCAAAGAGCCCCGTGGTCATCTGCAGATAACCCTGCAGAATAGGATCCGGGCTGACGATGCTCAGCGATGTGTACCGCAGCCAGTCCGCGGCCCCGAAAACGGCCACGAAGCCCGCCACGTGGAGCACGAGCCTGCGAATGAGTTGCCGATCCATCTTACGGGCTAGGACAGCCATCCCTTCTGCCTTTTGTACGTGAGCTGAGGGCCGACGAAAAGCATCTGCATACTCAATTAGACGCGAAAACCCCAGGCCGCGGTGCGCACAATGAGGCAGCTGTGAACCAAGAGATAAGGCCGGAAAGCAATTTTGGGAACTGGCCTAAAGGACAGCTGAGGAAGGCGTTGTGGATTTCCCTGGCGGGTTGGCTGTCAAGCCGGTGTAAAATGCGCCACGCGCTAGTCCAGGTTTCAGGAATTTAGGGCTTGCGCGGCGCACCCGGCTCTCGCAAAATAGTCCTATTCAAACGTTTCAATAGAAGGAGTCGTCTCTTGGCAACCCCTACGGCGAAGGTCAAGCCGCATAGGCAAAGCGGTAAGCTGCGCCCGGCCGAACACACCCACACAGAGATTTACTCGCAGCCCGCTATCTGGGCGGAGACGGAAAACAAACTGCAGGAGACCGGCATCCTCGAACGTTTGGCAGACAGTTTCTCCCCGCGCAGCCCCTGGCTGTTCGTTGGCTGTGGCTCCAGTCTCTACCTTTCCCAGCTTATTGCGGCCCTGTGGACCAAGCACTTTTACATTCCGGCTACGGCGGTACCTGCCTCTGAACTGCTGTTTGCGCCCGAAGAGACCGTCCGGCGAGTGGGGGCCGAGCAGATCGTCCTGATGTCCCGCTCTGGGGAAACCACAGAGGTCCTGCGCGCCGCGGAATTGCTGCAGGCATACAAAGGCGTGCAGACCCTTGGCGTGACCTGCAATCCCCGAAGTCTCCTTGAGAACCTGTGTACCTACACATTCAAGCTGGATTGGGCCGACGAGAAAAGCATGGTCATGACTCGCTCATTCACCGCCATTCTTCTCGGCTTCCAGCGACTCGGCCTGCGCTTCGTCACCGACCTGCAATTTGCTGCCGCTCTGGATGCGCTCCCCAGCAAGGGTCAAGCGTGGCTGGACAAAAATGCACGCAAGATCGAGGAATTCGCCGGCAAGCGCAGGTTTTCGGACTACGTTTTCCTCGGCCAGGGCGTTCACTACTGGCTTGCTCAGGAAGCCGGCCTCAAAATCACGGAAATGTCCTCATCCTACGCTCAGGTTTATCACTCGCTCGAATTCCGCCATGGTCCCCGTTCGATTGCCGGGCCCGAAACTCTCATCACTTTCTACATGTCTGACGCTGCGAGGGAACCCGAGACCACTCTTCTCGGCGAATTGAAGAAGGTCGGCGCCGCCACATGTGTGATCGTCGACCGCGCCGCTCCCGAGATCAAAACGAATAGCGACCTGCTTATCGAACTTGCGCTGGACGGACCCGAATTTGCGCGATACCCTGTCACCGCAATCCCTGCTCATCTTTTGGGAACAGCGGTCGGCCTGCGGAAGGGTTTGAATCCCGACGCGCCGAAAAATCTCACACGCGCCGTGGTGCTTTCCGGTTCTGACGGGAAGCGGCCCGGCAAAAGGAGAGGTGCTTGAGCGCTGACGCCGGCACCATTGCCGCGGGGCCTCGCCTGCGGCGCAGTCTCACCCTTTGGAATCTAATCGTCATCGGCATCGTCATCATCCAGCCGATTGCGCCTATGGGCATCTACGGCGTGATCAACAATGCCGCTGGCGGCCACGTTGTTACTACCATTCTGATTGCGATGATCGCCATGTTTTTCACGGCCATCGCTTACGGCAAGATGGCGCGCATCTATCCCAGCGCCGGTTCTGCATACACCTATGTAGGACAGGGCATTCACACCGGACTGGGCTACCTTACAGGTTGGGCCATGGTGATGGATTACATCCTGAACCCTATGATCTGCACGATCATCTGCGCCAAGCTCACTCAGAACATCCTGCCGGAAATGCCTTACTGGATCTTGGCGATTCTCTATGCCGGCTTCTTCACGGTGCTGAATCTGGGCGGAGTAAAGACCTCCGCGCGCATCAACGAAGTCCTCGCTGCGGGCATGTCCATTGTCGTCGTCATCTTCTTCGCCTTCGTGATTCGCTTCGTGATCGGTTACCACGAACACGGCACGCGTTTCTTCACCGAACCTTTTTACAACCCACAAACCTTCGACTGGTCAAAAATCGGCCGCGGCACCTCCCTCGCGGTCCTCACGTATATCGGTTTCGACGGCATTTCGACCTTTTCCGAGGAGGTCGAAAATCCACGCCGCAACATCATGCTCGCCACGGTAATTGTCTGCATTCTTGCCGGTGTGCTTTCGGCACTTGAAGTTTACGCAGCACAGCTTGTCTGGGGTTCGAAAGCCTTTCCTGAAGACAAGGTCGAATCTGCGTTTCCCATCGTGGCCCAGCAGATCGGCGGCTTCTTTCTCTTCCATCTCCTCAACTTCACCGTGCTCATCGCCAATATCGGTTCCGGCATGGCGGCGCAGCTTGCTGCTGGCCGCTTGCTCTACGGCATGGGCCGCAACGACGCAATTCCGAAAGGTTTTTTCGGCAAGGTCGAAGCCAAACACCGAATTCCCGCGAACAGCGTGCTCTTCGTCGGCGCTTTCGCACTGGTCGGTGGAATCTTGGCCGTTTGGCCTTCCATCTTCAGCTATGACCGCGGCGCTCAGATGCTGAACTTTGGCGCCATCATCGCCTTTATGGGTGTGAACGCGGCTTACTTTACGCATTATTACTTGCGCGGAAAAGAACGGCACATCGGTGATCTGCTTATGCCGCTCATCGGTTTCACCGTGTGCGCCGGGATTTGGTGGAGCTTGAGTCCACCCGCAAAAATCGCCGGCAGCATCTGGCTGGCTCTCGGCGTCGCTTATGGCGCCTGGAAGACCAATTTCTTCCGCAAAGAAATGTCGTTCGAAGTGCCTCCCGAAGAGTGAACTTCGCTGCGCGATTTCATTGCATTTGGGGTGGAATCGACTGATGATGGGCACGCGAGGGACGGTCCATGAAGAAAGCCGGGCGTAAGCGCGGACTCATCACGATGCGCGACGTGGCGCAGGCCACGGGGTTCTCTCCTGCCACAGTTTCCATCGTTCTCAACAATGCTCCCCTGGCGCGCTACATTGCCTCCACCACGCGCCAGCGCATCGAAGAAACCGCCAAGCGACTTGGCTATCGCCCGAACGCCATGGCGCGCTTTCTCCGCAGCAAGCGCAGCCAGAGCATCGGCGTAATGCTATTCGACGTTACCGACCCGTTCTGCACTCCGATTCTTCGCGGGATCGAAAACGCGCTCTATCCCCTCGCGTATCTCCCCATCTTCGCCGACGCCCACAACCAGCGCGATCGCTTTGAGCGCTATCTCGAAATGCTTCTCGAGCGCCACGTCGATGGCCTGATCGTCGTCGCGAATTGGCTTTTCGTCGACATTGACGTCCTCGCCGATCTGAACAAGCGCGAAATTCCGGCGGCCACCATTGGCTGGGAATTGCCCGGGAACCGCGTCAGCTCTGTCATGGTCGATAACGAAGCCGGC
Organism: Dongiaceae bacterium; assembly: GCA_035499255.1. Lineage (GTDB taxonomy): Bacteria > Acidobacteriota > Terriglobia > Acidiferrales > UBA7541 > Acidiferrum. The sequence goes on along the minus strand of DATJZF010000049.1, from coordinate 5,388 downwards.
GGCCGCCAGGCCCTTGAACATCTCCATCAGCGCGGCCATCGCAAGATCGCTTTCATCCGCGGACCAAAGCGCCTCATCGACACGGCGCCTCGCTGGCGGGGCATCCAGAAGTTTGCGCAATCCGTGAAACTCGACCTCGACCCAGCCTTGACTGTGCAGTTGCCCGATGTATTTGATGCCACTGCCAGCTTCGAGCATGGCTACCGTCTCACCGAAGAACTGCTGCAAACGAAAAAGAAGTTCACCGCATTGATGGCATTCGATGACCTCAGCGCACTCGGCGCTATGCGTGCCCTTGCGAAAGCCGGAATCAGTGTTCCTGAGGAATGTTCCGTCACCGGTTTCGACGACGTGGCGATCTCTGCCCTTGCCGTGCCATCTCTGACCACCGTGCGACAGCCTCTCGAGGTCATGGGCGGCGCGGCTGTCACCATAGTGATGGATGCCATCAAGGCCGGTCAGGAGAACCGCGAGTTCACCGCCGTCTCGCAAAAGCTCCATCCCGAGCTCGTCATTCGAGACTCCACGCGCGGCACCTGAAGAACGCCCCTATCCTAAGAAAAAGCGCCCGGCCGCAACCGGGCGCCTGTTCTACCTCTAACGATACTGCCCCTCACGAACCGGGCGGCAAAAACACCGCCGAGGGCGTGAAGAACTCCACGTCTGCCAGTTCGGTCTTGACCTTCACGGATTGGAATTTGCCTTTCGCGCCGCCGCCGCCCGCGAATGTCAGCAAGTATTGGTTGTTCAGATGCGTATTGATCTCGTCGAGATACGGCTTGATGGATACCGGCATACCCAGCCCCAGAAAGAAGGACTCCGCTCCGGTATCCTGCGACAGCTTATCGATGTTCATCTGCGCGTTATTTCCGAGGAAGAACGAATGCCCGCGATGCGACGCGCTCGGATAATAAATCGTCCAGATATTGATGTTCTGCCGCTGTGCCCGTGAAATCACCGAGTCCAGATCCGGCGAGAATGGCCCGAATCCCTGGCCGCGGAAATAATCGATTCCCGAGGTAACGAGAAGAATCGAACGCTGCGCGCCGGTGTCTGGCCAGCGCTTCAGCATGTCCAACGTCGCGAGGTACGGGCTGGAGCCGAGCGCGCCAATGCCAATCGGTATCCTCACCGCCTTCGACGCCAATTCATGATTCTGCGTGAAGTCTTGCGCGATCATCGCGGTGTTATTCTGCAGGTAGCCTACGGCAATGTACGTCGAAGCCGGTTGGCTCTGAATGAACTCCCTCAGGTAGTCCCACTGGCCTGCCGCGCTTGTGTCGATCGAACTGTCGATCAGAATCGCAAGGTACAGCTGATCGGCTTTTTTCCAATCGCCAATTTGCTTGCGATCCTTACCCATGGATAACTGTACGTCGTCCTTTGAAATGGGCGGCGCGTTCTCCTTCTTGCCCACGGCCGTGACGGTAAACGTCGCCGTGCCCGGCGGCGAAGATTTAGTCTGCGCCGGAGCCACACCCGCGACAAGCAGCGCGAGTGCGGCCACGCACAGGACTGCGCGAACAATGGTGGTATGGTTCCTCATTTCCATTCTCCTCAATGTGTACTTCTACTGCCTTTGATGCAACAACAGCCCCAAAAGCGATGGATATCCTTGCCGAAAAAAGCAGCGGCGTCGCGATATTTTGCGGCGCCGCCCTATTTCTCTAACACGAATGCGGCGGGAAAGTCGTAACTCATACCGCATGCGGCTGCGGGGCGGGGACGTGGCACGCGTGAGAGTACGTTAGGCTCGATAAAGATGTCATCTAAAATGTCCATTCCAACGGGCACAACGGACCAAGGCCGCAACGCTTCGCCAGGTTCTCCGTGGATCTATCGCCCAGGCGTCGACCTACTCATTGGATGCGGCGCATGGTCCGCTCCCCTGCTAGTATTTACTAACTACGTCTCTCCACGTTCCAGTACTCAGTGGTCTTTCGCTTTTTATCTGCTTGCACTGCTCTTCAACTATCCGCACTTCATGGCAACCGTTTACCGCGCCTATCACAGCTACGGCGAGTTCCGGAAATATCGTTATTTCACCGTCCACATCGCGCTGCTGTTGGCCGCCGCCGGGCTCATCGCTCATCTTTGGTATCCGTTGCTGCCTTGGATCTTTACGCTTTACATCTGCTGGAGCCCCTGGCATTACACCGGGCAGAACTTTGGATTGCTGATGATGTTCGGCCGCCGTGCGGGACTCTCGCCCTCCGAAGGCGAGCGCCAAGCTCTGCACCTTGCGTTTGTCGCGTCCTATTTGATGCTCTTGTTCAGCTTCCACACCGGCAAATCGCCGGATCCACTCATCCTTTCACTGGGGTTGCCGCTGAAATTTACGTTGCCAGTGCGGGCTATGCTGGGCGTGTTTTTTCTTGCCGCTAGCGTGTGGGCTACAGCGTCGCTCGCGAAACGAGGCTCGTGGAAGGCGTTGCTGCCCAGTATCACTCTCATCACCACGCAGTTTCTGTGGTTCCTGTTGCCATCTGTGATTGAACTCGTAAGGCGCCATGAAGTTCTGGCCACCCGCTATTCGAGTGGCATTCTCGCGGTGATGCACTCGGCGCAATATCTGTGGATCACCAGTTACTATCAGGAGCGAGAGGCGCAAGCGGAGGGGAAGACGAACTGGAGTTTCGCGGGCTACCTTTTGACCCTGGTCGCCGGCGGCATCGCCTTGTTTATCCCGGGCCCTTGGATTATCAGCCGTGTCTTTCACGCCGACTTTGCCACCAGTTTTCTGACGTTCACCGCCCTTGTGAACCTGCATCACTTCATTCTGGACGGCGCGCTCTGGAAGCTGCGCGATTCTCGTATAGCCTCGCTTCTTCTCGACAATCCCGACGAACAAGACGCATCCGAATCATCAGAGAAGGCGCTGGCAGTTGCTTTTCGGTGGCTCAGAGGAAACACCGTCGGAGCGCGTGCTTTGCGCATTTCGCTCGTCGCCGCTCTCCTACTGTGGGGCGCCGTGGATCGCCTCCATTTCTACTGGGCCAATGTCTCCGCCAGCCTCAGCTCATTGCAGCGTGCCGCCCGCCTCAATCCGGACGACAGCGCGCTGCAAACCAGACTGGCCCAGGCGGCGGATCAAGCTGGCCAACGCGAGCTCGCTTTGCGTGCTCTACAGAGTGCGGCGGAGGTGAATCCCGGCAACATGAGTCTGCAAGAAGCCTATGCGCGGGGCCTGATTGTGGGCGGCCGCGATCAGGACGCTTATGCCCTCTACGAGAGATTGTTGGAACGCTCGCCCCATAATGCGAATGCTCTGGTGAACTATGGTTTGCTTGCGCAAAAGCTCGGCCATCCCGAGGAAGCGGTGGACAGTTGGCAGCGCGCCGTCGCCGCCGATCCTGCGCAGACGAATGCCCAACTCTATCTGGCCCAGGCCCTCGAGTTGAACGGCGAAACGCAGGCTGCCGCGCGCCACTATCGCGCTTATTTGAAAGAAGTGGCGAAGAACTCGACGGAGCATAACGGCGAGGGCCCTACGGTGATCTCTGCTTTGATCAAGGTGGCGGATGCCGACGCTGCTTCGCAAAAAATCGGCGAAGCCCTCACAAGTTATCGAGCTGCCGCGCAATTTGCGGAAAAGCTCAAGGATCCTGCATTGCACAGCCTTGCCTTGGTGCACGCCGCCGATGCGCAAGAACAGGTGGGCAGTATCGGCGAGGCGGCGCTCTTGTTTCAGCAGGCGTTGGTGATCGACGAAACGGAAGGCGAACCACACACCGCGGCAATCGATTGGTACGCCTATGGGCAGTTCCTGCACCGCCGAAAGCAACCAGAGCGTCTCGTATTTGCCTGTTTCTATCGCGCCCAGGACCTTCTTAGCACCAATCCCGGCAAAGAGTTGGACGTGGCAGCCGTCGAACTTAAGGCTAGCGAGGCTCGACTGGGCCTCGCTGTGCGTGCTCTTCCGGCGCAGATTTCCCGCCTGTTGTCGGAGGCCCTGTCCTTGCCCTCTTCCGCCTTCACAATTTCGTCGCACTGACCCACGCCCATTTCTAACAATCAGGATGACTTTCCCTATACCAGTTGGTCTAGAATGGGGCAGTCTCTTCCCTTCACATTCGCTCCCCCGGGAGGAATATCGGGTCCATGGCGCTGATGCGCTCGCTCTTGCTTGCCGCCTCGCAGAATGTGTGGCTGCGCGAACACGCAGGGAAACTGCCATTCGTGCGCAAAAGTGTTTCCCGCTTTATGCCGGGAGAGACTCTCGACGAAGCTCTCGGCGCGGCCCAATCCCTCGCGCAAAAAAAAATCGGCAGCGTCTTCACGCATCTTGGCGAAAATGTCGCTGACAGCGGAGAAGCGCAGAAAGTCACCGAGCACTATCTGGAAGTTCTCGAACGCATCCACGCCGCCAATCTCGAAACCGAGGTTTCCGTCAAACTCACACAGCTTGGCCTCGACCTCTCTCCCGATTTGTGTTTCCAGAACCTGGAGCAGATAATTCGCAAAGAAAGCAGTAAATCGATTATCTGGGTGGACATGGAAGCCAGCAATTATGTCGACGTCACCCTGCGTATTTATAAACGGGCGCTGGCCACCTATCCCAACGTCGGTCTGTGCCTGCAGTCTTACCTGTACCGCACCAAGAAAGATCTGGCGGATTTGCTGCCAATGAAGCCGTCTATTCGCCTGGTGAAGGGCGCATACAAGGAGCCGCCCGACGTCGCATTTCCGAAAAAATCCGATGTCGACGAAAACTATTTTTCGCTGGCACAGGAAATGTTGAAAGCAAGACGGGAAGGGAATTGTCTTCGCGCAGTCTTTGGCACGCATGATGTCTCTCTAATACGCCGCTTGTCTGACTACATAGTTCAGCAGGCGATGCCCAAGACCGATTGCGAGATTCATATGCTCTACGGCATTCAGCGAGCCGAACAGGAACGCCTCGCGCGCGAAGGTTGCCGTTCGGTGGTGCTCGTGGCTTATGGAAGCTACTGGTATCCCTGGTTCGTGCGCCGGCTTGCCGAGCGTCCCGCGAACCTGTGGTTCATGCTGCGAAACGTTTTTGCTTCTTAGAGTGTCCCAGGGAGGTGTTTGCATGCGTAAATCGGTAGTCGTTCTGATGCTGACGGCGGCAGCGATGATTCTGGTGCTCGCCGCACGTTCGGCGGAACCAGAGTGGCAGCAGTTGTTCAATGGCAAGGATCTTAACGGTTGGAAACACGTCGGTCCCGGCAATATGACCGTAGAAAACGGCCTGATTCAGACGCACGGCGGTATGGGCCTGTTGTATTGGACCGGCGGCAAGGTTGGCAACTGCCGCATCAAGGTTGTTTTCAAGATGCGCGACATGAATGACAATTCGGGCGTATTCATCCGCATTCCCATTGAACCTCGCGAGGAATGGATGCCCGTGCACTACGGCTACGAAGT
>DATJZF010000048.1:0-44541 GCA_035499255.1 Dongiaceae bacterium | reverse complement strand
CCGTAAGCACGCCCGATCTCGTGCAGCGTCTCCCCAGCCTTCCATCGGCTCCAAATCTCACGCTTATCAATCGCAGAAAGCCCAAGCCTCCCTCGCCCCATAGCAACACCACCCTTTGCGACGCAGATTTACATCTCATGGTGTTGCATCGACCTGTCGAATGCACCGCGTTAATCGGGAGTTGAATGTCATTTCGACGTGAGCTTAATTAGACGCTGCATGAGTCCAAAGGCCGCAGCAATTACAGGACCGCCCAGTTTGTCCTTCGCAAGAGTGTCAAGAGGCCCTTCACCAAAGTGAAGGCCGCTCGGAGTCAGGAAATTAATTCTGGCCCGGCCACTTGTAGGCACGGGCGGTCTGCCTTTTTCCCAAGGGCCGATTGCTTGAGCAACCGTGGCGCTGGCGTGCAGCAATTCGTCGATAGGTTGGTCTAGGGTATTGTCGGGTCTTTCCCATACGACGCCCGCCCCGCTGTAGTTGTAGTAGCGGGCATGATGGTCAGCATACGCTGCGACCAAATCCGTACCGTTCTTCATCCCCACCTCAACCACAACTCCGAGGACACGCTTTTTCGCATCTTGGGGAGCGGTAACACCCAAGTCTGTTAGAAAGTGATACGCCTGCAAGTAGTGGCGTGACTCAAAGCCGCTAGTTTGCAGAATTTCTTGTAGAACCCTCGTCGCATTTCCTTTGTCACCCGATTCAATGAACTTGCGCGTTCGTTCAAATGAAATCCACGGCTCGCATGACGCTTGAGTCGAATACGACGCCCACTGAGCAAGCGACTGGTCGCCAAAGAGGGTTTCTCGAATTTCAGTTGTTTGCGCTTGAGGTTTTTTCTTCAGCCAATCGAACACAGCCAGCTCCCACTCAACGGCAGAAGAATCTTACTGCACTCCGCGTTACAACTCCTGGTAAGTCCGCTAACCGGACATCTTGTTGCTAGTACCCATTCAGGGGTTAGAAGGCTCTGCGACGACACCACGGGGTGTCAAAACGGCGAGAAGAACCGCCACGATAATTAATGCAGGAACGTCTCCCAAAAGATGGCCATGTTCGGCAGGAGCATTGATCGCCTGGACGGCCATTATGCCTGCATGAACAAGGCTCGACCAAACAGTGAACCAGATCAAGCTGCGGTGTTGCAGAGGATTTCGGGAAGCAATGAGCAGAAACACACCAAGAGTTGCATAGACACCGAGAATCATTTGTTCGTATTCGGGTTGATTGGGCTGCCACCGCCAACCAGAGGGCCACAACGCCATCATGAGCGGATATACTCCGAAAACAAAAATCAGGCCAACCAAGATCAAGGCTACACGCAGATAACGCACTCGCGTCGCAACGTTCATAACTTACCTCCGCCAATGTTTGTTGATGGGTAACCGGACCTGAGCGGGGATGCTAGCCGGTCAGACGGAACAGGTCAACTCCTGGTTTGTCCGGTGGTCTCAATAGGTCGACGCAACACTCAGTTCAAGCCCACCTCGCGCTGAAAACAAAAGCTAAGATCGCTCGCTAGGTTAAATCCGGAACACTGCCCTGGCTGGGATTGGAGCGAGTACAGCCAAGGACGTGGATTCGTCCGGAGAAACATGGTCGAGTCAATACGTTGAACGGTGTTGCATCGACCGTTTGAGCCGGCAGCGCAAATCGGAAACATAGGTACTAGCCGTCTCTCCTCGCCGGTTAGCCGCAAGCAACCATTTGTATGATGCGGTCCGTCTCATTTCAACAAATTGTGTGGCTCGCCACCAACAGCATGAGACTTCTTTCTACCTTGGCCCTTTTGTTCTGCCTAACTGGAGTTTGTGTCGCACAGGAGGGCGACGGGACATCAGCCACAATAAAAACCCGTTCCAATCTGGTTATGGTGCCAGTGTTTGTGAGCACCATTCACGGACAGCCGGTCTTCGAGATGAAGGCAAGTGACTTTGCGCTGGCAGACAACGGCAATCCTCAACATGTCACCTTGGAGGTGGATACAGATTCGCAGCCCCTCGCGCTGGCAATTGTGGTTGAGACCGGTGGTGAAGGAGCAACGCACCTCGCTGACTATCAGGAACTAGACTCTATTCTTGATGCGTTGGTCGGCAATGTAGAGCGCCGCGTGGCGGTAATCGCCTTCGATACGAAGCCACACCTGATTGTTCCATTTTCTTCAAAGACGGAGGACGCTTCCAACGCCCTTGCAAGCCTCTCAGCAGGCGACCACGGTGCTGCAATTCTTGATGCTGTGACATTTGCTGTCGGCCAACTCCGAGTGCAGCCTGCTGAGTATCGGCGCGCCGTTGTGCTGCTTAGCGAAACGATTGACCAAGGCAGTGAGACGAAATTGGATGACGCTCTCCGTCTCATCAGCGATACCAACACGGCCATCTACAGCTTTGCTTTTTCTAGCACTCGCTCGGCGGTCTCGCACGAGGCGTCAAAATTCAGCAGTCACGACCCCGGCCCTGAGCACGGCTGTTTTAGCCGCACTGGAGCTGCCCCAGGGTACGAGGGTCACTACGACAAGCAGGTGCTCGACTGCATCAGCCAGCTTGCGCCACCGGTGAGATTGGTGACGATGACTTTTTTAGCCGCTCGGAATGGACTGCGGACGAACACCGCTGAATCTCTTGCCCAGCTTACAGGGGGCGAGTTTTATCGCTTTAACAGCGCAAAGGACCTGAAGTCTGGCCTTATTGGAGCGTCGAACAATATCCCAAACTACTACGTTCTGAGTTTCCAGCCGACTGACCCGGCACCCGGGTTGCATGCCCTTCGCGTGACCACGACTGGCCGCCAGCAAATGGTTATCAGATTTCGGCGGGAATATTGGGTCGAGGATATTAAGCGCTAGCGAATGTAAATTCCGCCATTCGGTCGTCCGCAAATCGGACAAGTTCGTTCCAGTACCGAGCTAGAGCTTTCGCTAATCAGGTATCGTCGGCAATGATTGAAATAGTACAAGATCCCACACACCACACCGCTGAAATCGTGAGCAGGGGATGAGCAAGGCTGTGATCTGGTTAACGGAAATCGGATCGAACGAGCTCGTCCTGATGCATAGGTTTGGCTTCCAGCAGGCGCAGTGTAAGAATCGCCGCAGGCACCAGGTACAAAATAGTGACGCTGGTCCACATCAATGCCCCCGCACATTGCTGATCAGCGAGCACCGGCCAGTCCCAACTGCGGCGAACCCCCAGATAAACGGGATACACCACCCGGTCGGAAAAAACTAAAAAGGCGGAGAGAATGTCGCAGGGCAGTGTGGCGAGAAAAAGATACAGAACTTGTGACCATTGCGGCGACAGGCGAACGTTGGGCCATACCGGTATCACCGGCGACCAGAACAAAAATCCGCCGAGCAAAAACGAAAAATGCTCAATAACGTGCCAGGTCTCCGATTTCAGTGCCGCCGTGAACAGATACGGGACATGCCAACCGATCAGCACGCCGATCGAGAAGATCCAGCAAAACGCCATCCTTTCGCACAACCTGGAAACTGCCTTTACAAAATGACTCCGAAGAAATGGACCTAGAGCGAACTGAACGACTCTAGCCGGCAACCCGTGAAGCAAGGGCAACGCCGGTTTTCCCAGCAGAATCAACAGCGGCGCGACGGTCATCAGCAGAAGATGCTGAACCATGTGCACCGTCAAGGATTCGTCATCGAGCGCTGCGAGTGGCGATGCCACTGCCACCCAAATCAAAAAGATCCCGCAGAGGAAGCTGAAGCCGCGCCAAAGTTCGACCGCGCTGCTCGCGTGGGCCGCCGCTCGCCGGAGGTTCAGCCAGCCGCACGAATACACCGCTAGGACCAGCGCTGCCGTCGCGGTGAAGGGAACCGGGAGCGACCACGTTTGCGATATCTCCTGACTCCAGTTCATGGCTGGTCCCGCACTGGAGTCGAATCATTCGGAGTTTGCTCCAGAGCCAAACTGCGCGACGCGTCTCGTGCCGGGGCCTGCCCCGCCGGGTGCAGCGATGCCAGGAATGCCACCAAAGCCGTGGTTTCCATGGGACTCAGATTCGTCCCGTACGCCGGCATGTTTCCACCACCTTGAATGACCTGACGCACCAACTGGTCCGGTGTTAGGCGCGTTGCGACGCTATCCAACGATGGACCGCGTTGCCCGCCCCTATTCCCGAGCGCATGGCAGTTGCGGCATTGCTTTTCCTGGAACACCAGGGCCCCGCGACGTTCGAGCGCAGTCCGATTCTTGAGAAATTCCATGGGTATGGGCTCCCCGCTCCATGCGTCCATATGGGGACTCCACGGTGTGGATCCGGACAAATGTGTGAGCGTTCCCAAAGCTACCGCAACAAGCAACACGGTGAGGACGGCAATCGGACGGCGCCGCCAACTCTTCTCTCCTTCTCCGGAGACAAATGGCAACAGAATCAGAGCAACAATCACCACCACGGGACCAACCAAAAGCGCGGGTGTTTCCAGCGATGGCGGCAAGAGCGACAGCAGCGCATAGAGCCACAGGAAAAAATAATCTGGCCGCGGCGCCGTCTGTATGATCGTCGGATCGGGACGGCCGGTGGGACCAAAGGGACCAAAGAACCAGGCGCAAGCCGCAACCGCGATCAAAACGAAGGCCGCAAAAAACATGTCCTTCCAAATGGCATACGGAAAAAAAGGCGCTCCATCCTTCTGCGTCAGTTCATGATACTCAGCCTCATAGGTTGCTTTGCGGACGATGCGGCCCGGCATCGGCCATTCATTGATTCCGAGTTTCAAAACCATCAGCAAGTGCAAACCGACGAAAGCCAGCAGCGCTCCCGGGATCACAAAAACATGCAGCGCGAAAAATCGTGACAACGTCGCTCCCGCAATAATCGGCCCGCCCAACAGGAGTTTCACCATCGCCGGTCCGATCAGCGGCACGTGGCTCGATATCGATGCTCCAATGCCGAGTCCCCAATATGCATCCTGATCAAACCGCAGAACCTGGCCGCTGAACGCCATCCCTAACGTCATCAGCAGAAGAAATACACCCACGATCCATGTCAATTCCCGAGGGAACTTGTAAGCGCCGAACAGGAACACCTGAACCATGTGCAGCAGCACGATGGCAATCATGAAGTTCGAGCCCCACCCGTGCAGCGCGCGGATGTACCAGCCCAGCGTGATATCGTGATTCAGCGCTTGCAGGCTGCCCCAAGCCTCTGCGGCTGAAGGCACGTAGATCAACGCCAGCAGAATTCCCGTAACAATTTGCAGCACAAATATCGTCAGCGCCGCGCTTCCGAACACATAGAACCAACTCGCGGTCCGGCGGGGAACAGGGTGCTCCACCGCCTCGCGTATCGGCGCGCCGAGTTGCAGGCGCCTTTCAAACCATCCACCGATTTCCTCGATTACCCGCACGGCAGCTTCTTTCTGTCGAGCGATGCGCTCGCACCCGGCGTAAACAGTTCGCCCGCCTGAATATTCAGCTGGCCATTCTCGATTCTGTAGGGATATTCGAACAGACCGCGCTCGGGCGGGCCCGACGCCCGTGACCCGTCGCGATAGTAAGCGCCGCCATGGCAGGGGCACATGAATAGCCCCGACTGCGGAAACCAGCGTACCGGGCACCCCAGGTGCGCGCAATTGATCGCGAATACCTGAAATTGGTTCCCCTCGATGTGGCGAACCCAACACGCTGTATCCACGGTTTTTCCGTCCGTCGGCATGACATTGGGATTTTTGAACGTGGCTAACCGTGTTTCCCCTTCGGGAAATGAACCCGCCGCTCCTAAGGCGACCCAGGACGCGTATCCGCCGGAGCGCCAGCGTGCCACTGAAGAGAGCAGGTACCCCACAACAGGGATGGCCAGTCCCGCGGCGACCGCCCCGTTGAACAAGATTCCGATCTTCACAAAAAGGCTGCGGCGCGACAGCGTCTCGTCATTTGGCATTGTGCTGCTCCTTGGCAACTTGGTTTTGTTGCGCGGCATTTGCTGGTCGTTGTTCTGCTAACCAGGCGACGACGTCGGTGATCTGCTGCTCCGTCATTGGATGGCCCGGAACATTGTTGCGCCAATCGGGGGCGCCAAAATCGGGCCGGCCGACGATTACCGCCGTACGTAAGCCCTGATTGCTGGTGAGCGCGAGATAAGCGCGCTCGATAATCGAGCTTCCCTTCGGCCCACCCCGGCCATCGCTGCCATGACACGTTTCGCAGAAGGTCTTGTAGTCCTCAGCGCCACGTTTTGCGTCGCCCGCCGAACTGCTGGCATAAGCGGGGACGTCAACGCCACTCAGGATTCCAGGCTTGCTCCACCGCGAAAAAATTCCTGAAGCGATCACCTCTACTTGCTTGTCCGTCAGCATTCCCCCGGCACTTTGCCCGAACGGAGCCATCGGCGTGCCGGGCACACCTTGCGTGATCGTCTTCTGAACCGTTTTTACGTCGGTGATTGCCAGGTAAACTGGGTCGGATAGCGGGGGGCCAGCGCCGCCCCGCCCATTTTCTCCGTGGCAACCCGCGCAGTTTGCTCCGAACAATGCTGCAAAATCCAGAATCTCATTGGGAGCCGGCACTTCCGAATTCTTGACTGGCTTGCCGGGTGGCGTACCGCAAGCGCAAAGCAAGAGCGCCGCCAGCACGTGCGCGAGCGATCGGGGAAACTTCGTCATCGATTTTCCTCTCCCCGTTCTCGAGGCGACATCATGCCGGGTGCTTCGATGCCAGCGCGGAACGCAAACGGCAGATTTTCGCGCGTGGGCACTTGCGAATGCCGGATAACCACCAAACCCGCCGTAACTCCGAAGGCCACTTGCGATACCACGAACCAGTACCAGTTGATATGGCTGGCCAACAGCGGATTCAACAGGTCAATCACCGAGTACAAAAGTCCCGACCAAAGGGCCGGCGCGATCAAGCCGCCCAGGAGCACCGGCCGGCGCGGTAGCATCGGTAACATAGCGCCGTAGAGCAGCCCGACCAGCGACGATCCAAGCAAGTGGAGCAATACCGCGAGGAGAAAGCTGTCCAGGTGGAACATGTTCAACTGTCCGCTGGAGAGAGTTTGCGATTGTGAATAGAAGACCGCGGCCAGCAAATTGATCGGATACCAGATACTCCCTGTATGCACGAGCCCGTAGGCGCACGCGACTACCGCCATGGCCACACTGCCCGCCATGCCGCCCTTCAACCCGGCGGAAATCGGATACGTTTTTAGAGGCAGCCACGCTCGCTGCGCCTCGATCACCGGAATCCGTTCGACCACCCGGCGTGAGGGCGTGATCCACTCCTCGCGTCCCTCCACCAACACTCCGATCTCGTGTTCCCGGGGAAAAACCTCTCGGAACCAACCAATGGTTCCCGCGACCGCCAGTAACACTCCTAACACCGAGATCGACACGTTGGTCAAAAGTCCCGTGAACAGGAGAGTGATCCCGAACGCCAATGCCACTGGCCACGCCGTCGGTGCGGGCAACTCTACTTCAGAGATTGCTCCCGCCACCCGCCGTTCATTCTTCTCACTGTGCATAATTCCTTCTGTCTTACCGCCCAACGATATACACCACCGTGAACACAACCACCCAAATCGCATCGACGAAATGCCAGTACATTGAGAGCACTTCAAGCCTTTCCGAATGCTGCCGTCCCACATACCCGCCCAGCGAAAACAAAAACACCGCCGTCAACATCAGCAGCCCTACGCAGACGTGAAGCCCATGCAGCCCCACCAGCGAGTAGTAGGTCGTGCCGAACAAATTGGTGGAGATTGTCAGCCCATGCTCATAAATCAACTTGTGCCACTCGCGCGCCGTGCCGAACAAAAACAGTCCGCCCAGCAAAATGGTCCCGAACCACAGCGCGCGGAAACCGCTCTGATTGCCGCTCGCGAAGAGCTTTGTCGCGAAGTGAACGGTGATGCTGCTGCTCAACAAGCAAATCGTATAAAAGATCGGCACTTCCAAAACTTGGCGTGGCGTCGGCCCGGAAAGACTTTTTCCCACATAGAAAAGATACGCGACCACGAAAATCGTAAAGATCGCCGATTCCGCAATGATCAGGCAGGCCATTCCGACCTTGCCCCGATTCGGCAAATTCCAAGTCGCGCTCGCTGGAATGGCTGTCGAACTCATGATTCCGTCCTACTCATATTGGCTGTCCGGATCTTCAGGATGTTTGCGATCCCACAGCGGGCGCCGGCTCGCGACCGTAGGTACAACCGCGAAGTTATAGGCAGGGGGCGGGGAAGTGACCGACCATTCCAGCGTCCAGGCGTCCCAAGGATCGTTCCCCGCCTTGCGGCCCCGAAAATAAGAAAGCACCAGGTTCGCGACAAAAATCAGAACCGCGATTCCTTGAATGAACGCTCCAATGCTGGAAATCAGATTCCACACTTCCCAGCCGCGCCCGGCTTCGTACGTATAGATTCGCCTCGGCATCCCCAGAATTCCCGGGATATGCATCACATCGAATGTGAGATGAAAGCCCACCACGAACAGCCAGAAGTGCAATTTGCCCAATCTTTCGTCTAACATCCGCCCAGTCATTTTCGGATACCAGTAGTAGAAAGCGCCAAAGACCGCGAACAGAATCCCGCCGACGATTACGTAATGAAAATGGGCGACCACGAAATACGAGCCGCCCAGTTGCCAGTCCAGTGGCGCGCTGCCGAGCATGATGCCCGTCAAACCCGCGAACAGAAACTGAAAGAGAAACCCGATACAGAACAACATTGCGGTCTGGAACCTCAACTGGCCGCCCCACATGGTCCCCAGCCAATTGAAAATCTTGATTCCGGTTGGCACTCCTACCGCCATAGTGGTCAGCGTGAAAAAGCTGTTGGCGTAGGAATTCATTCCGATCGTGAACATGTGGTGGGCCCACACGCTCATGCTCACGAAGCCGATGCACACCGTCGCACCAACCATTACGGGATACCCGAAGATCGGCTTTCGCGAAAAAACCGGAATAATCTCCGACAGGAACCCGAAGCTCGGAATGATCAGGATGTACACTTCCGGGTGGCCAAAAATCCAGAAAAAATGCATCCAGATCGCCGCCGACCCACCTGCCTGCGTGTCAAAGAAATGTCCGCCCAAATAACGATCCACCAGCAGCATGATCTGCGCAGCAGACAGCGGGGTCAGCGCCAGCAGCACCATTCCGCTCATCACCAGGTTGAGCCAGGCGAACAGCGGCATCCGGTTGAGCGTCATTCCAGGGCAACGCATGCACAGGATCGTGGCAATCAGATTGATCGCCGTGCCGATACTTCCAAATCCGGAAACCAGCAGTGAGATCGTCCAGTACGTCGAACTGTTCCCCGGAGAAAAAGCCCGCGCCGTCAGAGGTGCGTAGGCCCACCAGCCCACATCCGGTGCGCTTCCCCCACCGTAAAGCCCGCTGCCACCCAGAAAACTGAAATACAGTAACGCTCCTCCGAACGCCGTCAGCCAGAAGCTAAAAGCGTTGAGTCGCGGAAAAGCCATGTCGCGCGCGCCGATCATCAACGGCACGAAGTAATTCGCAAATCCGAACAGGATTGGCATCGCCACGAAGAAAATCATGGTCGTGCCGTGCATCGTAAACATCCGGTTAAACACTTGCGGCGACACGAAATCGCTGTGCGGCCGTATCAACTGGATGCGAATCACAACCGCTTCCAGTCCCCCCATCACCAGAAAGAACAACGCCAGGAGGATGTAAAGAACTCCCAGACGTTTATGATCAACCGTGACGAGCCAATCGTGCAGAATCAGCATCCACGGCCGGCTCGTTCGGCCGGCGATTGGCATCGCTAGTGCTTCCGACGACATGTGCAGCACCTCTCCACCGCTACCGCAACGTTCTTAGATAACGTACGAGCGCATCCAATTCCGGATCGGTCATCTTCATCGCGGGCATCAGCGAGCCGGGCTTAATCGCGTCGGGATTTTGAATCCACATTCGCAGGTTTTCGGCGGTATTGTCCGCAGCGCCCGATGCAATCGTCTTCCGGCTCATCAGGTGAGTAAGGTCGGGTCCAAATCGCCCATTGGCCGTGGTCCCCTGGATGGCGTGGCAATTGACGCACGCCGTAGTCTCGAAAACGCGCTTACCCGCGGCCTCGGTCGTCTCGGCGGCGGCCGGTTTTGCTTGCGCGCTGATCCACGCGCTGAACTCTTCCGGAGTGTCGACGGAAACCCTCAGCAGCATTTTTGCGTGCTGCGTTCCACAATATTGCGCGCACTGCCCAAGGTAAATTCCGGCTTCGTGTGGCTCGATCCACATTTCATTGGAACGGTTGGGAATCAGGTCCGTCTTGCCAGCCAATTGCGGCACCCAGAAGCTGTGGTCGGTGTCGGCCGACAGTAATTGCAAAAACGTCGGCATGGTTCGCGCAGAGGTGCTCACCGGAATGTGCAGCTCGTTCGCCGTTACCACTCCGTATTTCGGATAGCGAAACTCCCACCAATACTGATGCCCAATGGCGGTTACCTCCACCGCCGACGCAGGCTTCCGCGCGTCCTGCACTGCGTGAATCACGCGAGACGTCGCCAGGAAGAGAATAATGACCAGCAGCAGAGGAATCACGATCCAAGCCAACTCGATTTGCGTGCTTCCATAGACTTGGGGCGGTTCGCGTTCCGGCTCCCCACTTCGCTGACGGAAGCGAACAAGCGCATAGACCAAAAGCGCGAACACCACCACGAAGACCGCGGCATCGATCGACACCACAAGGAACGACAGGTGATACACCGCGTCCGCCGGCGTCGACTCTGGTTGGATGGCACTGGGAATGGGATGTTCGGCTCCAGTCCCCGCTATGCACAACGACGCTGCTAACAGCACTCCCGTCAGCAACACAACAAGGCCGATCGCCGGACGCACCCATATTGGCGCTGGGACGCCCTCCGCGATTCGCCTCCTCAACTTGTTTCTTCCAGACGAGAATCGGTACTGCATATGCCCATCCCAACCGCGTTTCAACACCCTAACGATCGAAACTTAGATAAGGAACCAGGCCTCAAAGATGCGAACTCTTTTAACACAAAACACAAAAACAATCGTCCTCTTTGATCCGTACATCACGAAACCAACCGGGGCGGATCAATCCGGCGAAAAACACACCACCGCACGCAAAGATTCCGAGCGCCTCAGCGCCGAATTCGCTCGGAACAATCGTGCTTTCGCGGCGCTGACGGACATGCCCAGATGAGACGCTGTTCTCGGAAATTTCTCCCCTCAGCAAATTCCGCCAGGCGTTATTGCATCTGGCGATGGACGAAACAGGAACCGCATTTTCCTCGCTGGCAAAGGCTTGCGACGAACGGGAGGGCGAGCTCATCTGTGTCGCCAGCGATCCCCGCCTCGATAAGCTCCGAGCTGACCGGCGGTACGCAGATTTGCTCGTGACAGTCGAACTCCAGGGCGCTTCCGAACTGAAGGCTTCCGCCTGGCGGCCAGTTTTCAAAGGTGTCGCACGCACGGAAGGAACAAGCTGCTTTGGTCCTCCGTTAGCCGGACAGACGAGCCCCAATTTCCTCCCTTAAAACTTTTCCGAACGGCGCGCTTATGGTCAACTAGACCCATGACTACCGCCATCAACAAATCCAGCGACCTCATTCCTCAGCTTGATTTCCTCGCGATTTCAGCGCACGACGCCGAGTCCCTCATGAGAGGAATCGTCACCCTGCTCCACGAGAAGCTCACTCGGTACAATTGGGTGGGTTTTTACATGCTCGAGAAGGAAAGTGCTGGGGACATGCTCGTCCTCGGCCCATTCAAGGGTACGATGACGCCCCACACCCGCATTCCGCTCAACCAGGGAATCTGCGGCGCTGCTGCCGCCAGCGGAAAGACGATCGTCGTCGACGACGTCAACTCCGATCCCCGCTATCTTGCTTGTTCGCTCGAAACCAAGTCCGAAATTGTCGTTCCGGTCTTTGCTCACGGCAAGGTTGTCGGCGAACTCGACATTGATTCACACTTCCTCGCCGCGTTTGGACCCGATGACCGCAAGCTCTGCGAGCACGCCGCTGCGCTCCTGGGAAATTTCCTTGAGCAGCACCCTTGATCGGTGTCTTGGTGATTGGTAGTGGAATCCAAGGTTCCCGAGTTTACGGTATGACTGCCGTAGCCTGGTTCGAGTAGGCGCTTTCCGTCCCATCCGTGCCCAGCGTCGTCACCGCGTAAAAATAGGTAGTGCCCGAACTTACGCTGCTGTCCGTATAGCTCGTGCCGCTGATTGCTGCGCTGTCCAACTTCGTATACGGTCCGCCTGCCGCGGTCGCTCGATATACGTTGTATCCGCTCACTCCTGACGACGAACTCGCTTGCCATTTCAACGCCACCGAATGGCTTACCGTTGTCGTGCCCATGCCCGTCGCCGGCAACGTCATGCTTGCTCCGCTGGTCGCGTTGCTCGCGATCGTGATCGATCCCGATACGCTTCCCGCCGCTTTTGGTGCAAACGTCGCCGTTAACGTCGCGCTCTGGCCGGGCGCCAGCGTTGTGCCTCCCGCAATCCCGCTCAAGGCCATTCCCGCGCCGCTTACTGCGTCGCTCGAAATCGTTACGCTTGAGTTTCCGGCGCTCGTCACCGTCAACGTTTTCGCCGTCGACGCTCCCACCGCTACGTTGCCGAACGCCACACTTCCGGGTGAGACGCTCAATAACCGCGACGTCGCCGTGCCTGTTCCACTTACGGCGATAGATACCGAACTGTCTGTCGCTGTCGATGCAATCGTTACTGCACCGCTGGCACTCCCCGCGCTGCCCGGCTGGAACGCCACCGTAAGTTGCGCGCTTGCACCTGCGGCCAGCGCATACGGCGTCGTGATTCCCGAAACCGAAAATCCGCTTCCCGTTGTTGCCACACTCGAAATCGTCACTGCAGATGACCCCGTGTTCGTCAACTGAATTCCTTGGGTGTTCTTCGTCCCCACCGCCACATTCCCAAACTGGGCTGTAAGCGGCGTGGCCGCAACATATCCGGCGCTTCGCGAGACTCCCAGCCCCGTCAATGACACAGCCACAGTGCCATTAGCCGCGTTGCTGATCAGCTTCAGCGTCCCCGCGGACGTTCCTGCGTTCTGTGGCGTGAATTTCACGGTAAATGTCATGGTCGATCCAGCATGCAGCCAATGTGGCAGTGAGAGCCCTTGCACGCTGTATCCGCTGCCCGTCACCGTGTCGCCTGACAGTCGCACTCCGGAGTTCCCGGTGTTCGCGATGGTTACGCTTACCGTGTGCGCCCGTCCGACGGCCACTTGCCCGAAGTTCACCGCTCCGGGCGTCAACTGCAACTCGCCGCTGGCTCGCGCCGCGGGAGCCATGCCCGCCCCGATTACCGCCAACACCACAACGAGGTAGGGAAGTGTGCCCAATAAATTTGGTTTCTTTGGTTGGGAAAAAATCGCGCGAACAACTCTGACCTGGGGGCCCATAGGTTCCCAGTGTTGGCGAACGCTATTGGGTTATCTACTGAACTTCCGCCGCTTTATCGGGTAAGCCGCAGTACAGAACCTTCCCGAGTCCAGCGCCTTGTACGGAAATTCGCCCTGCCTTTACGACTGCGGTACAGGTAACCAGGAAGTTATCTCAACTCCGCTTCACGACTCAAGTCACCTCTGCAGCTCTGCCGCTTACGGCTGCCGACTACTAACGACCGGCTGCCAACTCATCACTTCACTTGTCCCGCTCATCAAACTCCTTCATCCAATCCCGCCCCTTCAGCACCTCGCGCGGCCGTGTTCCATCCGGCGGGCCCACAATTCCATCCTTCTCCATCAAGTCGATCAAATGTGCTGCGCGTCCGTACCCGATGCGCAATCGTCGTTGCAATGTAGACGTCGACGCGCGGCCCATCTCCAGGCAAATCCTTACCGCGTCCTGGTATAAATCGTCGTCCACATCGTCCCCGCCGTTTTCGCCGCCTCCCTCGCTTTCATACGTCCGCTCGGCAGCGCCAGTCCGTCCGCCTTTCCCGCCTCTCTGCTCATCATCTTCCTTTGGCGGTTCCAACAGCGATTCGTTGTATTTTGCCTGCGCCTGCTCTTTCCAGAACTCGCAGACTGCTGTGATTTCATCTTCGCTCACCAACGGCCCGTGAATGCGGTGCAACCTAGCCGATCCCGCCGGCAAATACAGCATGTCCCCCTTGCCGAGCAGCGACTCCGATCCGTTCGAATCGAGAATGGTGCGCGAGTCCACCTTGCTCGCTACCCGGAACGATATCCGCGCCGGGAAGTTCGCCTTGATCAATCCCGTAATCACGTCCACCGACGGACGCTGCGTCGCCAGAATCAAGTGGATGCCCACCGCGCGCGCCATCTGCGCCAGACGCGTAATCGACTCTTCCACGTTGTTCGTATCGACCATCATCAAGTCCGCCAACTCGTCGATGATGATCACCAGGTAGGGAAGTGGTTTGTGTTCGCTCTCTTCCGTATTCTCGAAAAGGGACAGCGATTGCTGCTTCTGGAAGGTCCGGTTGTACTGGTCGATGTTCCGTACGCCGCGCTGCGCCAGCAGTTTCAGCCGGTTTTCCATCTCCCGCGTGGCGTTCCGCAGTACGTTCGATGCCACCTTCGGGTCCGTCACCACCGGCGCCAGCAAATGGGGTATGTCTCCGTACAGGCTCAACTCCAGCCGCTTGGGATCGACCAGCACCATCTTCACGTCATCCGGCGTCGCCTTGTACAAAATCGACATCATCAGCGAATTGATGAACACGCTCTTACCCGTGCCCGTCGAACCCGCAATCAGCAGGTGCGGCATCGATGCCAGGTCCGTCACGCGGATGCGCCCATGCAAATCTCGCCCCATCGCCAGCGTCAGCTTGCTCGGCGAATTTGCGAACTCCGTTGCCTCGATAATTTCCCTCAGCGCAATCGTTTGCCGCCGGTCGTTCGGCACCTCAATGCCAACTGTCGATTTCCCCGGGATTCTTTCAATCAGGATCGACTCCGCCTGCAATGCCAGGCACAAATCCTCTGTCAGTCCGATAATCCTGCTGTACTTGATTCCCGCTTCCGGCTTGAACTCGAACGTCGTCACGACTGGACCGGGATTGATCTGCGTCACCCGTCCTTCCACGCCAAACTCATGGCACTTGGACTCAATCGCGCGTGCCCGCAGCTTCAGTTCCTCTTCGTCCAGTTTCTGCGTGCCCTCGCCCTGCCGCAGCAGTTGCGCCGAAGGCAGCCGGTAATTCGTCGGCCCCTTCGCCACCTTTGGCTCAGCCTTCTTCGGCTGCGCCCCTTTTTCCTGGTTCAAGAACATGATGGGCGCCTTGTGTGTCGCCCCCTTCTCCGCTTTCTCGTCCTCTGCCTCGGCTTCCTCTGTGGTTATCTTTTTGTTCTTAAAAACGTCGCCCAACTCTTCCAAATGGATCGTCTTGGGCTCTTCCGCCTCTGGCTTGCCGACAATCTGCGGAGCCACAGGTTTCCTGCCGGACACACGGCGCTCTTCCACCTGGCGCCGCATCCGCTCTTCTTCCCGCTCATCCCGCCACGCTTCCCAGCGAGCCTTGGCCCTTTGCAGCAGCCCCATTTTCCCGGCTTTGCCCAGCGGTCCCTTCGAATTCGTCGCCCAGGCGTGCGCGCCGCTGAAGCTGAAACTCGTGGTCAGGAACAGCGCAACAATCAGCAGCGCCATCGCCACCAGCAATGCTCCCCAAAAATTGAACCCGCTTTGCAGTCCGTGTGACACCGCGCTCCCCAGCAGTCCACCGGCGGGAATCGCTCCGCGCACATCCGGAAAATGAATCATCGACAGCAGGGAAGGGAGCGATAGCAGCAGCAGTCCATATCCCACCAGGGTCGCCCACTGGGAATCCACCGCTTGGCTGCGGAACCAGTTGTACCCCAGGATCCCCAGCGCCAGCGGCAGCAGAAACGCTGCGAACCCGAACACCTGAAACCCTAGATCTGCCGTGTACGATCCCACCGGCCCAATCCAGTTCCGGACCGCGCTATCCCCCACCGACGCCGCGCTCACATTGAACGCCGGGTCGTGCGGGTTGTAGCTGATCAGCGACAAGGCCAGCAACACCGCCGCGGTGATGCACAAAAAACCTACCAGTTCATTCAACCTCTTATTCTCAGTTGGTGTCAGCAAGCGCACTTACCGTCTCCTAGGCATGCCACGTAGCGGCGGGTCTTTAGACCCGTCCGTCATCGATCACAATCCGCTCTCAGGCGTATGGGGGAAGGCTGAACGCACACGGTTGCGCGTTCGCATCCGTGGCGATTCTCCAGGGGCGCGGCGCTGGGGCGCCCCTCAATTGGAGGAACACCGGAATCATACCATCCGCCGGGTTCCATACAAGCCCCACGAGTACTACTGTTTCCACACTGAATGCCGTCCTGGCAACGTTGCCTCGGCACAATCCCGCCCCCTTCGCGGGATGAACTCCCACAGGCTGTTGGCTGTAGGCCGTTGACTACTGGCTTTCGACTGTCTTCCTCACCCAACCAGTTTCGCCGCAAAGAACAGCACCAGAATCCCCACCACAATCCGATACACCGCAAACGGTCCAAACCCCCGCCGCCTCACCCACGCCATAAACCACGCCACGCTTCCATACGCCACGATGAACGACACCACAAATCCGATCGCCAGCACGACCCACTCGTGCCCGGTAATGCTCGACACGCCGATCGGATTCTCCGTCGCCGTCCCGCGCAGCGACTTGTACAGCGTGTACAGCGTCGCCACCGCCATCGTCGGCATCGACAAAAAGAACGAAAACTCCAGCGCCGACGCACGCGACATCCCTGCCAACTGTCCGGCTGCAATCGTCGACATCGACCGCGACGTCCCAGGAAATACCGCCGACAAAATCTGGCACGCGCCGATCCATACCGCCTGTCCCAAACTCATCTCCTCCATGTGCCACGTGCGAATCAGTCCGCCTTTCGCGGCCGACTCTCCCGCCGCCTCCGCCTTTGCATTCCGCGCATCGATAAACCACATCACAATTCCGCCCACCAGCAGCGCGCCCCCAATCACATATGGGTTCTCCAGATTCTTTCCAATCACCTTGGTCAGTAGAAACGACGGGATCGCCGTAACCACGAACGCGATCATCACCAGGCTCAACGGGTGCGTCCAGATCGTCCGGTCTCCCCGCTCTCCGGCGGGGAATGTCGACAAAAACTTCGCGATTCTCTCGCGGAAATAGATCGGCAAGGTCAAGATCGCCCCCAACTGAATCACAATCGAGTACATCTTCCAGTACCCGCTTCCCAAATCGATGTGCAGTAACGCCTCCGACAATCGCAAATGCGCCGTCGAACTCACCGGAATGAACTCCGTCAACCCCTCCACGATCCCCAGAATCACACTCAATACGTAGTCGTTCACTCCGCTCTCCCGTGGCACAGACACTCTTGTCTGTGCTTTTACTCAGTTGCTTCGTTCAATCTGTGTATCTTGAGGGTGCCCCATCCTTCGCGCCTCTTGCGAAGGGTGGGTTCTTACGATGTTGTCCGCGGTCTCTGAACCTTAAACGTTATGCTTTTCACGTTATACCGTTTTGTTTTTGACTCTTTTACCGTTGTACTTTTCACCCCAATCTCTTCCTCATCTCGTATGCATCCATCTTCCCCAAATAATATCGTTTCAGCACCGCCTCCTCACGATATCCATGCTTCTTCCAGAACGCAATCCCGACCGCATTGTCGACCGCCGTTTCCAGCAGCACCGACTTCACTCCGTGAAATCGAAAGTGCTTCTCGATCTCCGCCATCAACGCGCTCCCCAGCCCTGTTCTGCGCTGCGACTCCGCCACATCGAGCGTAATAATGTGCGCTAGCGGTGGATTCGTCTCCGCCAGGAGGAATCCCACGATGCGCTTGCCCTCTTCGGCCACAACGCAATCCGCCGCGGCCAGACTCAAAAAATATTGCAGCGACCATTTGCTGTAAGCGATTCCCGGCGGGAAACAAGCCTGATCCAGCTTGTGCAATGCCCCAAAATCCTTCGCCTCATACGGCCGTATCGTCGCGCCTGCCATTGCGCGCCAATCCTATCACTCCCCAACATTTAACTTGATACATTTAACCTTGAACGATTTGCGGGTGCCCAGGTTCGGTGTATGAACCTGGTCTAGGGCTGCGGCGCCTAGTTCTTAAGAATGCGGCTTGCTGAAAGAGGAAAAGCTACTCCACTTGGAAGTGCGAGCCATCAGCCCATCTATTGTTCTTATTGGGCAGCATCGCGTAGTAGCAAACTACAGCGCCGCGCCCTTCTTGATTGCAAGGATTTTTTGTAGGGACAGCCTTCTGAGGCCGTCCGCCCTCCATTCAATTTGATGGCCCAGCCCGCAGGCCCACAACGCAAAAAGTAGGGGCGCAGCATCGCTGCGCCCTTTTAATGCAATGGAAACTTGTCATCCTGAGGCTATCCGACAAGGATAGCCGAAGGATCTCAACCATCGCGACTTGCCAATCCAGTCAACCGCTTGTCGTCCAGCTGTCGGCTGTGGACTGTCAACTGTCGACTGCTCTCTACAGCTTCACCGTTACCGTCTTCACTTCCGTGTAATTCGCCAGTCCGTATTCGCCGAGTTCCCGCCCAATTCCGCTCTGCTTGAACCCGCCAAACGGTGCTGCCGCATCAAACACGTCGTAGCAGTTGATCCACACGGTTCCGGCACGCACGCCGTCCGCGATCGCGTGGGCCTTCGTGATGTCCTTCGTCCAAACCGCCGCCGCCAACCCGTACATCGACTTGTTCGCGCGATTCACCACTTCGTCGATGTCTTTGAACTTCAGGATCGACATCACCGGCCCGAAGATCTCTTCCTGCGCGATCTTCATGTTGTCCTGCACATCCGCAAACACCGTCGGCTCGATGAAGTAACCTTTATCGCCGACGCGGTTTCCGCCCGCCAGCAGCTTCGCCTTTTCCTGTTTTCCGCTTTCGATGTAGCTCATGACTTTATTGAACTGGTCCTGGTCTACTTGCGGACCCTGCTCCGTAGCTTTGTCGAACGGATTCCCCACCGTCCGCTTCTTCGCCCGCGCCACGCTCTTCTCCACGAACTCGTCGTACGCCTTTTCTTCCACGTATAGCCGCGACCCCGCGCAGCAACACTGCCCTTGATTGAAGAACAACGCAAAATGCGCGCCCTCGATCGCGTCGTCCATGTTGGCATCTGCAAACACGATGTTCGGGCTTTTTCCCCCGAGCTCCAGCGTCACCCGCTTCAGGTTCGTTTCCGCCGACGCCTTCATGATCAGGTGGCCCACCTCCGTCGATCCCGTGAACGCCACCTTATCCACGTCCATGTGCCGCGCGATCGCTCCACCGGCCGTCGGGCCATATCCGGGCAGCAGGTTCACCACGCCTTCCGGGAATCCCGCTTCCACGATCAACTCTCCGACGCGCAACGCCGATAGGGGCGTCTGCTCCGCCGGCTTCATCACTACCGTGCATCCGGCCGCCAGCGCCGGTCCAAGCTTCCACGCCTGCATCAGCAACGGAAAGTTCCACGGAATGATCTGCCCGACCACTCCCACCGGCTCATGCTTCGTGTAGGAAAAATATTTGCCCTGCACCGGGATGGTCTTCCCCTGGATCTTGTCCGCCCATCCCGCATAGTACCGGTAACACGCAATCGTGAGTGGCAAATCTGCGCCCAGCGCCACGTGATATGGCTTGCCGTTGTCTAGCGACTCGAGCTGCGCCAGTTCTTCTTTGTGCTTCTCGATTAAATCGGCCAAGCGGTTCATCAACACGCCGCGCCCAGATGCGCTCAGCTTCTTCCGCCAAGGCCCGTTGTCGAAAGCCGTCCGTGCCGCTGCTACGGCCTTGTCCACATCCGCCGCATCCGCTTCGGCCACCTTTGCAATCGTTTCGCCCGTCGCCGGGTTGATCGTTGGAAACGTTTTTCCTGACGCCGCATCCACCCACTTATTGTTTATGAGCAGTTTCGTCGCGCTGACTTTCACACTGGGTTCAATCGCCGTAGTCGCCGTAGCCATGCCCTTCCTCCTTCGCTCATGTGCAGTTCGTTTTGCGCTCCCGGGTCGCCGTCATGGCCCGAGCCGCGCCCGTTTTACTGGGGTGGGAACACAGCCTATACCCCCGCGCCACAGGAATCAAGAAACCGATTCTCCTTATCGCCTTTTCTTATCCTCTGTAGGGGCGCGATAAATCGTGCCCGCCGTTACGTCGCTGCTGAACTTGAGGGTGCCCCATCCTTCGCGCCTTTTGCGAAGGGTGGGTTCTTACGATCCACAGGCAGGGTTTTCTTCTCTTCTGTTTCGACTTCACGCTCTCTCCGGAGCCGCCTCCGCCAGTCGGTGCTTCCTCGTCACCACCACCGTCACCGCCATCGCCGCTACCAACAGGATCGCCGCAAGATAGTACGGCGCCCCCGGGAGATGCACCCGAACGCTAGGCGCGATCGCCGCCGCAAAAACCTGTGTAAACAACACGGGCCCGATCATTCCTGTCAACGCGCGCAGCGAATTGATGGCCCCCTGCAATTTCCCCTGGGAAGTCACATCCACTCTTTGGGACATCAACGATTGCATCGCAGGTCCCGCCACTCCCCACAACCCAATGAGCGGAATCGATGCCAGCATCCCCCATCCCTTCCAGGACAGCGCGAATCCCACGAATCCCAGAGCTCCGTACAACAACCCCGACAATAAGCTGAACCGCTCCCCGAATTTCTTCACGTACGGGCCCACGAGTCCGCCCGATACAATCACTGCGCTAATCCCTACCACGCCCAATGAAATTCCCACATCCCGCGTATTCCATCCGAATCGATATTCCGTGTACAGCACCCACACGCTCTGTAACCCTTGGTGCCCTAGATAGAACAGAATCACCACCAGCGACAGCCCGGCCAGTTCCGGATGCGACCGCAGTAGCGTTAACGACCCCAGTGGATTCGCCATGTGCCATGCCGACTTCGCTCGTTTCTCTTTTGGCAAGGACTCCGGTAAGACAAACATGCCGTAAAACAGATTCGCCAAGCTCAACGCTGCCGCTGCCCAGAACGGCGCGCGCAAATGATCTTGTCCGTGAAAATGGCTCAACAGCCCGCCTACCGCAGGCCCCACGATGAATCCCACGCCGAACGCCGCGCCCAACATCCCGAACTTCTTCGCTCGTTCCGCCGGCGGCGTAATATCCGTGATGTACGCGTACGCGGTCGAGACATTTGACGCCGTGATTCCGCTGATCAATCGCCCCACAAACAGCCACTTCAGCGATGGCGCCAACGCCATGAAGATGTAATCCAGCCCTAATCCCAGGCACGAAATCAAAATTACCGGCCGCCGCCCAAAACGGTCGCTCCATGCCCCAAGAATCGGCAAGAACAAAAACTGCATCAGGTTCCACGCGAACCCGAAGTACCCGGTCACCGCCGCGGCCCGCGACATGTTGCCGCCCTCGAACTGAATAATCAGGTTCGGCAGCACCGGCGCGATAATCCCAAATGCCAGAAAATCCAGCAGCACCGTCACGATGATGAAGATCAGCGCCGCCTGCGATCCCGCGCGGCCGCTCATCGGTCGCCCGTCTCCGCCGGCAAACGCTACACCCGTAGCGTCAGTAGCCCCACCCTCATCCGGGGCAGGGAATTGCCCTATCTCTGTCTTGGGAATTTTGCCCTCAGTCATGCCCGTCAAATTCTAGCCTACACACGAATATCCGTCATTCCGAACGCGGTGACGAACCTCTTTTCGGGCAACTCGAGTGGCCCTACAGCTTGTGGAGAATTCCAAAACCGCCATCCCGAACGTCACGAGGAGCCTCTGTTTTGACAACTCGGCCAACTCTGCTTTCGGCCAAAACACTCACAACCGTCATTCCGAACGGAGTCTGCGGAGTGAGGAATCCCTCTTTTTCTCGATGAGAGGAGCTAGCCTCGTTGACGGTGCCCCATCCTTTCGCGTTTTGTGCGATCTCTGCGCCATCCCTCGACTTCTGCGGGATCAACCGCCGTATTCTGTCTCAAACTCAAAATCAGGGCAGGGAACTATCGAAACACAGGAGCGTCTCCGTTCCCCTCTGTGTTCTCTGTGGTAATCCGTGCTCTTCTGATCGCGGTTCGCCGATACCTGATAGCTTCTTCGACTCACACTTCCAGAATCACCGGCAAAATCAGCGGCCTCTTCGATGTCTGCTTGTTGATGTACCTCTTCAAATCCACCCGAATCTTTTCCTTAATCACTGACCAGTCCGCCCGTTCCTCCACGTTCGACGACTCCACCGTCCGCGCCACCACGTCCCGCGCCCCACTCAAAAACTCGTTGCCGTTCTCGCTCATCAGCCCGCGGGTCACAATTTCCGGCGCAGACTCCACCTGTCCCGTATGCTTATCAATCGCTATAATCGGAATCACCACGCCTTCTTCCGACAGATGCTTCCGGTCGCGCACCACCATTTCTTCAATCTCTTCCAGCGACCCCGAATCCACCAGCACTCTGCCAGCCGTCACCGGATCCCGCCGGTACGCCCCGTCTTCCGTGAACTCGATCACTTTCCCATTTTCCAGCAGTAGAATCTCCCCACTCACGCAACCCAACTGGTGCGCCAGCGCCGCGTGCCGGAACAGGTGCCGGTATTCCCCGTGTACCGGAATGAAATACTTCGGCTTCACCAGCCGCAAAATCATCTTCTGCTCTTCCTGGCTCGCGTGTCCGCTCACGTGAATCGGCCCGCTCGCGTTGTCGTAATAAACCAGTGCCCGCCGCCGGAACATGTGGTCCAGCATCCGGAAAATTGCCTTTTCATTCCCCGGAATGATCCTCGCCGACAAAATAATCGTGTCGTTCTCGTCGATCGTGACCAGCCGGTGGTTGTCCACCGCGATCCGCGACATCGACGACATCGGTTCTGCCTGCGACCCGCTCGCCAGCAGCAACAGCTTCTTCGGATCAAATCCGCGGATGTCCTGCGGCCGTACCACCATCCCATCCGGTATTCGCAAATACCCCAGGTCGTGCGCAATCTCCACGTTGTCCACCATGCTGCGCCCGACGAATCCCACCTTCCGCCCCACTCGCTCCGCAATATCAATCACCTGCTGGATCCGGTGAATGGATGACGCGAAGCACGACAGCACCACTCGCTTCGGCGCCGACCGCGTCAGCTCCTCAATCCGCGGCCCCACCACGCGCTCCGACGGCGTAAATCCGGGCCGCTCCACGTTCGTCGAATCGCTGAACAGCGCCAGCACGCCCTCATTCCCGTACCGCGCAAACGCATGCAGATCGAAAGGCGCGTTATCAATCGGTGTCTGGTCGATCTTGAAATCGCCCGTATGAATAATCACGCCAAGCGGCGTGCGAATCGCCAGCGCCACGCAATCAATCGTGCTGTGCGTCACTGGAATGAACTCCACCTCGAACGGACCAATCTCCACCAACCGTCCTGGCGTCACCTCGAACAGCTTCACCGATTCCAGCAACCCCGCTTCTTCCAGCCGTTTTTTTGCCAGCGCCAGCGTGAACCGCGTGCCGTATACCGGCACGTTCAGGTCGCGCAATATATAAGGTAGCGCTCCGATGTGGTCTTCGTGCCCGTGCGTCAGCACAATCGCTCGCACATGCTGCAGGTTCTGCTTCAGGTAGGTAATATCCGGAATCACCAGGTCCACGCCCAGCAACTCCGATTCCGGGAACATCATCCCGGCATCCACCACAATGATGTCGTCCCCAAACCGGAACGCCATCATGTTCATTCCAAATTCGCCGAGTCCCCCCAGCGGTATCGCCGTCAACGTCTGCGTCAGCTTGCTCAATTCTTTCTCTTTTCCGTTCCTCAAAATCCTATCACACGCTATCCATCGCTGTTGCGCCGCTCAGCGTAGTACTTGTGGGTGCCCCATCCTTTCGCGGTTTGAGCGAAAGGGTGGGTTCTTATGATCTGACGCCACGATCCTCTTTTCTGCCCACACGCTCGCGGCGCTTCCTTGCTATCCTCCCATACCCGTTTCCTCGTTCCCCGCATCCAACCCGCCAGCGTGCCGCGCTCCCGTGGCCTTTACCTTTTTCATTCTTTGGGAAGCCAAACAGAAAGGATCGACAATGAAGCGTCACCTCGCTCCGTTCGCTGTAGCTTTACTCCTTGCCTTGTGTTGTTCCGCGCCCGCCCGCGCGCAACAACTTCCCGATGCCGACCTTGCCAAAGCTCTCGAACTCCTCGAATCATCCAAGAAAGACGTCCTCGACGCCACCAAGGGACTTTCCGATGCCCAGTGGAACTTCAAAGCCGCTCCCGATCGCTGGTCCATCGCCGAATGCATGGAGCACATTGCCGCTGCGGAAGAATTCATTCGCGGCAACATCGCCAACAACATCATGAAAGCGCCCCCGGCTCCCGGCCGCGATATCGAGAAGATCGATGCCGCAATCATCGTTGGCGTGGAAGATCGCTCTCACAAGGTGCAGGCTCCCGAACCCATCAAGCCCACCAACCGCTTCGGCTCCCCGCAAGCCGCGATCGATCACTTCGTCAAGAGCCGCGCCGAAACCGAGGACTTCCTCAAGAACACGCCTGGCCTCCGCGATCATGCCGTCGACAGCCCGCGCGGCCCCGACTCTCCCAAGTGGGATGCCTACGAATTCATCCTGCTCATCGGCGCCCACTCCGAACGCCACACCAAGCAGATCCTCGAAGTCAAAGCCGACCCCAACTTCCCCATGTCCTAGCTGATAATTAATCCGGGCGGCATCAGTATCTCGCCGCCCCATCTGAACGTCACTCGCAGGGGCGGCTTTACGCCGCGCTTTTGCAGCACGCCTCGTATGTGACTATGGCTTTTGTCCTCGCGTTTTCAGATAGCCCGTCATCCCGAGCGAAGCGAGGGATCTCGCTCACGGCGTCTTGGCGACCGTCACCCTCTCCGCGGCCCTCCGAAAAACAAATGCGCAATACTTACTAGAATGACTGCGCCTACCGTTGCCGCCGCCAGCGAAAACAAAAACGTATTCGCGTGCACAATCCCCAATTGCGAGAAGATCCATCCCCCAATCACCGACCCGATCAATCCGAGCACGATGTCCCCGATGCACCCGAACCCTTCTCCCCGCGACAGTTTTCCCGCCAGCCACCCGGCAATCAACCCGATCAGCAGCCATCCGATCAGCCCTCGCCGCCATTCCACCACCACCACCCGCTCCTGCCACATCATCATCAACGCCAGCACTCCCGCCATCTCCCCCTCCATTGAAGATCCTGTCATCCTCTCCAAGAAAATCTGTCATCCTGAGCGTAGCGAAGGATCTCAACCACCGCGTCTTGCCCCAAACTCTTCGACGTCTCCGAATCTCTGAGCTCTCCGCGCCTCTGCGTTTCTTTCGCCCACGATCCTAGAGGAATCTCAACCGCCGCGTCTTGCCTCGAACTCTCCGCGCCCTCTGCTCATCTCTGTGTACTCTGTGGTAAGTATTTTATTCTCTTCTCTCTCCACTCGCCACTCATCACTCGCCACTGTCTTTGCCCGGTTCCTGCTGCGTCATACAATGCAGTGTCCCCAACCCCAGCACCAGATCCCGGCAATGAATCCCCACCACCTCTCGCCCCGGAAAGCATTTCGCCAGCGTGTTCAATGCCGCGCGATCATTCGCGTCATTAAACGTCGGCACCATCACCAATCCATTCGCGATATAAAAATTCGCGTAACTCGCCGGCAACCTCTGCCCGTCAAAATACACCGCCTTCGGCATCGGCAGTGTCTCCACTTTCAACGCGTTCCCGTCCTGATCCTTCATCCCCCGTAACCGTTCTAAGTTCTCCGCCAGCGCCGTATGATTCGCCTCGTTCTTGTCCTCCTCCGTGATCGTCACCACCGTGGTCTCATCCACGAAGCGCGTCAAATCGTCCACATGCCCGTGCGTGTCGTCCCCAGCAATCCCATTTCCCAACCATAATACGTTCGTCACGCCCAAATACTTTCGGAACACTTCGGCATAGTCGTCCTTCGTGAATCCTGGATTTCGTTCCTGCACCTTGCTCTGCAGGCACTCTTCCGTCGTCAGCAGCGTTCCCAATCCGTTCACGTCGATCGACCCGCCTTCCAGCACTACTCTTCGCCCGTGATGCACCGGCAAAAATATCGGTCGCTTCAATTTCGCGTTTACTTTTCCAACTACGGCCGCATCCTTCTTGTGGTTCTCGTACTTCGCCCATCCATTAAACACAAAATTGTTGTATGCCACTTCGCCCGCGCTGTTCTTCACGCAGATTGGCCCCGAATCCCGCATCCACCCGCGATCCGTCTTCGCTCGAAAAAACTCCACCGACGCGAGCCTCGCTCCCGCTTTCTTCAATATCCCGTGTGCCCGTTTCTCCGCCGCTCCGTCTTCGACGATCAGAAACACGCGCTCCACTTCCGCAAGCAGCCGCACCATCTCCGCGAACGCCCACGGAATCGGTGCGAATTTCCCCGGCCAGTCCGTCAATTCATGCGGCCACCCCAGCCACGTAGCCTCGTGCTTCTCCCACTCCGCCGGCATCCTCCACACCACTTCCGCCGCCTCACTCGCGTTTGTCTTGACCATGATTTTCTTTGACCTGTAATTCTTGGCAGGCAGTCTCCGCGCTCTCTGCGTCTCTGCTTCCTCTGCGTTAATCTCCAGCCTTTTCCTTATTTCCTTACTTCCTTACCTCGTCTTCTCAATCCACCTCTCCGTCAATTGCCCAAACGCGTCAATCCTCCGGTCCCGGAAAAACGGCCAATTCCTTCTCTGCTCCTCGCTCTTCACCGGGTCGCATTCCACCACCAGAATCTCCTCTTTATCGTTCGACGCTTCGCTCACCACTTGTCCCGCGGGATCGGCCACAAACGAATTCCCCCAAAACTCCAGACCCGTGTCCCCTTTCGCCATTGCTCCCTCGAATCCAACCCGGTTCACCACCGCCACATAAATTCCATTCGCCACCGCGTGTGCCCGTTGGATCGTCTTCCACGAATCCAGTTGTGCCGCCCCGTGCTGCGCCTTCTCGTGCGGATGCCATCCAATACTAGTCGGATAAAAGATCACCTGCGCGCCCTGCATCGCCGTCAGCCGCGAACCTTCCGGATACCACTGGTCCCAGCAGATCTGCACGCCAATCCGCGCATACTTGGTATCAAAATTCAAAAATCCCAAATCTCCCGGCGTAAAGTAGAACTTCTCGTAGTACAGCGGGTCATCGGGAATGTGCATCTTTCTGTACTTGCCAAGATACGACCCATCGGCGTCCAGCACGGCGCAAGTGTTGTGGTAAACTCCCGCCGCCCGCCGCTCGAACACGGACACCACCAGCGCAACCTTCTGCTCCTTCGCTACTTTTCCGAGTCGCTCCGTCGTCGGCCCTGGGATCGCTTCCGCCAGGTCAAACAGCGCGGCGTCTTCCGTCCGGCAGAAATATTCGCCGGTGAACAGTTCGTGCAGACAGACAATCTGCGCCCCGCGAGCCGCCGCCTCCCGGATCTTTTCTTCCGCTCTCGTCAGATTCTCTTCCGCGTTCGTCGTGCATCGCATCTGCACGAGTCCCACCGTAAACTTGGCCGCCATAGTGTTTTCTCAACTCTCCATCGATGCGCAGAGACGCCACTGAATTCTACTTTCCTTCTTTCTTAGTTTGTACTATCAATTCTCATAGCCTTACAATTCATCTGCCCGTTTCGAAAAACTATCGCGTTACGCTGTCACGGCCCGTTCATGTTTCGTATAGCGCAGGGCGACCGACTTTTGCGAGCCCTGCGGCCTTAGCGTATTGTAATTGCTTTCTTGCGATCGATGCGCACGTAGCGCCGTGGCTTTAGCCCGGCATCTTGCTTTTCCGAAAAGGAGCCAGTTCTCATGCCCAAGTCTTCCAGCAAGACCGTCACCGGTCGTGTTCTCCACGATCCGGTCAAAGACAAGCTCCGCCCCATCTACCCGCTCGATCTTTCCAAAATCAAAACGATTGACGATCTCGTCCGCGCCATGGGCGATACCGCCTACACTGCCCGCCAGATCGGCGATGCCTCCGACGTCCTCGAAGCAATGGCTCGCGACAAAAACTGCTTTGTCGTCATGACCCTCGCCGGCGCTCTCACAGTTGGCAAAATGGGTCTGGTCTTCTGCGACCTCATCGAGTCCGGTATCGTCAAAGCCATCGTCTCCACCGGCGCCCTCATGGCTCACGGCCTTGTCGAAGCTACGGGCCGCTCCCACTTCCGCTACGACCCCTCCAAGATGGACGACAACGAGCTTTTCCTTGCCGGGTATAACCGCGTCTACGATTCCCTCGAGCCCGAAACCAATCTCGATCATGTCGAGCAGGTCGTCGACGGCATCCTCGACAAGTGGGACCCCTCCGAAGTTGTCTGCAGTCACAAGCTCCACCATCGCATCGGCGAATTCCTGGTCAAGAACACCAAAGGCCGCGGCATTCTCAAATCCGCCTATGAACACAAAGTTCCCGTGTTCGTTCCCGCCTTCTCCGATTCTGAACTCGGCCTCGATTTCGCTCTGAACAACTACGCTCGCAAGAAAGAAAAGCGCCCCGCGCTCCGCTTCGATCCCTTCGAAGACTTCGAGACCTTCGCCCGTACCATGATGGCCACGAAAAAAATGGGTATCTTCACTATCGGCGGCGGCGTTCCCCGCAACTGGTCCCAGCAATTCGGCGTCTACGCTGAACTCATGGCTCGCCGCGGCTACGAAAATCTTCCCCTCAAGCGCTACCACTACGGCGTGCGCATCTGCCCGGAGCCCGTCCACTGGGGCGGACTCAGTGGCAGCACCTACACCGAAGCCGTCAGTTGGGGCAAATTTGTTCCGCCCGAAGAAGGTGGCAAATTCGCCGAAGTCCTCGAAGATGCCACCGTCGCGCTCCCGCTAGTCGTTGGCGCGGTCCTCCAGCGCATCGGCTATCTAAAGAAGTAGAGAACGGTAGAAACGGCGAGAGAGTACTCGTCATCCTGAGGCGATCCGATAAGGATCTCCGAAGGAATCACCCTGTCTTGTCTCAATCTCCGATTTGTCGAGTGGTCAGTTTGTGGCTGTTCGCACTCTCCGTTTTTAGCGCGCTCCTCGTCCGTGTTTTCCGCGTTAATATTTTCTGGTCGTTCTCAAAAGCAAAAACAAAATCCAACTTCCGCAAGACTTTCCTGTATACTCCGTCTCCCCAGCGCCTAGGAGGTCACGCTATGCCGCCGTCTTCGGCCGCCCGCCCTTCGTCCCGCTACGACGTTCACCCCGGCGTCGAAATGGTTCAGCAGTGGATCGCTATGTTGAAACCTAAAACCGGTCGCACCTTGGATGAATGGGTCGCTCTCGTCAAGAACGACGGGCCTAAAGAACTTCCATCCAGACGCGCCTGGCTCAAATCCAAGCACAATCTCCCCACCAATTCTGCCTGGTGGATCGCCGAGCGCGCCGATGGAAAGGGCGGGGAAGAGGATTCCCCGGAGAAATATTTGGCCAGCGCCACAAAGTATGTTGAAGACCAGTACTCCGGCAAGAAAAGCAACCTTCGCCCGCTCTATGAACAACTCGTCGCACTGGGCCGCTCTCTCGGACCCGACGTCAAAGTCTGCCCTTGCAAAACCATCGTGCCCCTTTATCGCGAACACGTTTTCGCGCAACTTAAACCATCCACTAACAAGCGCATCGATCTTGGTTTGTGTTTCACCACTTATAAGGGACGCCTTCCGGCTCGTCTCATTGACACCGGTGGCCTCGCCAAAAAAGATCGCATCACCCATTGCATCGAAGTCAGCGATCCATCCGACATCGATCCTGACCTGACGAAGTGGTTTCGCGCCGCCTACACGCTCAACCGCTGATTGGAGTGCGAGAGCTCTGCTCTCGCTTTCTCTCTCCACAAAGTCAGCCCTAAGACGATCAGCGGAAACTCTGCTCACGCTTCCAGGATCGTCACCAACAGCCCGTCACCTCAAGCGAAGCGATGTGTCTCTCTTCGATTCCTCAACTACATGATTACAATCCGTGCTACGCTCTCTTTCCCGATTCCCACTGCCAAGAGAAGACTATGATCACTCCATTTCGCATTGCACTCGTGTCGCTAGCTTCATTCTTTTCTCGCCGCTCTACCGCCATCCCAAAATCAAAAGGAATCACCCATGACCCAGCAGCAGGCCTCCGGCCCCTTCGACGTGAAAATTGCTCCTCTCGATCCCAATTTCAAATTTGACGAGAACTCCTACACGCGGTTTTCTATCGACAAGCAATTTCACGGCGATCTCGAGGCCGCCAGCAAGGGAGAGATGCTAGCTGCCGGGTCTCCCGCCAAAGGTGCCGGCGGCTATGTCGCCATTGAACGCGTCAGTGGCTCCCTGCACGGACGCACGGGCACGTTTGTGCTCCAGCACAACGCCACCATGCAGCACGGTTCCTACCAGCTCAACGTGATCGTTGTTCCCGATTCCGGTACGGGCCAGTTGGTGGGTCTCTCCGGCACCATGCAAATCATCATCGCGCCGGACGGAAAACACTCCTACACCTTCTCCTACACCCTTCTGCAGTTGTAGGGACCGCCTTCCGAGGCGGTCCGCCGACAGTTCGCGACGAAGGCTTGACCTGACTACTCGAAGGGATCTCAGGCATTGCGTCTTGGCACAATCTCGCACGTGCATGTAGAGGACGCTTTACGCGTCCATTCTTCACTGTGCTGGCTAAAAACAAAAAGGGCGCCCGATTCCTCGAAGCGCCCAACTCTGTTTCGACTTACACCTTAAAAACTTACGACTGAAAACTTCTCTCAGTCGTCATCTCCGATCAACACCGCCGCCGTCAGCACCGTGGACCACAACCCACGCTTATCACCCACCGCCGACTGCGTAATATTCATCGTTCGCACAATCTTGTTCGAGATCCGGTACACCTCTTTTTTCTCGTCCCACGACAAATCCGGATCAAACTCCACGTTTAATGTCGTCGCCAGCATCTCCGCCGCCAACTCTTCCGCATACTCGCCCGCCACTTCCTCGGTTTCGCCAAAGGAATGGTGCTCGCTCAAGTACCCGTACATCGGCCGCTCGCTCGGCAGCGCCAATCCGATGCTCGCCGCGATCAGCCGGTGCGGTTCCTTCGTCGAATTCTCGCTGATCACCGTGAACGCCACCTGCCCCGGCTTGATCAGTTTCAATCCCTCGCTTCGCGAAATCAGTTTGCAGTTCGGCGGAAAAATCGAACTTACGCGCACAATGTTGCATGCGGCGATTCCCGCGTTCCGCAGCGCCAACTCAAAGCTCGACAATCTTTCGCGATGTTTCCCTACGCCTTTGGTTAGGAAAATCTTCTTCGCTACAAACGCCATTTTGCTGGGTCACCGTCCAATATGAATTTTTCGGCTGAAAAATTTTTCCGCATTTGAAAAAGTAACAAGGTATCCCGCCACTGTCAATGCGCAATCTATCGACTTTCCTTCAACTTACGCTCTGTCACTGGTGTGATTTTGTTCGTCTGCATCAACCTAACACGATTTTGCATGAGAGCAGGGAAGTGGACGATGGGATCCGCTATCAATATTTACGAGTTTCAGCCGCTGGCGGGACCTTCTCACTTTGAACCTTAGACTTTTCACGTTGTACGGTTTTTTCTACCCTTACACCGTTTCACTTTTGTACCTTTGTACTCTCTTTTCTATTCTCCAGCTAAATGCCTCACCAACTTCCCCAGCGGCCGGCACAACGCCAGTACTTTCCCCAAATCATCAGAACTGAAGTCCGCTCCCGCGCTCCCCGCATTTTCGCCTTTGCGGCTCACCTGCATAACTCCCACCACTTTCCCGTCGCTCAAAATCGGCGCGCTGATGATCTTCTGAATCGACTCCCCCGTTGTCGTCGCCGCTTTCACCCCTTCAAACACCGTGGCGTGCCGCACTTTCGCAAACTCATTGTTAATTTCCGGTCGGCTCTCTCGCACCGTCTTCGCCGCCAATGCCGAATTGCTCGTCAGGGGAATGAAGCCCACGTTCTTCAACGCCTGTGGCACAAGAAAATGTAGGTGCCTCCACCGGTTCGACACACCCAGAATCGCCACTTCGTCGCTTTTCACCCGCAGTTCTTTCGCAATCTTATCCGCCAGTATGTCCAGCGATACATTCTTCAAGCTCGCTTCGTCTCTTTCGAGCTCGTTTGCCAGCCGTTCCAGTTCCGTCACCAATGTTGTGCTCATGAATTCAAGTTATCTCCGCAGCTTGCAGGGGGAGCGCGGGGCCCTGCCCGGAAACCCTCCGTTCAATCTATCTAATCCTGAATTCTTGCCCGCCCTCTCGCAACCACTTTGTCCCTCTGCTGTGACCTTCCTGCACTGTCCCAACTTGCAACGCTTCTTTCAACTCCCTATACTGATTTTGCCGCGCCCTGCACATGCGGTCCGTTCCTCCAAATTTCCGGGATCTTTGCGGCGGAGAGGGCATGTCTCCAGCGACAAGCCAGCCTGGTTCTGATTGTCCGCTGGTGCAATTTCTCGACCTGTTCAGTCTTATTTCCTGCAAACACAAGGATCATTTCCTCTTATGAGCGCTACTGCTGTCCAACTCACTCCCGGCGCATTCCGTTTCTGGCAAACCACCATCGGCAAGAAAGCCGTCATGGCCGTCACGGGCGTCATGTTGTTTGGCTTTGTCGTCGGCCACCTTCTCGGCAACCTTCAAATTTATATCTCCGCCGAGAAGCTCAATCACTATTCCGCCACTTTGAAAGCCCATCCCGGCCTCCTCTGGACCGCGCGCATCGGCCTTCTCGTCGCCGTCTTTCTTCACATCTGGTCTTCGTTCCAACTGTGGCTCTTGCAAAAAGAAGCACGCCCTATCAGCTACGTCAAAAAAGAGAACATCGCCTCCACCTACGCTTCGCGCACCATGATGTGGTCCGGCCCGATCGTTCTCGCTTTCATCATCTTCCACCTTCTCCATTTCACTTTTGGCACCATTCATCCCGGCGGGCCTTTCGAAGTCCATAACGTCTATAACAATGTGGTTTACGGCTTTCAGGTCTGGCCCGTTTCTCTCTTCTACATCATCGCTATGGTCATGCTGTGCTACCACCTCTACCACGGTCTCTGGAGCATGTTTCAGTCCCTCGGCGTCAGCCATCCCGTCTACACTCCGTGGCTCCAACTCGGCGCCAAAGTTCTCGCCATCCTGATCGCCGCCGGCAACATCTCCATCCCTCTCGCCGTCCTAGCCGGCTTTATCAAGCCTGTCTAATCATGCTAACGTCACGACAAAAAATGCTTGAGGGTGCCCCATCCTTTGCGCCTTTCGCAAAGGGTGGGCTCTTGCGATCGAACGTCTCTAACGTTCCGGTCCTTGGTTGTTCGCGAACCGCTTCTGACTTTTTTTGTAGGAGCGCAGCACCGCTGCGCGCCATCTCGGCAAATTCGTTCCCGTTCAAACCTGCTTTTCGCGCATTCACCAACTCCGTCATCCCAAGCGCAGCGAGGAATCTCTCTTGCCTTTTCCACGGCAGAAAGGGCGCCACCCCATGCAACTAAATTCCAACGCCCCCACCGGTCCGATCGAGTCCGCCTGGGATCGCCACAAATTCGAACTCAAGCTCGTCAATCCCGCCAACAAGCGCAAATACAACATTATCGTCGTCGGCTCCGGCCTCGCCGGTGGCGCCGCCGCCGCTTCTCTCGGCGAACTTGGCTACAACGTTCAGTGCTTCTGCTACCAGGACTCGCCCCGACGCGCCCACTCCATCGCCGCGCAAGGCGGCATCAATGCCGCGAAGAATTACCACAATGACGGCGACTCCGTTTTCCGCCTCTTCTACGACACCGTTAAGGGCGGCGATTTTCGCGCTCGCGAAGCCAACGTCTACCGCCTCGCTCAAGTCAGCGTCAACATCATCGATCAGTGCGTCGCGCAGGGCGTCCCCTTCGCTCGCGAATACGGCGGCACGCTCGACAATCGCTCCTTCGGCGGCGCCCAAGTCTCCCGTACCTTCTACGCCCGCGGCCAAACCGGCCAGCAGCTCCTTTTAGGCGCCTACCAAGCCCTCGAGCGCCAGGTCGGTCTCGGCTCCGTCAAAATGATTCCGCGCCGCGACATGCTCGACCTCATCGTTGTCGACGGCCACGCCCGCGGCATCGTTACGCGCTCCCTCTACGACGGCCAAATCGAAACCCACTTCGCCGACGCCGTCATCCTCGCCACCGGTGGCTACGGCAACGTCTTTTATCTCTCCACCAACGCCAAAGGCTGCAACGTCACCGCCATCTGGCGAGCCTACAAGCGCGGCGCTCTCTTCGCCAATCCCTGCTACACCCAGATTCACCCCACCTGCATCCCCGTCGCCGGCGAATATCAGTCCAAGCTGACTCTCATGTCCGAGTCACTTCGCAACGACGGCCGCATCTGGGTTCCCAAAACTTCCGGCGACAAGCGCTCCCCCGATCAGATCCCGGATTCTGAGCGCGATTATTATCTGGAGCGCCGCTATCCCGCATTCGGCAATCTCGTTCCCCGCGACATTGCCTCTCGTGCCGCCAAGCGCGAATGCGACGAAGGTCGCGGCGTCGGCCCCGGTGGACTCGGCGTCTATCTCGACTTCACCGACTGCATCAAGCGCCTCGGCGTTGCCAAAATTGCCGAACGCTACGGCAACCTCTTCGAAATGTACGAGCGCATCACCGGCGAAGACCCCTACAAAGTCCCTATGCGCATCTATCCCGCCACGCACTACACCATGGGTGGCCTGTGGGTTGATTACAACTTGATGTCCACCATTCCCGGCCTCTTCGTGCTCGGTGAAGCCAACTTCTCCGATCACGGAGCCAACCGTCTCGGCGCCAGCGCTCTCATGCAGGGTCTGGCCGACGGCTACTTCATCATTCCGTACACGATAGGGAACTATCTCGCCACCGCGAAGCCCGCCAAGGTTTCCGCCGACGCGCCGGCTGCCAAAGAAGCCGTCGCCAACTCGACCGGCATCACCAACAAGCTTCTCAACACCAAGGGCTCACGCACCGTCGACTCCTTCCATCGCGAACTCGGCAAAATCATCTGGGAATACTGCGGCATGGCTCGCAACAAAACTGGTCTCGAGAAAGCCCTCGATCTGCTGCCCCAGCTTCGCGAGCAATTCTGGAAAGAAGTCCGCGTCCTTGGTGCCAACGAGGAATTCAACCAGTCCCTCGAGAAGGCCGGGCGCGTCGCCGATTTTCTCGAACTCGGCGAACTCATGTGCCTCGACGCTCTCGAGCGCAACGAATCCTGCGGCGGCCATTTCCGCGAGGAGTATCAAACTCCCGAAGGCGAAGCCCTCCGCGACGATTCGAACTATTCCTACGTCGCTGCCTGGGAATATAAAGGACCAGCCCAATCTCCCGCTCTGAATAAGGAACCTCTCACCTTCGACTACGTCCACCCCTCCCAACGGAGCTACAAATGATTCGCCCGGGAACGCCAACCGCCGTGTTGGCGAGTCATACCAAAGTCCTTGAGCGTGCCCCATCCTTTGTAGGGACGCTGCATCGCTGCGCCCCATGTCCGCAACTAACGAAGACTCGTCATCCTGAGCGAAGCGAAGGATCTCAACCCTCGCATCTTGTCTCCCCACTCTCCGCGTCCTGCGCTAATCTCTGCGCCCTCTGCGTTAATCTTTTCTCCCTCTTCACTCTTGTCGTCCCGGAGCCTCAACTGACATGAAACTCATCCTCCACATCTGGCGCCAGAAAAACTCTTCCGACAAGGGCCGCATGGTCCGCTACGAGGTCCCCAACGCCAACGAGCACATGTCTTTCCTCGAAATGCTCGACGTCCTCAACGAATCCCTCATCGCCAAAGGCGAAGACCCCGTCGCCTTCGATCACGACTGCCGCGAAGGCATCTGCGGCATGTGCGGCTTCATGATCAATGGCAAAGCCCACGGCGGATTCAAGCGCACCACCGTCTGCCAGCTCCATATGCGCCACTTCAAAGATGGCGACGAACTCTATCTCGAGCCCTGGCGCGCCGCCGCGTTCCCCGTCATCAAGGATCTCGCCGTCGATCGCGGCGCTTTCGATCGCATCATCGCTTCCGGCGGATTTATCTCCATCCCCACGGGCAGCGCCCCGGATGGCAACGCCATTCCCGTCAAAAAACAGGATTCCGATCTGGCCATGGACGCTGCCGCTTGCATCGGCTGCGGAGCGTGCGTCGCCGCCTGTCCCAACGCCGCCGCGGCTCTCTTCGTCGGAGCCAAAATTTCGCACCTCGGCCATCTTCCTCAGGGTCAGCCCGAACGCGACCGCCGCGCTCTCGCTATGGTCCAGCAGATGCGCGTCGAAAATTTCGCCAACTGCACCAACATCGGCGAATGCGAGGCCGTCTGCCCCAAGGACATCAAGCTCGAAGTCATCGCAAGAATGAATCGCGACTATCTAGGCGCCTCCTTCTCCAAGCGCCCCGAATCCACCACCACCGGCGCCGGCTAACCTGGGAGCGCCAACCTCCGTGTTGGCGTGTCTGTTTGTCGCGGGGCAATTCATCGCCAACTCTGCGGTCGCGCTGAACCAAAACGACCTCCCCGTCTCCCGACAAGACAAGCCTGTCATCCTGAGCGAAGCGAAGGATCTCAGCCGCCGCGTCTTGCCTCCCAACTCTCCGCGCTCTCCTCTAACCTCTGTTCCCTCTGCGGTAATCTTTTCTTGTCCTTCTGAGCTTTCACATCTTCACTTTCTCTCTCTCCGCTCGAGTCCTTACTTCCTTACCTCCTTCCTTCCTTACTTCGCTAAAATATCGGCCATGCCCAACTCCTTCTTTCACTCCAAATCCATCCTCATCACCGGCGCCTCCTCCGGCATCGGCGAGGAACTCGCTCTCCAACTCGCCGCCGCTGGCGCCCACCTCACTCTCACCGCCCGCCGCAAAGAACTCCTCGATGCCGTCGCTCAAAAAATCTCCGCCGACGGCCACGAAAAACCATTAGTCGTCCAAGCCGACGTCACCCGCGACGGCGACCTCGAACACGCCGTCTCCGAATCCCTCCGCGCCTACAACAAACTCGACATCGTCATCGCCAACGCCGGCTTTGGCGTCGTCGCTCCCTTCTCCAAACTCACCCTCGACGACTACCGCCGCCAATTCGAAACCAACGTCTTCGGCCTGCTCCGCACGCTCTACGCCGCTCTTCCCGCCGTCAAACAATCCCGGGGCAATCTCGTCCTCATCGGCAGCGTCGCTGGCTGGGGAGCCACTCCCGGTGCCTCCGCCTACGCCATGAGCAAATTCGCCGTACGTGCTCTCGCTAACTCCATCACCCCGGAGCTCGCCCTCGAGGGCGTCAAAGTCACACTCATCAGCCCAGGTTTCGTCGCGTCCAACATCCGTCGCATCGACAATCGCGGCACCTTCCACTCCGACGCCAGCGAGCCCATCCCCGAATGGATCGTCATGCCCACCGCTACCGCCGTTCATCAAATCCTCCGCGCCATCGCCAAAGGTAAAAGGGAAGCCGTCATCACTGGTCACGGCAAGGCTCTCGTCGCCATCGAACGCTTTGCCCCGTGGATTATTCGCGCCGCCGGCCGTCGCATGGCCGCCAAAAGCGGCGGCTACCGCTCCGAACCCAAACCCTGAAACCTTCTACCTTTAACTTTTCACCTTATACGGGCTTTTCTCCCGGGTCCGTCTAACAACAAGTCCACTCATACTTGAGGGTGCCCCATCCTTTCCGCGAATTGTGCGGAAAGGGTGGGCTCTGACGATCCAACGCCTCCCACCTCTTCCTCTGCGCTTTGGTTTTTTCCTGCCTCGCTTTTTCCTATTGCTTTCCCATACGAACTGCTCTATCCTCCTCTTGTTTCCCCATAGGAGTGCCGTATATGCCGATCCTTCGCTCCTTTTTCAGTCGCGCTCGCAACCTCTTCCGCAGCTCCGCGCCCCTCGAAAGGGAACTATCCGCCGAGCTCGACTCCCACCTCCAACTCCACATCGACGACAATCTTCGCCGCGGCCTCTCTCCCGACGAAGCCCGCCGCCACGCGCTCCTTCAACTCGGCGGCCTCGAACAAACCAAGGAATCCGTCCGCGAGCAGCGCTCCCTTCCTTTCTTCGAAACGCTCGGCCGTGATCTTCGTTACGCCTTCCGCACGCTGCGCAAGTCGCCCACGTTCACGCTGGTCTCTGCTCTCACCCTGGCTCTCGGCATCGGCGCCAACACCGCCATCTTCTCTCTCGTCGACAACATCCTTCTCCGGCCTCTTCCATTTCCGCAGCCTCAAAACCTCGTCAGCGTTACCGGCACCTACCCCAAAGGCGCCCTCGGCGCCATGCGCGATCAAGTCAAATCGCTCGATGTTGCCGCCTATGCCGAAGGCCACGAATACAACCTCAATCGCCGCGGCGAGCCCCTCCGCCTCACCGCCACCGTCGTCTCCGCCGAGTTCTTTCAGGTTCTCGCCGTCCGTCCTTTCCTCGGCCGAGTCTTTGACACCGGCGACGACAAACCGGGCCAGGACAATCTCGTCATTCTTAGCCACTCCCTCTGGCAGCAGCAGTTCGCTTCTGATCCCTCCATCATCGGTCGCTCCATCGAGATCGACGGCACCAGCCGCCAGGTTCTCGGCGTGATGTCTGCCGATTTCCGCTTTCCCTCGGCCAAAACCCAAATTTGGATCCCTCTCCACAACGATCCGCGCGACACCATCGCCTACTGGGCCGGAGACTTCATGCCCATCATCGGCCGCCTCCATCCCGGCGTCTCTCTTCCGCAAGCCCGTTCCGAAGTCCGCATCTTCCAGTCTGGCGTCTTCAAACTCTTCCCCTGGCCTATGCCC
The DNA here is from genome assembly GCA_035499255.1 of Dongiaceae bacterium. Taxonomy (GTDB): domain Bacteria; phylum Acidobacteriota; class Terriglobia; order Acidiferrales; family UBA7541; genus Acidiferrum. The sequence continues at coordinate 5,870 of DATJZF010000048.1, read as the reverse complement.
GCCACATGGAACGCCGACATCAGCGTCGTTGAACTCCAGCACGACATGGTCTCCGATGTGCGCTCCCGCCTCGCTCTTCTCCTTGGCGCCGTCGCTCTCATCCTACTGATTGCCTGCGTCAATGTTGCCAACTTGGCCCTCTCCCGTTCTTCCATACGCGAAAAAGAAATTGCCCTCCGCTTCGCCATGGGCGCCGACCGTCGCCGCGTCATCCGACAACTCCTCACAGAAAGCGTCGTCCTCGCCCTGCTCGGCGGCCTCTTGGGTTTTCTTCTGGCCACTCAAGGGTTGCATCTGCTCAAAATCACCTTGCCTCCAGACACCCCGCGCCTCGCCGACGTCCACATCGACTTACGTGTTCTGGCCTTCACCGGTTTCCTCGCGCTAATAACCGGCCTTCTCTTCGGCATCGCTCCGGCTCTCCAATCTTCCCGCCAGGATCTTGCCGTCACTCTCAACTCCGTTACTCGTGGAGCTTTTGCTTCAGTCTCGCATCGTCTCCGAAGCGCTCTCGCCGTAGCGGAAATCGCCTTCGCCGTTCTTCTCGTGATCTCAGCGGGCCTTTTGATTCGCAGCTTCTGGTCGCTCTCCCATGTGGACCCGGGCTTCCGCACTACGCGCGTCCTTACCGCGCGCATCACTCCCAATCAATCCTTCTGTTCCGATCCCGCACGCTGCGTTTCCTTCTATAACGAACTTCTCTCTCGCACGCGCTCCATTCCCGGCGTCAATTCCGCTGCTCTCGTCAACACGCTTCCCCTCGGTGGCCGTGTGGCCAAGCGCCCCCTCGAAATCGAGAACTTCACCGTCGCCCCAGGCGATAATGGGCCGCTCTTCTGGATGGACGCCGTCACTTCCGATTACTTCGATCTCATGCGCATTTCCGTGATTGCGGGGCGCGGTTTCACCTCTGCCGACCTCGCCAGCAAATCCAATGTCGTGCTCGTCAGCGCGGCGACGGCTCGCCGTTTCTGGCCCAATAAAGACGCCATCGGCACGCATCTCCGTTTCACCGGCGACAAGGAGGAATGGCGCACCATCATCGGCATCGTTCCCGACGTGCGCGCTTATGACCTCCAGCGCTTTACCCCGCAATGGCTCAACGGCACCATCTACGTTCCCTATAACGAAAGCGCCGCTCTTGAAGGCGGTCGTATTCCCACCGATATGAGCATCGTCGTTCAGACCGCCCTGGACGAGTCGCAGCTCCAAAACGCTCTTCGCCGCACCATCACCACGCTCGGCGCCGACATCCCCGTCACCGAACTGAAGCCCATGCAAGCGGTAGTCTCCGACTCCGTCTCCATTTCCTCTTCCACTACCGTTCTCTTCGTCACCTTCGCCGCGCTCGCTCTTTTCCTCGGTGCCATCGGCATCTATGGCGTGCTCTCCTTCCTCGTCTCCACGCGCACTCGCGAATTCGGCATTCGCATGTCCATCGGTGCTCAGCCGCGCGACGTTCTCCGCCTCATCTTCAAAGAAGCCGCCAAATTTGCGCTCGCCGGCATCACCATCGGCCTGCTCGCCGCTCTCGCCATCACGCGCCTGCTCTCCAGCGAACTCTACGGTGTTTCTCCCGCCGACCCGCTCACCTTCATCGGTGCCGCTTTGCTCATGGCCGTCGTCACATTTCTCGCTTGCTACATTCCCACGAGACGCGCCATGCATGTTGATCCCATGGTCGCTCTCCGCTACGAGTAACCAGGGATGCGGACTACACCCCCGTGCCCATCTCGTAGCGGAAGCCCCTGGGCTCCACGTGCCACTGCGCGTTTTGCAATTCGCGCCTCCCGTCCCGCGTGCTCTGTAGTGAACGCTTTACGCGTCCACCTTGGTCTTGCTTCTGTAGCGCTGGCCTTCAGGCCAGCAACGATGTTGCATTCCAGCTCGACGTGCTTGAGGGTGCTTTCGTGACTTATGCTCCAACCAAAAAGACCTGTCATTTCGAACGGAGTCCGCGAAGCGAGAAATCTCTCTTCATCACGCCTCTGCCAAATGTGCTTGCGGGTGCCCCACCCTTCGCGCAGTTTGCGAAGGGTGGGCTCTTACGCTCGAACGCCTCGTCTGTCTTCTCTTCGCCTCTGTTTTTTCTCGCCCTCAGCGCAAGCTTTCGACAACACGCGCAACGATTTCCAGCCAGCCCTCGTTTCTCAGAACGGAATTCCTGAGGCCTACAAATGAACTCTCTTCGCTCCACCCTCACTCGCTTCCTCAACCTCTTCCGCAACCATTCTCGTCACGACAGGGAACTATCCGCCGAGCTCGCCTCCCACCTCCAACTCCACATCGACGACAATCTCCGCGCCGGCCTCTCCCCCGATGAAGCTCGCCGCGCCGCGCTCCTCAAACTCGGTGGCCTTGAACAAACCAAAGAACGCGTCCGCGACCAGCGTTCCCTCCCTTTCCTCGAAACCCTCTTCCACGATCTGCATTTCGCCGTTCGTTCCCTCAGCAAGGATCGGCGCCTGTCTCTCGTTGCCATTCTGGCCCTTACGCTGGGCATCGGCGCTTCCACAATCGTTTTCAGCGTGATTAACAGCATCTACATCGACGCCTTGCCTTATAAGAGTCTTCACCGCCTGGTTGTCTTTCGAGTTCAGAATCTCGCGAACGAGGGGGCATGGAAGGGCCGCAACTATTTCCTTCCCGGCGAACTCCGCGCTTTCCGCGATGAAAACCACGTCTTCGAAGAAACCATCACCTACAACGGCATCCGTCTCGTCTACGACAATGGCAGGACCACGCGCTACTGGCCCTTTGGCGCGCTGGTCACTGGCAACACTTTTGATTTCTTCGGCGTTGCACCGCTGCTCGGCAGGGCCATCTCCCCTGACGATGCCCGCCCCGCCGCTACTCCCGTGTTCGTGATGAGCTACAAACAATGGCAATCTGAGTTCGCTGGCGACCCCAAAATCCTCAATTCCGTGTTCATCCTGAATGATCGGCCCACCACTCTCATCGGCATCATGCCTCCCGACTTCACGGCCTTTAATGCCAGCTTCTGGATGCCCCTGACGGATACGAATTCCGACGGCCGCATGATCGGTCGCCTCAAGCCCGGTGCCTCCATTGTCTCCGCCGCCTCGGACCTCGATGCCATCGCGCATCAAGTCCAGAAAACCTCTCCGAACCCTGCTTTCCCGTTACCGCGAAACTTCTCGATCATTGCAGAGACGCTCCTCGATAGCCAGATTGGCGCCCTCAAAGCCACTCTCTATGTTCTTTTCGCCGCTGTGCTCCTGCTTCTCCTGATTGCTTGCGCCAATGTTGCTAATCTCTTGCTCGCTCGCGCCACCATTCGCGAACGCGAACTCGCCATGCGCGCCACTCTCGGCGCCACTCGCGCTCGCCTTATTCAGCAGTTGATCGCCGAAAGCTTCGCTCTCGCCGCGGCGGGCTGTCTCGCTGGTTGCTCGATGGCTTATTTCGGTGTGCGCCTCATCGCTGTGTTGATGCCAACTCACGCCCTTCCCGAGGGCATGTCCATTCGCTTGAACTTCCCCGTCCTCCTGATTGCGCTCTGCGTGGCCCTTTGCACCACGATTCTCTGCGGACTGGCTCCCGTGCTGTACGTGCTCTCGCGCGACTTGCAGCCCAGCCTCGCTGCTGCTGGTCGATCCAACGGCGCCACCGCGCGGCAGACCAGGCTCCGATCTGTTCTCGTCGTCGCGGAAGTTGCTTTCTCCGTCATTCTGCTTCTCGGCTCCGGGCTTCTCCTGCGAAGTTTCCTCGTACTGACTCGTACCGACCTGGGCTTTGACCCTCACAATGTTCTGTTCTTCCGCTTGTCGCTCCCCAAACCCTACAACACCGACGTCGACGTTACGCGCGTCAAGAAAAATGCCCTTTCCCGCCAGATGCTCGAGTACCTCCGATCTTTGCCTGGCGTGACCTCCGTCGCCGCCTCCATGCTCGAACCCCCTCTCGAGTCCGACTTCACCGACACGATTATTCCCGGCAAACCACATACAGAACGCTGGGAGACTCACGAAGAAGCCTGCAGTTCCGGCTATTTTGAACTTTTCGGAATGGCGCTCCTTCGCGGCCGTCTTTTCAATCGCGGAGACGAAGCAGCCGCCCGCTACGTTATGGTCGTCAATGACACCTTCGCTCGCCTGTATTTTCCCAACGAAGATCCCATTGGCCGCAAGGTGAAGCTCGACGTCCTTGACCGTACCTTCCTCGACGCCCCGCACAACACTTACTTTGAAATTGTCGGTATCGTCAGCGATTTCAAGACTCGCGACTTCGATAATCCTTCGTGGCGCTTATATCCTCGTGCCTTCATTCCTTACACGGTGCAGGGTTTCAGTTGGCGCACCTACATGGCGCGAACTTCCTCCGATCCCGGTCCGCTCCTGAAAACCATCCGCAAAGAGCTCGAGACTATCGATCCGAACATCGAAATGTCCACTTCCGGAACCCTCGAAGCTTCCCTCCGCGATTTCTATCGCGGACCGCAGTTCGAACTCGCCTCCGTCAGCTCCTTTGCCGCGATTGGCCTGCTCCTCGTGGTCATCGGTATCGCCAGCGTCATGTTCTACACGGTATCGCAACGCACCCGCGAAGTCGGGATTCGCATGGCTCTTGGCGCACAAAGCCGCGAAATCCTGTTCATGGTTCTTGCTTCGGGATTTACTCTCATTGCCTCGGGTCTTGTTCTTGGCGTTACGCTGAGTGTTGCTGCGGCACGTCTGCTTGCCAGTCGGATCTCCCAGATCTCGGCGGTCGATCCTTGGACGCTCCTCGCTGTCGCGTTCTTGGTTTTGCTTGTGGGTCTTGTCTCTTGCTACCTTCCCGCTCGCCGCGCTTCCCGCACCGACCCCTCAATCTCCCTGAGGTACGAATAGCCATGGCCCCGCCGTACTGCGTGGCCCAAGTGCTTGAGGGTGCCCCATCCTTTGCTCGCCTCTTGCGGAAAGGGTGGGTTCTTTCTCTTCTATCTGTCATCCCGAACGATGTGAGGGATCTCTCTTCGAATACGAATCCGTCTGCGTCCCGCACCTCCGAGGCCCATTCATGAAAATCCTCCGTTCCTTTTTCCGGCGTCTCTCCAGTCTGTTCCACCGTTCTCAACACGAAAGGGAACTGCACGCCGAGCTCGCCTCCCACCTCCAACTCCACATCGACGATAATCTCCGCGCCGGCCTCTCCCCCGATGAAGCTCGCCGCGCCGCCCTCCTCCAACTCGGCGGCCTGGAACAAACCAAAGAACGCGTCCGCGACCAGCGCTCCCTCCCTTTCCTCGAAACCCTCTTCCACGACCTTCGCTACGCGCTCCGCATGCTTCGTCACAATCCGGGCTTCACCACTGCCGCGGTCTTGGTCCTCGCACTCGGCATTGGTGCCAACACTGCTCTGTTCTCCATCATCAACGGCGTGCTCCTTCGTCCGCTTCCGTATCCGCAACCACAGCAGCTCGTCACCATCCGCGAAAGCAAACCCAACTTTGCCACCGGCTCTGTCTCTCTCCCGCATTTCCTTGACTGGCAAAAGGACAACCGCACCTTTGCCACTATGGCTGCCATGCGCGGCGGCCGCTCTCTGGTCCTCACTGGCCTCGGCGACGCGGAGCAACTCAATTGCGTCATGCTGACCTCCGGCTTCTTCGAGCAACTCGGCGTCCAGCCTGTCATCGGCCGCACCTTCACTCTCGACGACGATAAAATCGGCGCCGCTCCCACTGTTCTCCTTGCCGCGCGCCTTTGGAAACGAAAATTTGCATCAGACCCTGCGATCCTCGGCAAAACCCTCACTCTCGATGGCAAAGCCTTCACCGTCATCGGCGTTGCGCCGCCCAACTTCGATCTTCTCGGCCGCTTCCGCAACACCGATATCTTCATTCCCATCGGCCAGTGGAATAATCCCAT
>DATJZF010000047.1:0-19893 GCA_035499255.1 Dongiaceae bacterium | reverse complement strand
GTGGCGATGGCGAGGTAAACCTTAACGCCCTGGCGAGCGTAGCGGGCGAGGGTGGGGCCCATGAAGACTTCGTCGTCGGGATGAGCGGTGACGGCCAAGAGAACACGGGAGTGGGGTGGGGGAGTCGATTGCGCGAAAAGGGAGGCAGCGAAGAAACAGGACATGAAGAATGCAGCGAGTTTCATGACAAAAGTCCTTTTCTTGTGATTGGAGCGAGACGTGAATTGAAACCACATTATCACTTTTAGGGATGGAGCGGGGTGGGAAGGGAAGGCAAAGATTGGGAGTTGGGATCGTTCGGAGGAAGACAAAATAGAAGAGCAGCCCCACCCTTTGCGCAAAGGGCGCGCATAGGATGGGGCACCCAGAGAAAACCTGGAGCCCCAAGACCCAGGTTCAGAAACCGAACCTGGGGCACCCGCTGTGGGGGGAGGCAAGACGCAGCGGTTGAGATCCTTCTTCGCCTGCCGCGGCGGGCTCCGCAGGATGACGGCTTTGTCTAGCTTCCTGGTATGCGCTTCGTTGTTGGTTGGGGAATATCCCCAGCATCGCTGACGGTTTCTTCGGGGGGAGGGAGTTGGACGAAAGCGCGGTACAGGAGGAGATCGTAGAGAATCTTCAAGGCGCCGGCGAGGAGAAACGGGATGTTGATCCAGGATGGATGGGCAAAGAGAAAGCCAACGAATAATGGGCTGATGGATGCGCCGGTGGTGCGGGCGACGCCAGTGATTCCGGCGGCGGCGGAGCGCTCTTCGGGCGTGACTACGGCCATGGTGTAAGACTGGCGGGTGGGCACGTCCATTTGGCTGATACTGAAGCGGAGGAGGAGAATGGCAATCGCGAGGGGAAGAGTCGGCATCAGGGGAACGAGAATCAGAAGGATATTTGAGGGCAGGTGGGTGTAGACCATCGTTTTGACGAGGCCTATGCGGGAGGCGAGGCGCGAAGCCAGGAGCGCGGAGATTCCGGCGAAGAGATTGGCCCAGAAGAAAATGCCGCCGAGCGTGGCGGGATTCGTGCCGAAGCGAAGATAGAACCAGTAGGCAGCGAAACTCTGAATGACGAAACCGCCGGCGAAGGCGTCGAGGGCGAACAGGCCGGAAAGTTTCAGGACGACGCGATGGGAGCGAGCCACGCCGAAGAAGGACTTTAGATCACGGACGGATTTTTCGCCGGTGTCGTGGACTTCGGCTGCAGCGGAGAGACGCACAAACAATAGCGCGAGAAAAATCCCCAAGGCAGCGTAACCAATCACGACGACGCGGTAGCTATTGACCGGCGACATCGCGTTCGTCTGCAGAGTATGCGTGAGGGTCCCGCCGACGAGTGCGCCGATGGCGGTGGCGAGCGATCCGGCGAGCGTGTACCAGGCGAAGACGAGCGTCCGAGTGGTTGGAGTGACGACGTGGGAGAGCGCGGCCTGTTCGATGGAGAGGAAAGGGCCGACTTCATTGCCGCTGGGGCTGATCACGCCAATGGTGCCCGCAAGCACGAGAAAGAAGAAGTTGCGAGTGAACGCGAAGGCCAGGCCTGCCGCGGCCATCAAGAAGGCGCCCAGGACAAGCATGCGGCGGCGACCGATACGGTCGGCCCAAGTGGTCAGGAGCAGGGAGACGAGCACGTCGCCAGCAAGGGTGAGGCTGAGAAGAAGGCCGGTTTGCGATTCGGTGAGGCCGAGGCTAACGAGATAGAAGACGAGGATCACGGAGAGCGAGCCATAGGCGAAGAGACGGATGAAGCGTGTGGCGAAGAGGAGGCGGGCGTCGGGGGTGAGGGAGCGGAGAAGAGCGGGGGTGGCGGTGTTTGTGGGCATGGAAGGTCTGCTCAAAGCACGTGTTGAATTCCGCGTAAAGTGTCTGGCGCCGGCTGAATCGGGTTTTAGAGAACGGATCGGTTGAGATCCTTCGTCGGCCGCCTCGGCGGGCTCCTCAGGATGACAACACATTTTGCGGTTTGAGAGAAGGCACAGAGACTACTAAGACGGCGACGAATCACCAGACTGCAAAAAGAAGCGGATTTGGTGTAAAAGGGGCAGGCGAATTTGTGGTGGGTTGACGGCTCAGTGCGAGGCGGTTGACCGGTTGAGATCTTTCGCTTCGCGCGGGATGACTGTTTCTTATTGGAGGCTACAGCGGATGGCGAAAAGCCTACGATTGGTTCAAGTGATCGCTGTGACGTTGCTATGCTGCGCAGGCATATTGGCGGATGAGGGGCAGAAGGCTGGGGTTACACCGACGATCAAGGAGAAGACTGGCGGAGCCGAGAGGTTGGCGGGATTTTTCAATCTGTATTGGGACGGGAAGGCCGGGAAGTTGTGGCTGGAGGTGGACAAGTTTGGGACGGATTTCTTGTACCAGACGGGGCTGACGGCGGGAGTAGGGTCGAATGACATCGGGTTGGATCGCGGGCAGCCGGGCCGTACGCGGATTGTGCGATTCGACCGGAGCGGGCCGAAGGTATTGCTGGTGCAAGAGAATCTGGAGTATCGCGCAATAACGAATGATGAAGATGAGCGGACGGCGGTGAAGGAGTCGTTCGCGGAATCGGCACTGTGGGGATTCAAGGTGGAAGCGGAAGAAGAAGGACGGGTGTTGGTGGATGCAACCGACTTCTTTTTGCGCGACGCGCACGGAGTTCCGGCGACGTTGCAACGGACGAAACAGGGCACATTCAGGTTGGACAGTTCGCGATGCGCGATTTATTTACCGAGGACAAAGAATTTCCCGCTGAATACGGAGGTGGAAGCGACGCTGACGTTTGCAGGAGATGAACCGGGGCAGTGGGTGCGGGACGTGACGCCGTCGCCGGAGGCAATTACGGTGAGGGAGCACCATTCGCTGGTGCAATTACCAAAAGAAGGCTACAAGCCACGAGCTTACGATCCGCGAAGCAGTTTCTACGGCATTTCCTACTTGGATTACGCTGCGCCGGTGGACCAGCCGATCGTGAAGCGGTTTACGGCGCGGCACCGGCTGCAGAAGAAAGATCCGGGGGCGGCTGTGAGCGAACCTGTGGAGCCGATCGTGTACTACCTGGATCGCGGAGCGCCGGAACCGATTCGCAGCGCATTGCTGGAGGGAGCGCGATGGTGGAATCAGGCTTTCGAAGCGGCGGGATACAAGAATGGGTTTCGAGTGGAGTTGCTGCCGGAAGGCGCGGACCTGATGGACGTGCGCTATAACGTGATCGAATGGGTACACCGAGCGACACGTGGGTGGTCCTACGGATGGGGCCTGACGGACCCGCGGACGGGAGAAATCATTAAGGGACATGTGATCCTGGGATCGTTGCGGGTGCGGCAGGATTATTTGATCGCGGAGGGGCTGCTGGCGCCGTACGGGAAGGATAACGCAGGCGCGGCGAAAGCGAAGGAAATGGCGCTGGCACGACTGCGGCAATTGGCGGCGCATGAAGTGGGGCACACGCTGGGATTGATGCACAACTATTCAGCGAGCACGGTGAACCGGTCGTCGGTCATGGACTATCCGCCGCCTCTGGCGAAGCTGGGTGCGGAGGGAACGCCGGATGTGTCCGATGCGTATGCGAAGGGAATCGGCGAATGGGACAAGGTGTCGATTGCGTGGGGGTATGGGGACTTTGCTCCAGGCACGGATGAGAAAGCGGCACTGAATAAAATTTTGATGGATGGCTACGGGCGCGGGTTGCGGTATCTGACGGACCAGGATGCGCGGCCGGCGGGATCGTCGAGCAGCGTGGCGCATTTATGGGATAGCGGTTCGAATGCGGTGGACGAGTTGAACCGCATCATGAAGGTGCGTGCGGCGGCGCTGAAGAGGTTTGGGGAGGCGAACATCCGGGAGGGGGAACCGCTGGCGACGATTGAAGACCGGTTGGTGCCCATTTATATGTTGCACCGGTACCAGGCAGAAGCGGCGAGCAAGCTCGTGGGCGGGATGGATTACACGTTTGCGTTGCGAGGGGATGGGGAAGTGGCGACGCAAATTGTCGCGCCAGCAGAGCAGAGAAGGGCGCTGGCAGCGGTGCTGGAGACGGTGAAGCCGGAGGCGCTGGTGCTGCCGGAGCCGCTGCTGAAGACCATTCCGCCGCGTCCGCCGATGTACCCGCGGGACCGGGAGATGTTCAAGATACATACGAGCCCAGCGTTCGATTCGGTGGCGCCGGCGGAGGCTGCTGCACAGCAGGTGCTGCAGTTTTTATTCAATCCGGAAAGGGCAGCGCGGCTGGAGGAGTTCCACGCGCGAGATGCGGCAAATCCGGGACTGGAGGAAGTATTGGATGCGGTGGTGAATGCGACGTGGAAGGCGCCCCATGAGAGTGGGTATGAGGGCGAAGTACACAACGCGGTCGACGACGTGGTGCTCTATGAGCTTTTGGTGTTGGCGGCAAATGACAAGGCGAGTTGGGAGGTGCGGGCGACTGCGCTTTTGAAGGTGCAGGAATTAAAGAACTATCTGAATGCACCGGCGAGCGCACGAGGGCCCATGCAATACCCAGCCCACGTGTTGTTCGCAACGAGAATGATCGAGCAATTTGAGAAGGACCCGAAGAAGGTGGATTTGGGGGCACCGGTGGAGGCGCCGGATGGGCCGCCGATTGGGGATGACGAATAGGAACCGTTGAAAGGCTGCACGTAGGAATGCGGCGAGGGGCGTCCTCAGGTATCTCGCGTTATACTCATTGTCGGTTCCTTCACATCCGGAGATGACTTTGTTCCTGCCGCTTGTCGGTCGCCGCGCCAATTTATTCTTGGTCTGCACGTTCCTCGCCGCCACTTTCGCACTCGCACCAAGTCCCCTGTTCCTGGCGCCTGCTTTGAGCCAGCAAGCAGCGTCAGCAGCCATTGCGCAGAAAACTCCTTATTGGGCTTACGTTTTAAATCCTCCGAGTTCGGGCACGCCTCCCGAGGATCAAAGCCAGCGGCACGTACCCAACAGCTCCGCCTCTTTCACGTTCGCGCAGACGCAAGATTATTTTCGTGTAGCGGACTGGCATCCGGAGGCGCATCCCTTGATGCCCGCCATCGTTTCTGCCGGACGTAAGCCAGACGTGTACGCGTGCGCGTTCTGCCACCTGCCGAATGGCCAGGGAAAACCGGAAAATTCCAGCCTTGCCGGCCTGCCCGCGGGCTACATCATCAACCAAGTAGCGGAGTTCAAGTCCAGCGCGCGCAAATCATCGGAGCCGGAGCACATACCGTCGGCCAAGATGATCTCCAGCGCGGCGGCGAACGCGACGGCTGAGGAGGTGCAGGCTGCCGCGAGATACTTTTCTTCGATTAAACCGAAACCGTGGATTCGGGTTGTCGAGAGCCGTACGGTGCCGAAAACGCGGGCGGATCATTTTATGCTGGTGGCGATACCGAACGGAGGTAACGAGCCCATCGGGCACCGGATCATCGAGATGGCGGAAGACCGCGAACGCACAGAGCTGCGGGATGATGCCTCCAGTTTTGTGGCGTACGTGCCGGCTGGAAGCCTGACGCTGGGAAAAATACTGGTCACGAGCGGCGCAAACGGGCGCACTGTTCCGTGCAACGTGTGTCACGGCGCGTCGCTGCGTGGCAACCAGGAAGTGCCCGGAATCGCCGGCCGGTCTCCCAGCTATGTTTTCCGGCAGTTGTATGACATGAAGTCCGGGGCGCGGCACGGTGCGCTGGTGGTGCAGATGAAACCGGTGGTCTATCGTCTCAGCGATGACGACATGATCGACATCGCGGCGTATCTGGCGTCTCTCAAGCCGTAATCGCCGAGAGCGGGTCGGGGAACGTTATGTGGTTTTGTCTTTTGCCCAGACAATCCGCTCCTGGTTTTTGAAGCGAATCACTTGCTCCTTGCCGACTTCGTAGTAGAAGGACACTTCGGTCTGGGCTTCGTCGGAGGTGTACCATGACTTCGGCCCGCCAGCCAGCCTTCTCTGCACGATCGTTAGACCGCCTGCAGGCTTTTTTCCGTTTCTTCAATGCGAACAGTGTCGGCGCCGGCGGCCATCAATCGCTCAAACACATCAACGACCCGCGGATCGAATTGCCGTCCAGCGCCTTCGCGGATCATCTCCACAACTTTTGACACCGGTAGGCCGGCGCGGTAGGGGCGATCGCTGATCAAGGCGTCGTAACAGTCCGCCACGGCGAAAATCCTGGCGTGCAGGGTGATCTCATCACCCTTGAGGCCATTGGGGTAGCCAGCTCCGTTGATCCACTCGTGATGCTGCGCGACAATCGGCATGGCATCGGCAAAGCCGGGAATTGGCTGGAGGATGCGGACGCCAATGTTGACGTGTTCGCGCATCTGCTGCAGTTCTTCCGGCGTAAGTTTGCCGGGCTTGTCGAGAATCGAGGCAGGCACGCCGATTTTGCCGATGTCGTGGAGCAGGCCACCGCGCCGCATGATTTCCCGCTCAGCTTCCGAGATACCCATTTCTTTCGCCAGGCGCAAGGCGACATCGGTGATGCGCTCGGAATGGCCGCCGCTCTGACGGCGAGCTCGGCTGGTTTTGCGGTGCAGAGGGAGAAATGTGGTTTGGTTGGCGGAGGAACAATACAATGTTTCCACTCTGTTCTGAGAGCGGATGTCGCGGCGAGGTGTCATAGGAGAGACTGTTCCTGCATCCCCGGGACTTCGCAATGGCTCACCTTTCGAACGGAGCAAACGTCCGGCTTGTAGCTATAGAGCGGCCCTGGCGAGTGCACCCGTCCCTTCAAGGGCACCCACGCGAACACCAGTTTCGCGTTCCCCTGACAGCGGGTACAACAGTACTTGTCGTAGCTATTGGTACGATTGGGTCAGGGTAAGCTACTGATGTTATGGCTCTTAGAGTCGGCTAAGCTTTTCCAATACTTCATTCCGGTATCGCACATCACAGTAACGACGATTGCCCCGGCGCTGAGTTGATCCGCCAGACGCAATGCGGCAATGAGGTTTGCGCCGGTCGAGGTTCCGGCGAATAGTCCTTCCTCGCGAGCCAGCCTGAGCTGCATCACGACGGCCTGTTCGGTTGACACCTTGTCAATGGCGTGCGCCAAAGCTGCACTCCACATCGGAACGACAAATCCTGCGCCGATACCATCCATCCTGTGCGCTCCAGGCCTTCCTCCCGAGAGCACGGCTGACTCTGCCGGTTCCACGGCTATGACGCGCAGGTTGGGATTCCTGCGACGCAATCCCTCGCCGATCCCGCGGATGGACGCTGCGGTGCCGACGCACTGCACGAATCCGTCGACGTGTCCTCCGGACTGCTCCCAGATCTCGTCGGCCATGGCGTGATAGGCCGCCAACTGGTCGACGTTGTTCATTTGATCGGTCCAGAACGCACCGGTGCTGTGGGCGATGGCTCCGGCGGCGGCGATCATGTCGCGAGTCAACTTTTCGGTCATCCCGCCGGCTTCGCTAGGGACGATTTGCAGCTTGGCGCCCAAGATACGCATGTGATCCAGCTTTTCTTTGGCAAATGCGTCGGAGCTCACGATGTGTAATGGATATCCTTTAACGGCGCAAACCAAAGCGAGCGAGACGCCCGTGCTCCCGCCGGTATATTCGACAACCGAACCGCCGGGCTTCAGACGGCCATCCCGCTCACCGGCCTCAATCATGGCGAGGGCCATGCGGTCTTTCATGCTTCCGGTGGGATTCTCGCTTTCGATTTTCAGGAGGATTCGTGCGCCATTGAGCGGTGCGATCTTGCGCAAGGCAAGCAAGCTCGTGCCGCCCACACAGGTCAAGATACTGGGGCTAACCCCGTTGCGCATGGCTGTTGCGGCTCCTGTTGCGGTCCAAACGCATTCGAATCATTCATGTACATCATTACACCAAAGCTGCGCTTTCCCTCCGGTAATCCTCGTATAGTCCCTGACAGCCGGCCTCTCTACGCTCTAGTGAGGAGAAATCCAGTTCGAAGGGAGGTAAATAGTGCCCCTGATTAACATCGTGATGATCTTGATTGTCGTGGGAGTGTTGCTCTGGCTGGTGAACCGTTTCATTCCCATGCAGGGAACCATCAAGTCGATTCTCAATGGCGTGGTGGTAATCGCCGTGGTGCTATGGCTGCTGGACGTGTTCGGATTGTTCAGTTCGTTCTCTCACATTCGGGTGGGCTCTTAGCTTGAGGTAACAGAAAAGAAGGCGAAGCGGGACCTGTCATCCGCTTCGCCTTTCTCATTCGATTGCGTGTTGTTTCCAAGCCTACGCACCGCTATGGAGACGGGTGAGTGCCGATCAAACGACGATGGCTTGAGGCTTCCATGCTTGTTTTTCCGGGGTAAGGGCGCTGTGCTTCAGAGCTAGTCCCACTTTATCGACAAGCGCGTCGCGCGAGAAGGGTTTTTGCAGGAAACAACCAGCGTCCACGAGTTTCTGGCTGTCTCTCGGTTCGAGGTAACCGCTCATGTAGATGACCTTCACGAGGGGCATCGAAGAGTTCAGCTTCAGTCCAAGTTCCGCGCCACCCAGGCGGGGCATGACCATGTCGGTCAACACGGCGTCGATGCATAGGCCAAAACGCGCGGCGGTTTCCAACGCATCCAAACCATCTTCGGCGGTCAACACGTTATAGCCTGCGGAGGTCAAGAAAGCGCTCGCTAGCTCTCGGACTTCTTTTTCGTCTTCCACGACCAAGACGGTTTTGCGGTCTCCCTGCTTGGCACCGTTGGTTCGAGCAGGCTCGTTCTTCACCGGTGCTTCCTCTCGGGTGCTTGGCAAATAAAGCTCGAAGGTCGAGCCCTTGCCGAGTTCCGAGCTGACAAAGATGAAGCCGCCGGTTTGTTTCACCACACCATAGACGGTTGCGAGGCCGAGACCGGTGCCTTTGCCGCGTTCCTTGGTGGTGAAGAAGGGTTCGAAAATGCGGACCTTGGTGGCGGCATCCATGCCCTGGCCAGTGTCCGTTACAGTGATGCGGACGTATCTGCCGGGTTCGATGCTTCCCTTGGAATGCGCTTCCTCTTCGCCCACAGTCACGTGGTCTGTGGTGATGGTCAGTTTCCCGCCCTGTTGCATCGCATCGCTGGCATTTACGGTGAGGTTCAGAAGCACCTGCTCCAACTGACCGGCATCTGCTTTGACGCGTACGGGGGCATCGCTGAGGTTCAGAGCAAACTCAATATCTTCGCGGACGAGGCGGCGTAGGAGTTTGCCCATCTCTCCGATGAGCTCGTTCACATCGAGTACCTTGGCTTCCAGAACCTGCATCCGGCTGAATGCCAGCAATTGCCGGGTCAAGGACGCGGCGCGATCGGCGGTCTTGCGAATTTGCTGGGCGTGGTTGAACAAAGAATCTCCGGGCTGAGCCCGGTCCTGAACCAGTTCGCTATGCCCACGAATGACGGTGAGCAAATTGTTGAAGTCGTGCGCGACGCCGCCAGCCAGGCGCCCGAGCGCTTCCATCTTCTGAGCTTGGCGGAGTTGACCTTCGAGCTGCTCGCGGGTCGCGTCGTTTTTCTGGAGTGTACCGCGCATGTTAATGAACGCATGGGTGAGACGGGAGACTTCGTTGTCCCCGCCCACGGCCAAGGGATAGCGGTAATTTCCTTGTTCCAGAGCGCGCACGCCGAAGAGGAGTTGGGTCAAGGGACGCGTTACGGTATCCGAAATGAAGTAGATCAGCATGCCGCCGACAGCCACGACGGCTAACCACAATCCCAAGAGCAAGCGGTTCAAGTGCTGGAGGCTCGCTTCAACTTCTCTATAGGACTTCAGAACCACCAAGTTGGCCCTCGGCCACGCGCCCATGTTCAATTGCATCGATTGGGCGCGATAGTGCTGTCGATTCAACTGCAGATTCGCGGTTCCCCAATCCTGGCCAGCCAACTTCTGGAACTCGGCTTCCCTCACGGCATCGAGGGTGCTGATGGCCACCGAGTTGCCAAAAGTAAACACGACGTCGCTGGACGCAATGCGAGCGAGGTCTTTGACAGCCCTTTGATCGATGGATTTGCCAGCCACGACGTATCCGCGCAGATGGCGCTTGGTGGACGCGTCCTGGTAGAACGGAGCAAGTACAACCTGGTACAGGTTATGTCCGCCGTACCACCAGCCGGTGGTTTCTTTGCGGTAGACGGACCTCCAGACCATCTTCTGGGCCTCGTCTGCCGGGAAAGCCCAGCCTTTGGTATGCATGGTCTGGATAATGCCGCGGGCGTCAGCCAGCACGTAGAGATTGCAATCGTCCGTCTGGAGGGGATCTTGGGTTGCGGCTTGAACGGCGTCCGCGTCTCCGTCATGAGTAAAAGCGACCCAGGCTAGCAGGTCGGCCTTGTGGGTCAGGGACTGTAGCACCTGCTCTTGGACCACCTGAAAAGTGAGGATGGCGTTGCTCGCGTCTTTCTCGATACGTTCCTGCTGTTGGGACATTGCGGCATGGCGCACAACGAGCAGGGTTCCCAAGGTCAGCCCCACGGTGAGCAGGACGAAAGATAGCAACAGTTTTGTCCGCAGCTGCAGATTGTCGTTCCATAGACGCAGAAGCCAGGACATGGCTTGGCTGGAGGAGCGGAGAATGCGATCCAGTTTCGCTCTCAAAATACTCCCAAACTTACGCGCTGCTTACGTGAGTCTGAATGGCCATCTCGTACTATTGTGTCCGGTACTTAACTACAGTCACCGCGAAATCACAAGGAAAACCGCCAATTTCCAGGTGGCTTTTCCATCAATTGTGAGCACATTTTACTTAGTACTACTCAATCCACCTTAGTACCCTGGCGGGGCTTTTGGAGTTCGAATGAGGCGCCGAATTCGACCCCAAGGCGCGAAGTGCGATGCCATGCGACGGGAGTGATGTGGCCAATCAGAAAGAACCAGCAGGCAGAGCCAGCGAGCGCAACAGCTGCCAGGATCAGAAAGGCCCAATAGAAGTGGCCGGTGCGCTGGAGGAGGAGCCCGGTGGCGGCGGGAGCGATGATACCGGCAAGGTTGCCGATGAAGTTCTGGAAGCCAGTCCAACGGCCTGCGGCAATTGGGCCGGCGAGGGTCTGAGTGATGGCCCATAGATTCGAGGCGGTGACGCCAAAGAAGATTACGCCGACGATAAGCGCGGAGGAGGAATAGAAGGGATGATTCAGGCCCGCGAGCCCTACAAAAATGCCGCAGAAGGCGAGTCCGCCGCCAGTAAATGTTTTTCGAACGAGGGTGGGAGTTGCCCCAGCAGCGAGCCAGCGATCGGAAAGCCAGCCGGAGAATAGTGAGGCGACCGCGCCGAGGAGGTAGGCGAGGCCGGCGAGCTTGGCCATGCGATCCACGGAGAAGTGGCGGTCGCGGACGAGGTAGTAGGGTAACCAGGTGATCAGGAAATAGCTGACGTAGTTGTTGGCAAAAAGGCCGAGGCAAGTGCCCCAAGCCGCGCGGAGCCGCAGAAATTCGAGGAGCGAGGGCGCCTGGGAAAGGTGTGACGGGGAGATCTGTTGAGGCAGCGGGGGCTTGGGGGAATAGGTGAGCCAGGGGAAGAGCCATAGAAAGCTAGCAGCGCCCAGGACGACAAAGAAAGGCCGCCAGCCAATTCGGGCAATGAGCATACCGCCGAGAAGGAAGCTGAAGCACGGCCCGAGCAGAAGGCCGGAGCCGAGAATGGAGTTGGCGAAGCCGCGCTGTTCCTCCGAGAAGTTCACGGCGAGGATTTTTCCGCAGGAGGGATAGGCGACGGATTCTCCAAGGCCGAGGAGCAGGCGCAGGGCGAAGAAGGCGATGAAGGTGTGAACGAGTCCGGTGAGAGCGGTAGCAGCGGACCAGAGAGCAAAGCCTGCGGCGAAGACGAGATTGACGTTGAGGCGGTCAACAAGCCAGCCGGAAAAAAGTTGAGAGCAGGCATACGTCCAGAAAAAGGCGGACAAGAGCAGTCCGAGGCGGGCGGGTGAGATGTGGAGTTCTTCTTGAAGAAGCGGCGCGGCAATAGAGAGGCTGCCGCGGTCGATGTAATTGATAAAGATGGAAAGGCCGAGGAGAACCAAGACCGCGAGAAGGCGAGGTGAGATTCCAGGCTGTGATGAAGAGGAAGGGGGCACGGAGAATGGAGAGATGATTCCGCAGGAAGGCAGTGGAATGCAAGGAAGAAGGGAGCAGCGAGCTGCTGACTCAGGGGGAGGTGGTGAATTTGATGTGGTCGCCGATCCGGGCGGGATGGGGGCCGGAGAAAGTGGCGATGGAGTAGTCGTCGGAGACCTCGGTGATGGTGGCAGTGCCCACCTGGAGGTGAGGCATCACGCCTGAAGGGTTGTCAGGAGTGTCAGAAGAGGGAGGCTCGCGGAAGACCTTGAGTTCGTCACCAATTCTGACGCCGGAGCGTCTGCCGATGTTCAGCGTGAGGACGTTGCCCGAGATTTCTGCGACGAGACCATCGAAGGAACGCGAGAGCGAAGGAATTCTGTCGCAGAAGGCGTCGAGTTGATCGGCAATCTGGTCGACGGCGTGCGCGGTTGCTTCCGGAAGGAGTGACTGGACGAAGCCGGAGCTGAGTATTTGCGTGGTGGATTTGGATTTGCGGTCAGTGATGAGTGTGATTTCGCCGAGTTCTGAAGATTCACCGGAGCCGAGGAATTCCGTGAGGATTTCCCCTGTAGAGACATTGAAGACACGTGCGGTGATCTGGACGAACGCTTTGGACTTACGAGAGTGGACACCGGATGAAGGCGAAGAGGAGGGTGGCGCTGGACCATAACGGGTGACGGCGCCGATGATGAGAGCGTCCAGATTTGCGATGCGGCCAATCTTGGAGGCGAGGGCGTAGGCATCGAGGCCGGTGGTATCCGCTTCGGTTTGTTCTTTGAGGATTTTGTACAGAGAGTCGCGATCAAGGAGCGAATATTTCTTGCCCGCGACGAGTTTGGTGATCAGTTGAGCGGACACACCTTTGCCGACATCGGCGGAACCAGCGCCTACTGCAGGGGATGAGCCGGCGGGCGAACCCGGGCTATCGAAGTTGAGAACGGCAACGTGCTTTTTCGGCGGCGCGGTCTGCGCGCTGGCGTAGAAACAGACGAAATGGAGGAGTAGCGAGAAAGCAGCAAGGCGGAGGAACAGTGGGAGACGCATGGAAAAAGGCGAACTGATGCTAAGGCACGGGGGCAGGTTGCGGCAAGAAGAATGCTTGTCCGGTGCTCCGAGGACGGGGATCCGAAGTGGAAAGAGAGGGTATAATCGGCGGCGCTGATGGCTCTCACTCCAGGCACAAAGCTAGGACCCTACGAGGTGGTGGCACCGCTCGGAGCGGGCGGGATGGGAGAGGTGTATCGAGCGAAGGATACGAGGCTCGGGCGGGATGTGGCCATCAAAGTGTTGCCGCCGGCGCTAGCGAAAGATGCGGACCGGTTGGCACGATTCGAGCAGGAAGCGCGAGTGCTGGGGGCACTGAATCATCCGAACCTGCTGGGAATTTTTGATGTGGGAAGCGAGAACGGGCTGCAGTATCTGGTATCGGAATTTCTGGAAGGAAAGACATTGCGCGAACGCTTGAGTGAAGGAGCGCTGGCGCAGCGCAAGGTGATCGAATACAGCACAAAAATCGCAAATGGCTTGGCGGCGGCGCATGAGAAGGGGATCGTGCACCGGGATTTGAAGCCGGACAACATCTTCATCACGAGCGACGAGCATGTGAAGATTCTGGATTTTGGTCTGGCGAAGTATGCAACGGATGCGGTGCTTTCGGGTGAGACGGTAACGATGGGAAGCGCGACAGCGCCGGGGACGGTGATGGGGACGGTGGGGTACATGTCGCCAGAACAGGTACGCGGACAGGCGGCGGATTCGCGGTCGGACATGTTCAGTTTCGGGGCGATTCTGTACGAAATGGCGACAGGGAAGAAAGCGTTCGAAGGGGATTCTTCCGTCGAAACGATGAACGCGATTCTGAAGGACGAGCCGCCCGAGGTTGATTTGGAGAAGAGCAAGGTTGCGCCGGGACTCGAAAGGATATTGAGGCATTGCCTGGAAAAGAATCCGGCGGACCGGTTTCAATCGGCGAGGGATTTGGGATTTTCACTGAGTGCGCTCTCAGGAACGGGAGCGACGGCAGCGCTGGCACAGATTGAAGAGAAGCCGCGGCGATTTGGCGGGTGGATATGGGGGCTCGGAGGAGTTGCGCTGGGGACATTGTTGGGTCTGGGGATGATGTGGCGAGCCGGGAAGGCTCCAGGCGGAGAGCGGGAGTTTGCGATTCCTCTGCGCGGAGAGGTGAACCATCTGGCGGTGTCCGCTGATGGGACGATGCTGGCATATACGACGCCGGATGAAACAACGGGTGAGAGCGTGATTCTGGTGCAGAAGATCGGATCACGGGCGGCGACACGGCTGGCGGGGACGGAGGGAGCGAGCTATCCGTTCTGGTCGCCGGACAACCAGTGGATTGCGTTTTATGCGGACGGTAAGCTCAAGAAGAGCCCGCTGAGTGGAGGCCCCCCACAGGTGCTGACCGTGGCGCCGAACGGACGCGGAGGGAGTTGGGGGCGGAAGAACGTGATCTTGTTCGCGCCGCAAACTGGAACGGCAATTTGGAAAATCAACGCGGACGGAACGCAAGCAACGGATCTTACCGGAAAAATGCTGGTGCCGACGGAGAGCTCGCACCGTTGGCCGGCATTCTTGCCGGATGGAGAGCATTATCTTTTCTGGGGAGGAGATTTTTCGAACGCGGAAAACGACCCGGAGAGCTGGATTTACATGTCGTCACTGAGTGGGCACGACCGGAAGAAGCTTGTGTTGGCGCGTTCGAACGCGGCCTACTCCAACCGGCAGATTATTTATTGGGAAAAAGGAAAGGGACTGGTGGCTGCGCAGTTTGACCCGTCGTCGGGGACAGTGGGAAGCGAAAGAAAGATCCTAGCGGAAGAGGTGGGCTACCGGGTATCGACGTTCTACGCGCCGTTCGGGGCTGGAGAGAATGGAACGGTGGTGTACAACGCTGCTGGAGGAGCGGCGAATTCGGTGCTGGCGTGGTACGACCGGAACGGGAAAGAGCTGTCGCTGCTCGGAGAACCAGGAGTGATTGCGAATCCTTCGCTATCGCCCGATGACGGGTATGTCGCAGTGGACCGGACCGATGTGAAGGGGAATAACGTAGACATATGGATCGAGGATACGAAGAAAGGAACGGCATCGCGGTTCACATTTGCTCCCGAAGAAGAAGTGACGCCTTCGTGGTCCCGGGACGGGCAAAGGATTGCATACCGGTCCGTGAAGGTGTCGACGACGATTCAGGTAAAGAATGCGAAAGGGACCGAGGCGGAGCAACCGATCTATTCGCCAAAAGGCACAGCGAGCGACGAGTTCATCACGAATAGCTGGAGCGTGGACGATCAGGAGATTTTGTGCACGTCGCAGACGGCGAAAAGCACCACCTCTCTGCAGTTGGTGTCCACGAAAGGGGCGGGAGCGAAACCGTTTGTGGTGGGAGACGCGAACTACACGAACGGGCAATTTTCACCTGATGGAAAGTGGGTGGCGTACGCGTCCAACGAATCGGGTGATTGGGAGATTTACGTGACGACCTATCCCGGAGCGACGGGAAAGTGGCAGGTGTCGCGCGGCGGAGGGACGGAGCCGAGGTGGAGAGGGGATGGGAAGGAGATGTACTACATCGGGCCGCACGGAGAATTGACAGCAGTAGACCTGAATCCGGGAACGACCTTCAGCGTGGGTACGCCGGTGAAGTTGTTTGCGTTCCAGGCACGGGCGGGAATCTCGTCGACGGATTTGTTTACGTACGATGTGACGAAGGACGGAAAGCGATTCATTGTGAACCGGTATTTGCGGCCGGAGACCGTTCGGCCGCTGGTGGTGGTATTGGGTGTGGGGGAGTAGGAAGCCGGAACGTGGAAGAGAAGAGAGAGTCCTCGCTGCGCAGACTTCGCTGGGAATGGCGGCCAGGGGCTTCGACGAGAACGCCTCCAAGATTTACCAAGTACGGGCCAGGGAAAGCATGCCGGCGTAAAGGCGCGGCGCTACGGGCGGTAGTCGAAGAGGAGGAGGGTGATGTCGTCCTGCTGGCCGACTACGGATTGGTTGGAGTAGGCAGCGATTTCGGCGCAGAAGTTGTCGGCGAACTGGTTGGCAGGAACGGTGTGGTGAGCTTCGATGTACTGCATGATGCGATCGAAGCCGTATTGGACTTCGTCGGCATTGGCGGCTTCGGGGATGCCGTCGGTATAGAGGACGTGGCGGTCTCCAGGTTCGAGGGGAATTTCGAGCGCGGAGTAGTCGGCTTCATCGATCATTCCAAGAACGATTCCATTTTCAATGAGCTTGGCGGTCTTGCCGTCGGAGTTGCGCCAGCGAAGAACGGGCGGGTGTCCGGCGCCAGCGTAGCGCAGGAGTTTTTTCTCCAGATCGACGTAAACATAAGCGGCGGTGACGAAGTTCATGCTGAACTTGCCGCAAAGGGCACGGTTGAGGCCGGCGAGAACTTTGGCGGGCTCGGCGGCGTTCGGGGCCTGGCCTGCGAGAGCGACCTGAATCATCGAGGCGATGAGCGCGGAAGGGAGGCCGTGGCCGGAGACGTCGGCGATGAGAATGCCGATGTGTTTGTCGTCGATCTGAATGAAGTCGTAGAAATCGCCGGCGACGGAGGTCATGGGGGAGTAGCGTGCCGCGATTTCCAGGCCAGGCAGTTGAGGAACGGAGTGAGGAAGGATGGAGAGCTGAATCTGGCGAGCCATCTCGAGTTCTTCATTGAGGGCATCGAGCTGTTTGGCGAGTTGTGCGCGGGCTTCGCGAAGCATGATGTGGTTGCGAACGCGAGCTTTGACGACGGCGGGAGAAAAGGGCTTGTGGATGTAATCGACGGCGCCGCAATCGAATCCGCGGGTTTCGTCGTCTGCGCCGGTCTGGCCGGTAAGGAAGATCACGGGAATTTCGGCGGTAGCGGGATCGGCTTTGAGGCGAGTGCAGACTTCGTAGCCGTCCATTCCGGGCATCATGATGTCGAGAAGAATGAGATCGGGCTTTTCGTCGGCGACGGCGAGAGCAAGGCACTTTTCACCATTCGTGGCGATTTTGGTGCGGTAGGAATCCTTGAGAGCGCCGGAGATCACGCCGATGTTGGTGGGAGTGTCGTCAACGATGAGAATCAGCTTTTGGGCAGCATGAGCTTCGGGTTGAACGGGTTGCGGCGTAGCAGACATTTAGATCACTCCGTTTAATACGTCGATCCCGCCAAGCTGGGGTCCAGCACTGCTGGCCCCCTACAGAGAAAATCATTTGGCACTGGATGTCAACCGCAGCAAATCACTCCAGATTCAAAGAAAGCCGCGTTGCAATGCTGGACAAAGATTGTAGCGCATCGGCATAAGCGAAATTGCCGACATAGGTGGAAAGGGAATCGAGTTCGGCGGGAGTGAGAATGGGGGCGAGTTTCGGGCGAAGTTCCAGGAGAAAGTCGGAAGCTTCGCCGTCGTCAGATTGCAGGAGCTTTTTCAAGCGGGTAAGTGGGGCGATGACGGTGAGGGGATCGCCGTTGGCGCGGGTAACTGCGCCGGTGGAGGCAGGTTCAGGGGGAAGTGCGGCGCGGATCGCAGCGACGGTGAGGTCGAGAATTGCGGAGAGTGAGGTAAGCGAGGAGTCCACACCGGAATTGGATTCGATGGCGGACTCGGCCTTGGCGGCGGCGTCGGCGAGGGGATTGGCGCCAAGGTTAGCGGAGGCACCTTTGAGGGAGTGGGCAAAGCGCTGCGCGGCAGGGGCGTCGTTGGCGGCAAGGGCGTTGCGAATATCGGAGACGGTGGCGGATTGGGAATCGGCAAAGCGTTGGAGGAGAGACTCGTAGCGTTTACGGTTGCCGCCGGTGCGTTTAAGGGCGGTGGCGGTGTCGATGCCGGGGATAGAGAGGGGAGTGGCGTCGGTGGCAGGAGCAGAAGGAAGAGAGATCCCTCGCTCCGAAGACTCTGCTCGGGATGACGGATTTGGGGAAAGGGACGGGGTGGAGTGGGTTGTTGCTGTGGTTGCATTCGCAGGGGAAAGGAACGGGTCTGAAGACCCGCCACTACGAACAGCCGCAGGGCTCGCGGACTCGCCCTGCGCTGCAGACGCCTGCGCTACGGCGTGCGGCTTAATCCAATGGAGGAGGGCGGCGTAGAGTTTTGGAGGATCGATGGGCTTGGCGAGGTGGTCGCTCATGCCTGCGGCGAGGCAAAGTTCGCGATCCTTGTCCATGGCATTCGCAGTCATGGCGATGATGGGGAGATGGGCGAAGCGGGGATTGGAGCGGATGGCTTTGGTGGCGGAGATGCCGTCCATGACGGGCATTTGCATGTCCATGAAGACGATGTCGTAGTCGTTTTTGGAGATTTGCTGAATGGCGGCAGCGCCATGTTCCGCGACATCGATGTTGACGCGGGCGTCTTCGAGAAGGCCAAGGGCGACTTCGCGATTGAGTTCGTTGTCTTCCACGAGAAGAACGCGGGCGCCGTGGACAGGAGTGAGGTCGATTTCCTGCGAGCTGTCCACTTTGGCATCGGAGGAGAGTGAGTGTTCGCCGCTGAGCACTTCGACGACCGAGTCGAAGAGCATGGAAGGAGTAACGGGCTTGATCAGCACGTTTTCGAACGAGGTTTGTTCCGCCTTGCGAAGGACTTCCTCGCGGCCGTAGGCGGTGACCATGACGAGGTGCGGGGCGGGGGAGAGATTGAGAGAGCGAATCTGGCGACCGGTTTCGATGCCGTCAATGCCAGGCATCTGCCAGTCGACGAAGATGACGTCGTAAGGTTGCTGGCGTTCCGCGGATTGGCGAACGAGTTCGACGCCTTCGCGGCCGGAAGCGGCTTCATCGACGACGAAGGTCATGCTGAGGAGCATGCTGGAGAGAACTTCGCGAGCCTGGGCGTTGTCGTCGATGACGAGAACGCGACGGCCGCGGAGATCGGGACGGGAAGCGCGTCTCGCGACAGCATCGCCTCTGCCGAGATAAGCGGTGAACCAGAAAGTGGAGCCTTTGCCGACTTCACTGGTCACGCCGACGTCGCCGCCCATGAGCTGGGCGAGCTTCTTGGAAATTGCGAGGCCAAGCCCCGTGCCGCCGTGCTGACGGGTGGTGGATGCGTCGGCTTGTTCGAAGGCCTGAAAGAGGCGGCCCATCTGCTCGCCGGTGAGACCGATGCCGGTGTCAGAAACCGCGAAATAGACGAGCTGGCCGTTGTCGTCTTGTTCCTGAACGCGGGCTTTGACGACGATTTCGCCTTTTTCGGTGAACTTGACGGCGTTGTTACAGAAATTGATGAGGATCTGGCCGAGGCGAAGTGGATCGCCTTTGGGATGCGTGGAGACGGCGGAATCAATATCGAAGATCAGCTCGAGACCCTTGGCGGTGGCTTTCTCAGAGATGAGGTTGCTGACATTCTCGAGGACCTTTTCAAGGTCGAACTCGATGTTTTCGACGGTGAGCTTGCCGGCTTCTATTTTGGAGAAGTCGAGAATGTCGTTGATGATGCCGAGGAGGTGTTCACCGGAGAGTTGAATCTTGCGGACGTAGCCTTTTTGGCGGGGGTCGAGGTCGGTCCTCAGGGCGAGGTGAGACATGCCGATGATGGCGTTCATCGGGGTGCGAATTTCGTGAGACATGTTGGCGAGAAATTCGGATTTGACGCGAGTGGCGGCTTCGGCAACTTCCTTGGCTTTGCGAAGTTCGATCTCGGAAGCTTCGAGGGCAAGGTTGGCCTTTTCCAGCTCTTCCTTGCGCGCGGTGATCTGGCGTTCAGAAGCGGCGAGGGACTCGGCTTGCGCACGGGTGTGGTCGAGCAGACGGCGGGTTTCGAGATTGCGGGAGAGAAGCTGGGCATTCACTGCGACAGTGGGAAGGAGGGCGTCGAGGAAAGCCTGCTGACGCTCGGAGAGAGCAGCAACGGTAGCGACTTCGAGCACGCCGACGAGGACCTCATGATTCAGAACGGGGATGAAAAGAAGATTGCCGGCGGTAACGATGCCGACTCCGGTTGTGACGCGGATG
>DATJZF010000046.1:0-117713 GCA_035499255.1 Dongiaceae bacterium | reverse complement strand
ACCATACGCAAACAAACTCTCCTCGCCGCCGCGCTCGTCGGCGCATTGGCTTTCACAACCATAGGTGTGCAAGCCCAGAACCAAACCATTGACACCCGCATTGGCAAGCTGTCGTTTACCCACGATTTCGCCAACGGCTATCCGACCAAGGAGACCGTCGAGAAGCTCTACGACGAGCGCGACTTCCAGCGTGCTACCCAAGCCTACATTTGGGCGCTGCCGATGGTCACCTTCGGGGAAGTAGAGCACGTCCTGATGCAACCAAAGGGCGCGGCCCACGGCGACATTATCAGCGTGACGAGTTTCCCGGGGCTTTCGCGATTCCTGACCGCCAATGCCACCACACCCTACACGCTCATCTGGCTCAATCTGGAAAAGAGCGGCCCGTATGTCGTCGATCTGCCCGCCGGCGAAATTGGCGGCTTTGTGGATGATCTCTGGCAGCGGCCCGTGACGGACATGGGTCTGGCCGGACCGGACAAAGGCCAGGGCGGGAAGTATCTGGTACTCGGACCGGGCCAGACAGCGCCGGAGGACACCAAGGGCTTCATCGTCGTGCATTCGTCCACGGTCAACAATCTCATGCTTCTCCGCCTGCTCGCGACCGACCCGAAGGAACAGCAAGCGACGCTGGAGAAGATCCGCCTCTATCCGCTCAGTCAGCAGGCCAATCCGCCTGCGACCAAGGTGCTTCGATTGGATAAAGGCGGACGATCCCTCGCCAATGCCCCGCGCGGCATGGCCTATTGGGAGACGCTTTCCCGCCTGGTCAACGAAGAGCCGGTGCAGGAGCGCGACCGGATGATGATGGCGATGCTGCGCCCGCTGGGCATCGAAAAAGGCAAGCCGTTCAACCCCGACGCCCGGCAGAAAAAGATTCTTACCGAAGCCGCCCTCGTCGGCGAGGCGATGGCCAGGGCGAATGACTTCGACAAGAGACAGATGGAACTCTCGCATTACGTCGACGGCTCGCGCTGGGAGTTCGCGCTGGCTATGAATGTGAACCAGGAAGCAGAGTTCTACACGCAACTGGATTAGCGTGCCGCGTATACCTACGAAGCATCCTGCACCTCCGCCGGCATGGTGACTAAGACACCCGGCGTCGGCTCGACGTATCTCTCCACTTACAAGGACAAGAACGGCGACTGGCTCGATGGCGCGAATACGTACCGCGTGCACGTGCCACCCAACGCACCCGTGAAACAGTTCTGGTCGCTGACAGTCTATGACGTGGACACGCGGATGCTGATCCAGAACAAGGAGCAGAAAGCCGACCGTTCCTCGCATCAGCCGGACCTAGTGAAGAACGCCGACGGTTCGGTGGACATCTACGTCGCCCCGAAAGCGCCGGCCGGCTTCGAGAACTGGATTCCTTCCGTTCCCGGCAAGGCGTGGTTTCCCTATTTCCGCTTCTACGCCCCCACCGAAGCCCACTTCAACCGCACATGGATTCTGCCGGACATCGAGAAAGTGCAGTGACGCAAACTGACCATAAAAACCAATTAGTCCGCCCCTGATTCAAGCAAACCGCGCCACGGGCAGAGCAAACAAACCAAAATGAAACACCAAATTAGCAGGAGCAGGCAGAGATAACGGAGACGGAAAAGGGAAACTCAGTTCCTGTTCAAATAAGGAGAACGACAAATATGCAGACCATACGCAGACAAAACATCCTCGTCACCGCGCTCGTGGGCGCGTTCGTCATAGGAGGACCGATACGGCGTTCTAGGAAGCTGTGATTCAGGCGATGTTGTTTGGTGAGCAACTCAACAGTAATGGAGCACTCGTAACAACCGTCCAATTGGATTGCTAACCGTCCAACTGCCGTCCAAAAACCGCTTAATTTCGGGAGAATTCAGGCAGCTTAGCTGTGTAAGACCAATTGGATCATCGTAGGATTTGGAGCGGGCGATGGGAATCAAACCCACGTCCGCGCCTTGGGAAGTTTGTTGAACGCACAGCTTTCACGCTGCAACCAACCGTGCGAATCTCACAGATATGTGTTCGGTCCAATTTCGGTCCAAAAAGCGCTTGTGGTGGGCCGTTTTTCGAGCGTCGGCGAACGAAGGTCAATAGAATCATCAGGACTTTTGGTAGGGGCGGTGGGGATCGAACCCACGACCTTCGGCTTAAAAGGCCGCTGCTCTACCACTGAGCTACGCCCCTATGTGTGCAAACTTTAATTGTACAGGAAAATCGCCGAACTCGCCTGAGCGGACTCGCATCGGGATTCCGCTATCGCTTCAGGAACGATGCGCAAGATTTTCTACGCACGCGGAGGGCGTTTTCGTTTCCATTCGTGTTCGCGCCGTAACAGTGACTGATGTTTCTTGATCTGCGTCTCGATTTCACTGAACGCGTTTTTGCATCCAGCCAAAACGTTTTTCCCGTTGCCCGTGGCGCGCAACGTTCCCGTCGGGAGGGACAGGGTCAATGCCAGAGATTGCTCATCTGTACGAGGATTTTTCGAGAAGACGCCCTTGATTTGAAC
Source organism: Dongiaceae bacterium (assembly GCA_035499255.1). Taxonomy (GTDB): domain Bacteria; phylum Acidobacteriota; class Terriglobia; order Acidiferrales; family UBA7541; genus Acidiferrum. The sequence continues at coordinate 115,222 of DATJZF010000046.1, read as the reverse complement.
CAAATCCGGTTCATAACTCTTCAGAAGCTTCGCTATTTTATCGAGACGACGCACGACTTCGGTTGCCACAACTGGCTGCGATTCGACGTGTTTGTAACTGATCGAAACGTTCATCGTTGCACCTGTTAGTTCGATGCGATTGCTGGTGGGAAAGCGACGCAGTAGAAGGTCTGCACCGCATGGCAGCTTCAGACTAGCACTCCCCCTGACTGGGTGCAATCCCGCCACGTTGACAGCAATCCCGGCGCTCCCTAGGCTAGAAGCGACGAGCGCGTCTCGAACCGGCATGGCAATCATGAAGAAGAGCGATCCGAAAGCCGCAAGAACCCAGGGAATCGTCCGAATCGGACCCGCCGGCTGGTCTTACCCGGACTGGAACGGCTATGTGTATCCGGCGCATCGCCCGAAAGGATTCCACCAAGCTTCTTATCTGGCGGAATATTTCGACACGATCGAAATCAATACTTCGTTCTATCAGCCGTTGAGACCGGACTACGCCGCCGCCTGGGTCGAGCGCGTCTCTCACAATCCGCGCTTCCGATTCACTGCGAAACTCTGGCAGAGATTCACTCACGATCCCACAGCCGGAAAGGAAGACGAAATCGCTATTCGCGCAGGATTCGATGTTCTGCGCGAATCGGAAAAACTCGGCGCGGTGTTGCTGCAGTTCCCGTTCTCGTTTCATGCGACCCGCGAGAACCAGGACTATCTCGGGCAAATCGTGGCTCGCTTTTCAGACTACCCGTTAGCGGTGGAACTCCGGCACGGCTCATGGCAAACAGTCGAAACAGTCGAGATGCTGCGAAAATACCGCGTAAGTTTCTGCAACATCGACCAGCCGATCATCGGACGATCCCTGCAGCCTTCGGCGGAAGTTACTTCGTCCCTCGCCTACGTGCGGCTGCATGGCCGGCGTTACGACTCGTGGTTTGATGACAACCCGGAAACACCATCGCACGAGCGCTACAACTATCTGTATTCGATCGACGAACTGAAGCCTTGGGCTAGCCGAATCCGCTCTCTGGACAAACGGGCAGACGAAACTTACGTGATCACTAATAATCACTATCTGGGGAAAGCAGCGGTAAATGCTCTCGAACTCATCAGCATCCTGAAGGGCACAACCGTAAAAGTGCCGGAGCCCTTGCGGCTGCACTATCCGCAACTCGAGAAAATTGCTGACCAAATGCCAGAGGAACCCATGCTGTTTCCGATGGGCATTCCTACAGACAAAAAATAGCTGACATTATTTCTTAAATAGATTCTCGAACGCTTGGCGGGCATCCATCGGCTTCGATGGCGCGGGTGCTTCGGCGGGAACCTGCGCGGGCTGCATATAAGAAGTGGGTGCGGTATCCTTTTCGACCGTGGTGCGAAATTCGTAAAATGTGCAATCGTTCTTCGCGTCTTTGGGAGAGATGCGCGCAGGAATCGGTTGCGTACACTCAAACTGTGCACCGGTATCAAAGAACCGGCACTGTTTACAGCAGTGCAGTTCGAAATTGCATTTTGGACACTTGCCCATCGGATCGAATCCAGCTACCAGAACGGCTCCGCAGTTCGAACAGCGCGCCCGCGTTACCGTACCGACCATGCGCGGAGTGCGTGGCCCAAGATGATCCGTCGCTCCCCGCGGGCCGCCCTGCGGCGGTTTCCGGTCCCGATCCTTCTTCTCGTGCCGTTCCTGTTTCTCCGCGTCGCGATAGCCGCGGTGTCCATACTTGCGATCCACAAACGCCTCCGTCCGCCAGCCGCACACGGACTGTAACTGCAGACTTCTACACGACTCAGTTCAAGTTCGGTCTGTTCCCGAGATATCCAATCGGATAGCTACATCGCCCTGCACGCCAGACTTCCCCTAATGAAGTTATGCTGGAATGCTAAGATACGAGAGCGGAAGATGGGACATCTATGTTTGTAATCCTCTGGGAGTTCGAAGTCAAGCCAGGAAGTGAAGCAGGCTTCGAAAACGCCTATGGCCCAGCGGGCGCATGGGCGCAATTCTTCCAGCGCGATCCGCACTACCGAGGAACCACGCTTCTGCGCGATGTGTCGCGACCTCTTCATTTCTACACCATCGATTACTGGGACTTCGAATCCGCTTATCGCCAATTCCTGACTCGGTATGAATCGACTTACAGGGAACTGGATCGCTCTACGCAACTCTTAACCGCTCACGAGCGTCACGTTTTCTCTTGCGTACCGGAGCACCCGGTAGTTCCCTAACCCAGCCATCGCACCAGAGTTTCGACCGGCAGGTCCGGTTGTACAAACGACCGCAGGGTCCCGGCGTCTTTGAGCACTGCTTCCGCCGCGAGATAGCCGCTTCGCACTGCTCCTTCCATCGTGGCCGGCCAGCCGGTGGCAGTCCAATCTCCCGCAAGGTAAAAGCCCTTCACAGGCGTGTGTTGAGTTGGACGCAAATGATCGACGCCGGGTTCCGGGGAAAACGTGGCAGCGGTCTCTTTAATCACTGTAGATTTGAGGAGTTTGGCCTCCCGGGACGTCGGCAGAGCTTGATGAACCTCGCCGAGGCACAAATCGACAATGTCCTGGCGCGATTTCTGCAGCAAATCGTACGAGGCGCTAATTACGAGCTGCAGATACTGTCCTTCTTCTCTGCCGATACCGTTTCCCCCGCCATACAGCAGGGTCTTGTTGAAAATCCACTGCGTCGTGGTGTCCAGCAAAGTAACGAACGGTTCGGTCATCACTTCGCGATCAAACCAGAAATGCACCCCCGTGATCGGCGAAACTTTGATCTGATCGATCCTGGCCAGCGCGGGTACCCGTTCCTTAATGGCCGGCGGCAGAAGTTCGGCCAATTGCTGGTGAGGAATCGCGAAGACATACGCGTCGCCCGATTCCGTGCGGCTTGCATCAAATGCAACCGCGCTTATGGCCTGCCCATCCGACTGAATTTCCCGTACAGTCGCGCGCAGATTCACTTCTCCACCGCGCCGCTCGATCTCGTTTTTGCATCCATCGTAGAGTTTGGCCAATGGGACACTCGGAACTCCCATTCGGTAGCCGCTCCGATTCGAAAGAAACCCTTTCCAGAAAACATCGACGCCGAACCGTGCATCGGTTCGATCAAGATCCTCATCCAACGCGCTCACGAGCACAACTCGCCAGAATCGCTCAATGGCGCCCGCGGTTTGATCGCGCCGCCGTAGCCATTCGAGCATCGAGATTCCTCCCGGTTCGTCCAAGTCGGCCGTGTGACCCTTGCCGCGCAGAATGTCTAGAAGCGCCTGAGCAATCGATCGCTTATCACTGAAGGTTAAGGGTGAAAACGTCAAAAAAGAACCCGTCATGTGCATAGGCGCGGGAAGTAACCCAGCCTGCATCGTCCCGGTCCGGCCTTGCGGGTCCTGGAATAGCAAACGGCCGAAATACTTGATTTTATCGGCCGACCCCACACGGCGATAAAAGTCTTCGAGATTCGTGCAACAGCCAAGAGTCACGTGCTGGCAGTTGTCGACGTGTTCGCCATCCGGCAACACATAGGATGTCGCGCGACCTCCCAGGAACGGGCGTTGTTCAAAAAGGCGTACGCGCCAGCCCGATTCAGCTAGCGCGATGCCCGCTGACAGCCCCGCGAGCCCGCCGCCGATCACGATCACGTTTGGCAAGGATGTTCTCTTTCGTATGACGCCCAAAACGCGCCTTCGCAACTAACTTCAACTTCTCCGTCTTGGTCAAGCTCACGCGGCCATTGAAAACCGCGAAATCCACGGATTCAATGCGAGCCAACAAAGAACTGTAGGTATGCACCAGCAGCCAGAGAGTGGCCTGGCTATCCTCCGCGATGAGCCCGTACAACTCCGCGCCTTCGTCGTACAGCTTCCAGGCTCTATCTGCTTCGAAGCGCAGAAGCTCACGCACGCCAAGGGTGGTTTCGCCACGGTTCAAATCGTCTTTCGCAATACCGAAGTGCGTCAGATCGTCCTCGGGAAGGTAAACTCGCCCTAACGAAACGTCTTCTTTCACATCGCGAATAATATTTGTGAGCTGGAAAGCCAGCCCAAGTTTCTCGGCTAACTCCAACGCCCGCGGATCTCGGAATCCAAAGATGTGCGTGCAGGTAAGCCCGACCGTTCCAGCAACGCGGTAGCAATATTCTCTCAGCCGCTCAAACGAAGGGTACGACTGAATCGTTAGGTCCATCTCCGCGCCTGAGATCAGATCGTGCAAATAGCGCGGCGGCATCTTGTAACGCTCGATGGTGTCCACCAGAGCCGGCAACACATCCGCCGCTCCCGCCAGCGTCGCAAACGGCGAGGCAATCGCCGCTGAACCATCGGTGGCTTGCTCCTGACCATTGACAGCTTGGTCGAGCGCAGCGCGCCACCTGGCCAGCCCCCGCTGTTTCGCTGCGAGGTCTGCACCTTCGTCTGAAACATCATCAATCAAGCGCATGAACGCGTAGAGCGCAACAATTCCATCTCGCTTCGCTTTCGGCAGAAGGAAGAATGCAGGATAGAAACTGCTGTGCGCCTCGCGGGCAATCCTGTGGCACTTTTCGTAGGACTCCATTGCGTCGCCGCCGGCTGGCCGATGCGCTGCAATCTGGCCCTGGCGCTGCGCTTTGGTAATCGGCGTCGGTGCCGTGCCCAGCACATGAGCAACAATGGCTCGACCAAGCAGTCGAACCTGCTTCCCTTTACTGACCTCAGGTCGATGGTTCAGCGTGTCGTAACCAACGGACTCGATCGCATCCAGGACCGCAAGTCCGCCGCGACTGAACATCTCCAGGTCCACGCGCAACTTGCCCTCCACCATCTTCGAGAGCGGCATTCCCTTCTCAAACAGCTTGCGCGTGTATTCGATCAGGTCTTTCATCAACACTGCATAGCACTCGCTAAAGCGCCTTTCGACGATCCCGCTCTCCGTCACACCGTGCGCCAGGGCGCGATCCAGCGGAATGTAGATTCGGTCTTTTTCCAGATCTCGCGAAACGTCCTGCCAGAAATTCGCGAGTTGCAGCGCAGTGCAGGTAGCATCCGAGAGCTGTTGCCTCTCTTGATCGCGATAGCCACAGAGATAGAGCACTAAGCGACCCACCGGATTTGCCGAGTATACGCAGTAGTTCAGTACTGCATCCCACGTTGGATATCGCCTGACCACTTGATCTTGCCGGAACGCTTTCAACAGGTCGGCGAATGGTTGTTTAGGCACGTCCTTCGCCACAACCGTTTCATGCAGCGCGATGAAAACCGGATGAACGGGCTTGTCTTCGTAGCACGCGTCCAGTTCGCGTTCCCACCAATCGAGCAGCTCCAGTGCGCGCTCCTTATCGGGTATCTCGTCACTTAGGTCATCAGCCCAGCGGCAATACGCGTACACGTTATAGAAATGCTGGTGTAGTTCTTTCGGCAGCAGCCAGGAAACAACATTGAAATTCTCGTAATGGTGCGTGGCAAGCCACTTTGTGTACTGCTGCGCCGCGAAAGAATTGCAGCCGTCCGCCGGCAACTTTTCCATCAACGCAAGTTCACCAGGGCGCAACATCAGAAAGAAGAATCCCTTTCGAATTGGACTGGACGATGCAAGTTTTCTGGTTTACCAGTCTCTGGGCACTGGTTTGCCGCCGGCGCTTAAGGCCGCACGGCCAGCTTGATTTCTCCGCTGCGCGATTTCATGCGTGCGAACGCCTGCGGCAGCGACTCCAAGCGGATCTCTTCCGTGACAAATTCTTCGGCGGAAACATCGCGGCGCCGAACCGCTTCCAGCGCTTCCCGAATAAACCGCGGCGTGTGGTGAAACGGCGAGATCATGCGAATCTCGGAGTAATGGATCATCGCCGGCTCGATCTCAACACGAGTCCCCGTGGGCAACCCGCTGAAGAAATTCACGACCCCACCGCGCCTGACCATTTTCAAAGCCTGTTCCCAGGTGGCCGGGTTTCCCGCAGCTTCGACCACGGAATCCGGTCCGCGCTTGTCTTCCGTCAGGTCGCGCACCGCAGCGACAGCGTCTGGTACTCCGGTAACGTTGATAGTGACCGCTGCTCCGAGCTTTCGCGCAATATCCAGCGGCGCTTCCCGCCGCGCAAGCGCGATCACGCGCACTCCACGACGCGATAACATACGCACGTATTTCAGGCCAATCGGACCGCACCCGATCACCGCGGCGGTGTCTCCCGTGCGCACTTCCATCTCGTGAATCCCACGCAACACGCAAGCCAGAGGTTCAACGAGGGCCGCGCTATGGTCGTCAACCGAATGCGGCACCTCGAGCATGTTCTCTCGCGCAATGCGGCCCGGTATGCGCATGTATTCGGCATATGCGCCGTTATTGAACAGCAGGTCTTCGCAAAGGTTCTCCTGGCCACGACGGCACTGGTAGCAGCGGAAACAGGGCGCCGAATTCGCGGCGATCACCCGCGTCCCGAGGCGCCACTTAGGATCTACGCGCTTCCCCATGGCGACGATTTCGCCCACGACTTCGTGCCCGAAAACAGCCGGCGGCTGGATCATCATCGCGTGATAGCCGCGCTTCCAAACCTTTAGGTCTGTACCGTCGGTAAGTGCCAGGCGCACACGCAAAAGGACTTCGTCCACAGCCAGCGTCGGGACGTCAATCTGCTCGATTCGCAGGTCTTCACTACCGTACAGAACCGCCGCTGTCATCTTACTGGGCACAAGAATCTTCTCTGGAAAGGATACCTCTTCCAGTCCTATCTCGGTCTTCTTTGTGGACGCGGTTCTCATTCGTGCGTTATCAAAATCTTCAACGAATCTTCCGTGGGCCGTGCCGCCAATTCCAATCCTTCCTGGATTCTAGCCAATGGGAATCTGTGGGTGACGATCTCCATCACCGGCAGTTTCTTGCCCAGCACCAGTTCAGCCGCACTGTCTTGGATGTCTACGGCCGCACTGTAGCTGCCCAGAATTTCTTTTTCTTCTATCCCCACCGCCGCGGCGGGAAACTCAATCTTGGTAACAGGATCGTTGGCAGCAAATAAAAGGACTCGTCCCCCGGGCCTTGCCGCCGCCAATGCTTCCACCACCACCGCAGGATGCGCTACAGCAACAAGAACAGCGTCTGCCCCCCGCCCATCCGTCCGAGCCTGTATGTCTGCCATAAGCTTACCACCGATAGGGTCAAATGATTCAAGAGCCCCCAATTCCAGGCTTTTGGCCCGGCGGGTGGCCATAGGATCACTCGTATAGATGTTTGCTCCGGCCGTTTTGGTCACCATCAGTAGTTGTAAACCGATGGGCCCGCAGCCGATTATGAGCACGGTTTCCCCGGGCTGCACGCGAGCTTTTTGCACGGCCTTTACGATCGTATTGATTGGTTCGATGAAGGTGGCTTCTTCGAAGCTGACGTCATCCGGCAACGCGACGATTCCCCGCTCGGCCAGCCAGGGCATCGCTTTCACGTACTCGCCGAACCCGCCGCCATTCGGTGTAAACCCGGCGGTCAGTCCGGTGGTTTTGTACTGCCTGCACTGGGAGAACATTCGACTCTTGCAATAGAAACACGTGCCGCACGGGATGTGATGGAAGCTCATAACCCGGTCACCGAGTTTCCACTTGTTTATCCCTGGCCCAACTGCCACAACGGTTCCGGCTAGCTCGTGCCCCAGGATTTGCGGCGGTTCGACGTAGCCCTGGAAGATCTTCTTAATATCCGTGCCGCAGATGCCGCAGGCCGCAACTTTGATGAGCACCTCGCCAACGCCCACCGGCGGCACGGGAACTTCTTCGATGCGCACAACGCCCTTATCGCGATAAACACCGGCCCGCATCGTCTTAGGTATTGTCCCGAACGTCTTCAACGATTCCGTCGCTGCACTCTCTGTTTTCATCCTGCCGCCGCCTCGCGCGACACTGACAACGCACTCGCCGTCGCAAGCTTCTGGATGTACTCATCCAGAAAAACTGCCAGAGTTTCAGCCGCCCGGCGACTCTGTTTTCCGAATCGGATCAGTGACGGTAGAGCCAGAGGATTCTTCGCCAGTTGCAGCAGAACCTTTGGAACGCTGATTTGCTTATTGGCCGAGATCGTCAAATTGAAATTGATCGGCAGGTCCTCGTCCGCCGCGTCGCTGATCGATCGCAACACTACGCCGCGCGCGCCCCAGGCTAACGCTTGCTTCACAACTTCAAAGCTTTCCATATCGACGGACTGGGCACGCGAAGCACAGTTCCGCTTGTGATCTGCTTTCACGAGTACGCGATCGGTGGAGAGAAGACAGTTCGAGCAAATCGCTCCTAATTTCACGGCTTGTTCGTGCAGTTCGGAATCGACGGATAATTGCTCCGATGTGAGGTCCGCGAACTGATTCTCGGTCATGAGAACGCGCGGCGCGATAATATTCCCGGGCACCAGTTTTGCATCCAGCGAACCCGCCAAACCACTCGATATGCATATGTCAAAATGCCGATTGTCATCCGCCATACGCATCATCAGGCCCATCGCCAGCGCACCCGCGTCCGGCCCCATTCCTGTCAGCAACACGGTGATCTCGGCGTCGCCGACGTCAGTGCGACGCAATGGGAGGCCGTCGAAATCAATCGAACGAAACACGCGTAACTTGCGCCACGGAGCAAATTCAGCTTCCACCGCGAATGTCACCAGCACTCTCATTCGACAGTTATTCCCTCATGCCGCTAGTTTCATCTTCTTGACCCGGCGTGGCGCAACGTAGCCATTGGCTTGATACCAGCGGACGGCCCGTTCCAGCGCCCCCGCGACCGGCCCGGGCGCAAACCCGAGTTCCCTCTGCGCGCGCGAGCAATCGACAAACATATTGTGCTGCGCGATTTTCACCCCTTCGACCGGAATCTGCGGTTCTTTGCCGATCAACCGTGAGAACGCCGTATTCACATACGCGACGCTGAGCGCCAATCCATGCGGAATTTTCATCGAAGGCGCAGCCAATCCAGTGATCGAGGCCAGGTTATCCAACAATCCCTTGAGGGTGAGGTTCTCTCCACCCAATAAATAGCGCTCGCCAACCTCTCCTCGATCCGAAACGAGCAGGTGGCCGGCAGCGCATTCTTCCACGCCGACGAAATTCAATCCGGTTTCCACATAACCGGGCATTTTGCCGTTCAGAAAATCCAGGATGATCTTCCCGGTGGGCGTCGGCTTCCAGTCCCATGGCCCTACAGGCGTCGTCGGCATCGCCACGATTGCGGGGAATCCAGCTCTTGCGGCAGCAAGAACTTCCTGCTCGGCTTGCCATTTCGAACGTTTGTAATGCCCGACCATCTCTTCCAGTCTCGAAGCCGTCGCTTCGTTCGGCAGTTCGGGCCGGTCCACCGCGATCGTCGCAACCGTACTGGTATAGATCAACCGCTCAACGCCGGCCATCTTGGCCGCGGCGAGAAGATTCTTCGTGCCCCCGACATTCGAGTCGTAAATTTCCTGAGGATTCCGTGCCCAGAGCCGATAGTCCGCGGCCACGTGGAAAACGCGTTTCACGTCCTTGAGCGCGCGCTCGAGCGAGGACGCATCGCGCAAATCTCCGGTGACGTATTCCAACGACAAATCGCTGATCGCGCGATTGTTGCTGGAAGCTCGCATCAACACACGGACGCTCTCTCCGCGCGCCACCAACTGCCGGGTCACGTGGCTTCCCAGAAAGCCCGCTGCACCTGTCACTAACGTGGTCATCTCAGTGCTTCCCATTGCGGCGCTCGCCCAGATTGCCGCTGAACTGCCAGACCAACAGTTTCCACCAGTCGCCCACCTTCGGATTTACGCCCAACACCGCCGAGGTTTCATAACCCTCGTGTCCAAGACAATTTTCGCAGCGGAGATCAAGGCCGCGCCCGTAGTTCTCCCACACCGCTTTCTCGAGCAGTTCGTTGTAGCCTTTGGCATAACGCACATTCTGTTTGGAGCATGGTTCCGACCATCCCTTTGGGCCGTAAACGGGACTCGCCCACGCGCTGCAATTCAGCTCGCGCTCGCCTCGCAGATACTCGAGGTAAATCGGGGACGTCATCAGGTTGTAGGAACCCAGCCGGTCGTCGATCTCGCGAAATTGTGCGTGCATCTTCTCACGAAAGCGTGTACTGCCGTCACGACATAGTTTCTGAGAAGGATAGTCAGGCGTGAGCATGAATCCATCGACATGTTCCTTGTGCAATGCCTCATAGAGGCTTCCCAAATCTTCTATGTCGGTATCCGGATAAACCGTGCTGCTTACCACAACGAAGAAGCCCGCGTTTTTCGCAGCTTGAATTCCTCCGAGCGCCTCGCCATAACTCCCCCGAACTCCCAACCGCATGTCGTGGACGTGTTCCGTGCCGTCCAGCCGTACGTTCCAGAAGAAATTTGTGTATGGGGGAATCATGTGGAGGCGCTGGCGAATTAGCGCCCCATTCGTACACAGGAATACATGCTTGCCACGTCCCAGGATTTCTCGAGTTAAACTGGCGATGTCCGGATATTCCAGAGGCTCTCGCCCGCCGATGATCACGATCGGGGCGCGGCATTCCTCGAGCGCGGCCACGCACTGCTCAACACTCAGCACACTTCCGTTCTGCGAGCAGCAGCCTCCGCCGAGAGGTTCCAGCGAAAGCATGAACGGACATTTGCGGTCGCCTCGCAGCTTTCGCAGTAGCAGATGGCTGGTGGAGTCAAGAACTAAGCTGAGGGGATACCGCATCTGTCGCTACGACGCACGCTGCTCGCGCGTTGAGTACAGCCCGCGGCGCAGCCGGAACCCGGCGGGATCAAACTTCACAGAGCAGAATTCCTGAGCACGTTTAGCCTGATTGCGGTAACGAGCCAGAGCATATACCGGGAACGAATTCTTGTAGAGGTGGTACTTCAAATAAAAGACACCCGGAAAGCCCGTCCCGGTGAACTCGTCTTCACTCCAGGATCCATTGGCGTTCTGTTGGCCAACCAGATAAGCGGCGGCTTTTGCGATTGCCGGATCGTTCGGATCCGAACCCGCCAGCAACCCGATGAGACCCCATGCCGTCTGCGAAGGGGTGCTATTCCCCTGGCCTTTGCTCGATACAACCTCATAGCTTGCCAGTGACTCGCCGAAACTGCCGTCGTTCTTCTGCACTTCCCTCAGCCACTTCACCGCACGCACACAGTATTCCTGGGCAGTGAGGGACACAGTTTCGAGCGCGCGCAAAACTCCGCTAGTGCCGTAAACGTAGTTCACCCCCCAACGGCCAAACCACGAGCCGTCCTTGCTTTGGTCCTTGGTCAAGAAACCCACCGCTTTGCGCACCACCGGATGATTTGCAGGCCAGCCAAATCGTCCGAGGCACTCCAGCACACGCGCGGTCACATCCGCCGTAGATGGATCGATCATCGCGTTGTGATCGGCAAAAGGAATATTGCAAAGAAGCTTCCGGTCGTTGTCCCGATCGAACGCGCCCCAACCACCATCGCGGTTCTGCATGCTTAAAAGCCATTGAATCCCGCGACGCATCGCGCCTTCCATTCGCTTTTCATCGGGAAACTTCACACGCTGCAGCGCCATGAGCACAAAGGCGGTGTCATCGACGTCTGGATAAAAATCGTTGCGATACTCGAACGCCCAGCCTCCGGGCTCGGCATCCTTGTTTTTGACCTGCCAGTCGCCGCCACCCAAAATCTGTTTCGTGAGCAGCCAGTCCGCCGCCTTTACCAGTGCCGGGTGATCTGGCGGCAGGCCCGCTTCTTCAAGTGCCACCATCGCTATGCACGTGTCCCACACCGGAGAAACGCACGGCTGCAGGCGAATCGTGTCCTCTTCCTCGATCTCGAACCGCGAAAATTCCTTAATCTCGCGGAACGTGAGCGGGTCATCCGGACCGTGCCCCAGCGCCATCAAAGCGAAGATCGAGTTCATCATCGATGGGTAGATGGCGGCGAGGCCCTCGGTCCGCTCAAGATGCTCCACCATCCACTGTTTCGCTTCTTTAATCGCCTTTTGCCGTAGCGGCTTCCATGGCAATTTCTCGTAGAGTTTCAGTCCGCGGTCCACCGCCAGAAAAAGATTCTTCCAAGAGAGAATCTGCTTGCTCCAGCTGAAGGCCGCGTTCTTTTGCGCGGGATCTTTGAATAGCTCGTCCACGCGCGCGTATTCAGGCAAACGGAAATCCGGCCGCAGAGAAGAAAGAATCGCCATTGGGATCACAATGCCGCGCGTCCACGACGACATCTCATAAATGTTGAAATAGAACCAACTCGGCAGCAGCATCAACTCCGGAGGAATCGACGGAACCAACTCCCAGCCGACCGCACCCACCAATGCGAGATAAAAGCGGACGTAGGAATTGGTATGTTCCAATCCCCCTAGCTGGTGGATCGTTTCTCGCGCTTTCACCATGTGGGGCGCATCTACCGAATCCCCAGCCAGTTTCAGCGCTACGTACGCCTTCGTGGTGGCATTCAGTTCACAAGGACCGCCGGGATAAATAGGCCATCCGCCTTCGGCCATCTGCCGTTGGCGCACATAATTGGCAAGTTTCGCGACACGGGCGGGCTCCGCTTTTCCCAGAACGTACAGGTAATAAATATAGTCGGATTCGAGGGTGGTATCGGCTTCGAGTTCCCCGTGCCAGTAGCCTTCTTCCGCCTGGATGGACAGCAGGTACTCCGTCCCGTTCTTTACCGCCGTCTCGACACGCTCCGCCCAGCCTTCTTGCTGCCATGGCGAGGGCGCTGGTGCTACCGGAAGCTGCTCTCCTACGCGTGCGAACGACGCCATTACTGCTCCCCCCCAGAGCGTACCGCCATTTCCTTCCTAAATACACCCGCAACCAGTGCGGCCGAATCAGCTAACTTGCTTGTTACGAAACACTTCCGTCCGAAAGTGGACCTCGGATGCCCTGGGTATCCCCAGTCGTTTTCCATTATCTCCGTACCCCCAGCAGTCGGTCAACGAATAAGATGTCTAAATGGAAACCCTTCGCCGGCCGCAGTCCCAGAGTTCAAATCGCCGCGTTCGGCGAACCCTCTATCATTCGATGCACCAATGCCCAGAGTGGTTGAGGAAGCTCTTCCCCCTCGCGCTGGATTACCGAAGGCTTCTCCTTCATCAACTGCGCAGGGAGATTCATCCAGAGGGGGGAGGGGGAGGCCTCCCCTCCAACTTGGCTGCGCAAAACGAGCGCCTGTGCGCGATCAAGGGCGAGCTGGGCAGACTGCTTGAAATCATCCTTTGTCGGATCGATTACGGCGAAATACAGCGAGGGCACCAGGAACTGCATCAGCGAATTGCTTTCGATAATCAACGCGCGAATAGCGGAGTCGTTCCCGACCCCGATTTCCTCTAACGCCCGTCTCAATAGCGGCAGGCCCTCCGCCAGATAGCCCTGTTTCGTTCGCAACCAGAACGATTTTGCAGCTCCCGCTTTCCGGAAGCGCGCGCTGTCCGTTCCGGATTCGCTGTTGGTCTCCCAATCAAGCGCGCAAACATGGTCCGTTGGCGCACAGTCGCAATTCTCGCCGTTTTGTGCGCAGACGCCGTGCCCATACTGTGTGATCTTTCCGGCAATCCACTCGACGCGCGGAAAGGCCTGGATAATGTCGCAGACCAACTGTGTCTTTCCGATGCTGCGCGTGTGCCCGCCGACGACGACGAGTCGCCACGGCGTTCTGTTTTTGGCGGCGGTTGCCATATTCCCCGTTTCTCGTTCTAGCCGCGGTGAATGTTGATCACTCTTTCTTCCAGCTTCTTCAGCCGCTCGCCCAGTTCCGGTAAGCGCGCGAACCAGACGTAAGCCTCTTTGAACTTATCGAGCGGGCGCGCGGGCGTACCCCAAACCGTCTGCCCGGTTCGGATGGTCTTGCCAGTAGGAATTCCAGCCTGGGCACCGGCAATCGATTGATCCTCCAGTGTGCAATGATCCGCGATTCCCACTTGGCCGCCACATACCACATGATGGCCAAGACGACTGGATCCGGAGATGCCAGTCTGAGCCGCTACCACCGTGTGTGCGCCGATCTGGACGTTGTGCCCCACATGAACAAGATTGTCGAGTTTCACTCCCCGTGAGATGCGCGTGTCATCTAAAGAGCCACGATCGATGGTCACATTCGCGCCGATCTCAACGTCGTCGCCAATCTCTACGATTCCCGCTTGGGGAAATTTCCAGTATTGCTCCCCATCAAACGCATAGCCAAAACCATCGGCTCCGATGACTGCCCCCGCATGAATTTCGACACGATTACCGATACGGGTTTCGGCGTAGACCGTTACGCGCGGGTGCAGGCGGCATTCCTCGCCGATCGAGCAGCGGACTCCAATAACCGTGTGTGCCCCGACTTGTGTGCTGGTGCCAATTCTGACGCCATCTCCGATGACAGCATACGGGCCAACCCCGACACCCGCTCCGAGAGTGGCCGAGGAGGAAACTATCGCCGTCGGATGAATGCCTGTGGTGATGGGCGGCATTCCAAGAACGATGGCGGCGGCCTTGGCAAACGCCACCTTTGGCTGCGCGCTTCTCAGAACCGTTTTCCCGCTCAGTTCCGCTTCATAACTCGCGACCACACAAGCTGCTTTGGATGAAATTGCCCGCCCCAAATTCTTCGCAGCTTCGACGTAAATAAGATCGGCGATGCCAGCGCGTTCCGGCGCCGCGATTCCCGCAATCTCCAGAGCGTCATTCCCTTCCACACGCGCCCCTATTTTTTCTGCCAACGCTTTCGCCGTCACCCTCATCGCTCGCCTCTCTTCCCTGCTCTCAAGTTAAGAACTCATACAGCGGCGCTTCACCCTTCGGCCGGTTCTTCCAACGTGCATGTATCCAGACCCACTGGTCGGGATACGTCCGGATGATCTCTTCGATGACCTTCGCAAATCTCTGCGTATTCGTCGCAACATCGCGCTCCAGGTCTCCGGTCCGGACGAGTTCGACAGGCGGTTCAAAACGCAGCCGATATTTTCGCAGGTTGTCATCCCAAAACGCGTACCCAGGCACCACCGCGGCGTCTGTGTGCAGGGCGACCCGGGCGATGCCCGTGGTCGTGCAGGCGGAGGTGCCGAAGAAATCTACGAACACCCCTTCCGACGGCATCGTGTTCTGATCGGCGAGGATGCCCACGGTCCCTGAATCCTTTAAAACCTTCAGCATCACCCTCGCTGCCTCATTCTTGTAGATCGGTTTATTCCCCGAAAGACCTCGGTAAGCATTCACCAGTTCATCGAGTGGTTTGTTATCAAGAGGACGCGCCATGTAGTGCAGCGGAAATCCGTAGAGTGCGTGTGCAAAACTAGAGAGTTCCCATGCGCCAATATGCCCGGTCAGGTAGATGACACCCTTACCTCGTTGCTGCCCGGCCAGAAAATTCTCGTGTCCATCGAGGATGACAACTTTTTCGACGTTCTCTTTTGTGTATCGCGGGAAACGCGCAAACTCTACCGCCATCCATCCAAGGTTGCGAGCCATCTTCTTGAGAATCGCGCGTCGCTGTTCATCCGTCCAATCTGGAAATGCCAGGCGCAGATTGAACGCCGCCGTCTTCGTCAACTTCGGCATGAACGCGAGCAGCAATCGCGTCGCCACGCGTGCAATCACGCGCGCCACGCCGCGAGGCAGAACTCCCAAAAGTTTCACGAACGTCCACGCTATGGCGTATTGCAACCGCTCGATCATTCGCGCTGGGCCGCTCCCACTTCAAAGATACACTGAGAATGCTAAACTCATCCTTCCGTGACGCAAACTGACCAGCCTCTCAACCAAAGTGAAGGGTTATCGCCCGCCGCACGGCTGATTTGGCTGCTGCTCATTGTTGCGACCCTCTACTTTTGCTACTTCTACAATCTCGGGGTTGTCGGCTTCGTCGGCCCCGATGAACCGCGCTACGCGTGGATTGCCCGCGACATGGCGGAGAACGGAGATTGGGTTACGCCGCGACTCTACGGCAAACCATGGTTCGAGAAACCAGTCCTTTATTACTGGAGCGCGGCGCTGAGCTTCAAGTGTTTTGGGGTGAGCGAGGCGACCGCCCGTTTGCCGAGCGCCGTTTGTGCGCTTCTGGCCACTTTATCGATCGCGTGGCTTGCCTGGCGAATCTACGGCGGCGAAACGGCGCGGTGGGTCTTGCTGCTACTGCCGACTACCGTCGGGATGATCGGATTCTCGCACGCGGCAGCCACCGATATGCCCTTCGCGGGTATGCTGACCGTCGCGATGGTTTGCGCTGCGGTTATCTTGGGCCTGCTGCCGAACATTGGCAACTCAAACTCGTCGAAGCTCTTCTGGCTGATTCTTTTTGGGATTTTTCTCGGGCTGGCAGTCCTCGCGAAGGGCCCGGCAGCGATCATTCTGTCGGGAGGAGCTGTGCTGCTCTGGGCTGCGTTCGCAAAACGATGGCGCGTCGCATTTCGTTGCCTTCATCCTCTGGCCATCGCGGCCTTTTGCCTGACCGCGCTTCCCTGGTACATTCTCTGCGCCCAGCGCAATCCGGATTTCTTTCATACTTTCATCATTGAACACAATTTCAAACGCTATCTCACCCCCGAGTTCCAGCACATTCAGCCCTTCTGGTTCTACGTTCCGGTTGTCCTAACAGCTTTCCTTCCATGGACACTGATTCTGCTCTGGAGCGGTGTATTGGGAATTCAGCGAACGAGGCGGAACGGTCAAATCAATTCGTTCGCAATCCTCTTGTTATGCTGGGCTGGATTCTGTCTCCTGTTCTTCTCGATCTCCAAATCCAAGTTGCCGGGCTACATCTTGCCGGCACTTCCGGCGATGGGGTTGCTGCTCTCCCGTTCGGTTGTGCTTTTCTCCAGACAGAGTTCGAAGAGCCTAAGACTGCTGACCTTGACCTCCGCCATTGTTGCATTGCTCGTTAGCCTCACACTCATCATCACCGGAAGACACTTTCATCCGTCGAACTCGACCGGTGAAGCCATGGTCGCTGCCGGCTGTGTGCTTCTCGCTTTCGCGCTCGCCAATCTGATTCTCTCGCTTATCGGCAAGAATGTACCTTACGCCGCGCTCTGTGTGTTGCCGGTGATTCTGCTCGCAACGGAATTCCGGCCGCTCGCGCATCCCTGGCTCTGGTGGGATCCATCGGGTCGAACTCTTGCCGCGGAATTGGCCGCGAATGAGATTCCCACGGATCAGATTTACGCGGCAGCCCACATGAAACGCGGACAGCTCTATAGCCTGAGCTTCTATCTTCATCGAGAAATTGTTGAATGGGATGAAACGTCGGCCAAATCCGGATTTTTGCTTCTTCCTTCGCGGAATTGCGCGCATTTTGTGAAAGCGCCGTTTGCGTGCGCAGAGCAGCCGATCGCGCTCAGCAAAAGCGGATGGTTTGTCTATCGCGTGGGGAACAGCGGGTCAGTTGGAGGCCTTGACGGTCTTGGCGGATTTAGCGGCGACGGTCGCGGACGGTACGGCGTTGACCGGCAGCCGCGTTAGGAAAAAGGTCACCACGCGATTCTCGTACGTGCGCTTCTCTTCGTCCGGCAGATTCACGAAATTACCATGCGCGATGATGGCTTGCTCGCGCGGTTCCGGCGCCTTCATAAAGATGTTGCGAGTGATCGCACCGAGCTCTGGCTCGTCCGTGGCCTGGATGTATAGTGTCGGAACATCCACCAGTTGGGGCAGCCGCGCGGAGAGCGGCGGATCGTCCTTGTAGGCGTAGTTGATCCACTCGAACGTAGTTTGAGCGGATTTGACCATTAAAGGAAACCCGCCAACTCCAGTCTTTTCGACGCCAATCTTCACCATTTGTTTCGGATAGTCGTACACGGAGTCGAGAATCATCGCTCGCACGCGATTATCTTTCTCCGCCTCGCGCAGCGCGGCGTAAGCGCCCAGATTGTAGCCCCACAGGCCAAACCGCGTGGCATCGACGTCACTCCGCCTGCCGATTACGTCAATGGCCGCACGCACCTCGTCGGACTCGCGATACCCGAAGGTGGTGATCCCATCGTTGGCGCCGTGAGCCGCAAAATCGAAAACAAACACGTTGTATTGGTGATCCTGCAGGGCCGAAACCAGCGTCAGAAGCTCACCGCGACTCGATTCATAGCCATGACACAGAACCACTGTCGGCGCGCCGCGCAGCCCGGGAAAGAACCATCCCTTGCGCTCGGATGGCTTCACGCCGGTCACCGTGAAGTCGATCTCGTCGGGCTTCCCCGGAAAGCTGGCCATATTGATTTCCGAGCTAGTACGCTGGGGCTTTACGATCCAGTAGGTCAACACGCCCGCAATTGCGGCCGTAGCCAGTGCCATGAAGACGACTAGCACAAGGATGATGGTGGCAAGTTTGGTGTACCACCGGCGTGGGTATCGCAGTTCGTCGACGATCGATATCATCAGGGTCTCGCAGCTCAAGTTCCCGAAACTCCAGCCAACATGCAGACCGGAGGTACCAGAACTGTATTCTTAGGCTAGCACGCGGACGCAGGTGGTGAACCGATTCTCCACGGGAGTGTGCTCGATTCGTATCCACCTTTTCGGGCACATTTGGCGAGGACTGGCAGGAATCGGCTATCATGACACTGGTTCCAGGGGACTTGGGCAATACCTCCTTCATGAGCATTATTGACCTGCGACAGGCGACGGTTCGTCAGTTGGAGCCCCTTCTTTTGGAGGAGGCAAGCCATTGGCGCGAGGAATTGCACTGGGATTACCGGAGTGCGTTGGAGCTGATCAAGCGGTTCCTGGATGCACACGCACTCAGCGGTTGTGTGGCGATAGAGAACCACACGGCCATTGGATATGCGTTTTACGTGCTGGAAGATTACAAGGGATTGATTGGCGGGCTGTATGTTACGCCGGCTCATCAGCGGGAACCGGTCGGGAGGCAGCTACTGGAAGAGATGCTGTATTCCATGCGCGCGCTTCCGCAGATGCACCGGATCGAGGCGCAGTTGATGCCGTTTGGCGGGCCGGTTGATGTGGTATTGCGTGAGCAGGGGTTCCGCCTGCACACGCGGAAGTTCATGCTGCTGGATCTTCGGAAGACAGCGCCGACAGCGCCGAGCATTAATTCGGGCTTGCGCGTCGACCGATGGAATGACCGCTACTTTGATCCGTGCGCGAAGCTGATCTATCTGGCGTATGCGAATCATATCGACGGCGAGATCAACGATCAGTATCGTTCACGGCATGGCGCGCTGAAGTTTCTGAAGAACATTATTCATCTGCCAGGCTGCGGGCAGTTTCTGCCGAACGCATCGTTCGTATTGCGCCACCCGGGTAGCGATGAATTGGTCGGCGCGGTGCTGACCAGCGAAGTGTCGGCCGGCGTCGGGCACACGACGCAGATTTGCATCCAGCCGGGATTCCAGGGGCACGGACTGGGCCGCGCGCTGATGCATGCTTCGCAGGACGCGCTGCGGGGCATGCACTACAAGGAGTTGTCGCTCACGGTGACCGCGGAGAATCGCGGAGCAGTGGCACTTTACGAGAAGCTCGGGTTCGTCACGCTGCGGTCGTTCACGGCGGGCGTGTGGCCTCGTTGAAGCGAGTAATCAGTGAACAGTAATCAGTAATCGGCCGGAAGCTATCCGCCACCGGCGATCAGCGATCACAATCGAAACCGTCGAGCTTACTTTTGACCTCCAGCTAGCGATTTCTGCGCTTTTTCAAATTCGTCGCCGGGGAGCCATTTGGGAATGTCGGTGGCGCTTGCAGCCTTTTGCCCAAGGACATAGCCGAAATTGCCCATGACCGCGTCCGCGCGGAAATCCATGTCCGGTTTGTATTCGTCGGAGGGCTGGTGGTAGCGGTGGTCAACGTAGTCTTTGGCCTGGGCTTCGCCCCAAGCGGTATCGTGTCCTTTGAACTTCATGCCTTCGCTGATGGAAAAGGCGGGGATGCCGACGCGGCCGAGGCTGAAATGATCGGAGCGGTAGTAGTGTCCCGCTTCGGGGCGTGAATCGGGGCGAATCGTGAGTTGGAATTGCTTCGCAGTGTCTTCCACCGTGGAGTAGAAGCTGGTGCGCTCGGCTCCGCTGACTTCCACTTCTTCGGGCTCGCCGAGCGGAGCGATCGCGTCATAGTTCAAATCGAGGATGGGCAGCACGGGAAGCTGCGCGAGATGCTTGCCGAGAAATTCGGAGCCGAGCAGCCCCTGCTCTTCGGCAGTGACAGCTGAAAAGAGAATCGACCGTGGAGGAGTGGGTTTGGCGGCCACCCACACGCGGGCCAGGTCGAGCAAGATGCCGCAGCCGGTGGCATTGTCAACAGCTCCGTGATAGATGTTCGCGCCGGCGGGTTTGGACTTGTCGATGCCGAAATGGTCGTAGTGCGCCGTGTAGAGAACAGCTTGGGATTTCTTAGCGGAGTCGGAACCTTCGAGCATGGCGACAACGTTGCGAGAATCAAAGGGGCGGACGGAGCTGACGATGTGAGCTTTCAGATGAACGGGGAGTTCGATGGGCTTGAAGTCGCGAGACTGCGATTGCTGGAAGAGTTTGTCTAGATCGAGTCCACCCATGCTGACGAGCTTGCGCGCCACGTCGAGTTGAATCCATGAAGCGGCTTCGAGCTTCGGCGTGCCGTCGAGTTTCAGGAAAGATTTCTCGCCGCCCCAGGAGTTGCGTACGACGCTCCAGCCATAACTGGCCAGATCGGTACGATGAATGATGAGCGTGGCGACGGCGCCGTGGCGCGCAGTCTCTTCAAACTTGTAGGTCCAGCGGCCGTAATAGGTAAGCGCTTTGCCCTTGAAGAAGGCTGGGTCGTCGGAGACGGGTTCACTGACAAAGAGCAGGGCGACTTTGCCTTTGAGGTCGTAACCCTTGTAGTCATCCCAATGGTATTCGGGAGCAGTAATACCGTAACCAACGAAGACGATGGGGGCATCGAAATCGGCAGAGGAAGTCTGGCGTTCATTTGTGGTGACGTAGTCGTCGAGAGCCTTGAGCGGAAGAGGAGCACCGGAGCTGGGAACTAGGGTGAAGCTGGTGTCGGGCTGCGTCTGAACGGCAACCATAGGAACCTGCTGGAAATAGGTACCATTGTCGCCGGCGGGTTTGAGACCGTAGCTCTGGAACTGGTCGGCGATGTACTGAGCAGCGGCATCGCCGCCTTTCTGGTTCATACCGCGACCTTCGAGGTCATCACTGGCCAAATAGCGCACATGAGCCCGGATTTTCTCGGAATCGAGGGAAGGAGTTTTCGAGTCTACCGCGGCGAACAGGGCTACAGAAATCGACAGGAAAGCACAAAGAGTCAAAGGCTTACGCATGGCGTCTCCAGAACAACAAAGAAATGTAGCACAACGGAGATGCGCCCAGCGCCGATGTGCGTCGCAGATGCCTCAACGTGATTTCACCTTGCTTGGTGCTCACTCCGCATGCATGGATTTCTATCTGGCGTTCATGAGAAGGGCTCGTGAAACCGTTATACACTCTCGGTCTATTTGGCACGGGTTTACGTTACGCCGGGGTGGCAACGCGAATGGGGGAAACATGAGTGTCGAGACAAATGTGGCGAGTTATTATTCGCGTGGGCGGCTGGAGGAAACCATTCTTCAGGCGCTGACACGCGCGGGGAAGGACCTGGAGAACCTGACTCCGGCGGACTTGGCCGCGTTGGACGAATTTCATGCGGGCGGCCGCGAAGCTACGGTAGAACTGGCTGCGCAAATGGAGCTGCGTCCCGGTTTGCACCTCCTGGATGTGGGAAGCGGCATTGGAGGTCCGGCTCGCTACTTTGCCGCGGAGCATGGTTGTAAGGTAACCGGAGTCGATCTAACCGAAGAGTTTGTAAATGTTTCCAGAAGTTTGACGCATAAAACCAGGCTGGACCAGTCGGTAGAATTCCTGCACGGAAGCGCACTTTCGCTTCCATTTGAGCAGGCTATGTTTGATCGCGCTTACACCATCCACGTGGCCATGAACATCGCAGACAAACCTGGATTGTTCCGGGAAGTGCGCCGCGTGCTCAAGCCGGGCGGGCTGTTCGCGATCTTCGATTTAATCCGGACCGGAGAAGGTCCGATCCGCTATCCCGTACCGTGGGCGTTGACGGAGGAGACGAGCTTCGTTGCGGACGTCCATGACTATCGCGAAGCGCTGAAAACGGCAGGATTTCAAGTCACCCACGAGCGGCATCGCGGCGCGTTTGCGCTGGAGTTCATGCAGCGCATGATGGCGCGGATGGCTCAGGGCGGGCCGCCTGCGCTTGGTCTGCATTTGCTAATGGGCGAACCCACAAAGCTGATGCTCGGAAATGTTCAGGCAATGATTCAAGATGGCGTTATCGAACCGGTCGAACTCGTGGCTCGAACGGTGTGAGGGCACCGCTAGTCAAGGAGTGTGAATACTTCGGACCCGCCCGCAATGAACGGGCTTGCTGCGACCATCTGGATTCTAGCGCGCTCTCGAGAGGTTGACGTCCGCAAAGCGTTGGGATTTACCATTGGTTTCATTGTCGATGAGCCATTTCCACGTATCCGCTCGGCGATCATATACAAACGTATTGCGGATGGAATCAGAAGCAGAAAGTGTGAATAGGAAAGGGATCGAATCTCCCGACCTTTTCCCGTGAGCGATTCCCGGAGCGGATAGGCCACCCCCGGCCGTGGAATCAAGCCAGAGGCAGGCGTACTGCTGCGTTTGGGCATCCCAGCCAATAAAGACAATGGCTTCGTAGGCGGGATCGCCTTTGCTGTCCTTTTCGCGAGAGCTTTCATGGAGGCGCAAGTACTCGCGCTTGAGAACCCAATTGGCTTGCACGTCGTGAGTGGTCTGTTTGCCGGCAATGGTGCCCTGTAGAACCCATTGGCCTGCCAGATGATCAAGCAGTTCGAGGGGCGAATGCGCGTCCGAGACTTGCGCGTGGCCGGGTCCAACTGGCCATGAGAGGAAACAGAAGAAAAAGGCGAAGCGCAGACAAGATCGTTTCAGGTCAGGCACGCAACGACTCCTTTGGCGAGAATGCAGCGCTGCCGGCACGGATCAGGTTCGCACGACCTAGGACAGACCCCACTCTAAACCCGCGCGTTTGAAAACCAAAGTGCGCAGCACGCAAGCAACCGCGAGCCCCAAATCCACAAGGCAAACCTGGGCACCAGGCATGTGCCCTTCGGGACAGGATACTGGTTGGCGTCAAAAGCAAGCTGGTTCTATTGTCCACGCATTCCTCCCACCCAAATACTGGCGTTATTATGCGTCTCTTGCGAAGTATGTCAGCCCTGGTTGTATTCGTATGTGTCGGTTCAGCGGCCGCCCAGGAAAAGGTATTCGAGTGGCAGCGTGGCACCGAGGAATCCGTGCGGCTGGACCCTTCCAATTATCATGGGGGCAAAAGCTATAGCTCCCAGGGAGGGACGATCCATGTCGACATCGACGCGCAGCAGCCGGTTTCGATTTTCATGACGAGCGCAGGCGAGTGGAATCGCGCGATGCAGAACCCGGAGCTGCTCGGGAGCATAAGGACGGTGTGTCTGCGCGAGCACGTAGTCAAGGTGACGTATACCTGCGACCTTCCGCGGGAACCGATGCAATTGATCGTGCGGGATGATCGAGAGACTCAAAGCTCTAAGGCGTTTGCCGGTCTGGGAGCTGTATTGAAGAGCACCGAGGCTGTGGCAACGGCAGAGCCGCAGTTGGGCGGCGCTATGGGGGTGATAAACGCGGTCGGTTCGGGAGTCGCGGGTATACTAGGTCGCCAAAGCAACGCGACGTCGAGGCACTTCGTCGCGCCGAACGATGTCCACATCCAATACTACCGGTGGATTTGCGTCAGCAATTGCTTCCCGCCAGAGTTTCAATGGATCCAACAAGCGAAGGAAGAATACAAACTGACGCCATTCTTGAAAGTTTACGGCGGCTACGCGCCGGACCACGACGGCGAGCTGGTGAGCGTCAAGATCAAAGCTCCGGTGCCGATGCTGGTGGCAGTAGTCCCCGCATCGGTGGCAAATCAACTGCACGCGAAGCCAGATATGCTGGAGCCGGCGCTGGAAAAAACAGCCTGCCAGCAGCGTGGCGTGCAGTCGCAAACGTTCCAGTGCACGTTCAATGCGGCGGACGGACCGCAGTCATTGATTGTAGTGCCAGAAAATCTCGAGAAAGTGCCACACAAGAAAACCGAAGTTGAGTTCTTCGCGTCAAAGTGCGTGGCGAACTGCGCTCTTCCGCCTCAGAACGCAGAGGCGTCGGTGAATCCGAATCCGTAAGCGATCCTGAACACTCATCGATCTCCGGTTCAAAGACCGGCTACAATTGCGACGGGGATAGTGAAGACCCGGGGTCACGGCGCATCTGTTGTTTGGCACGGCAACTCGGTAGTTGGCACTCCCAGGAAGGCCAAGCATGAAAGCGGATCTGCTGCGATTCGATGGTGGAATGGAACGCGATCCGGCGATCGATCGGTGGATGAAAAGGCATGGTGGAGAATTGGGAGCTATGGCGCGGCAGTGGTTTGAGGTAATGCGGAACTGCGGCGACGAAGTTCGGGAGCTGCTGCATGACGGGTGTCCGGTTGCCTGTTTGGGAGATGCGCCGTTTGGTTACGTGAATGTATTCAAGTCGCACGTGAATGTGGGTTTCTTTCAGGGCGCGGCGCTGTCCGATCCCAATCGACTGCTGCAGGGAGAAGGCAAGTTCATGCGGCATGTGAAGCTAACACCAGGAACACCGATAGAAGAGCCGGCGCTGAGAAGGCTGATCGAGTCGGCGTATTCGGACATCAAAACTCGGGTGGAAAACGGCTGAGAGGCAGTGTTCACGACAGGAGGCGCTGTAGCTGGCGCTCTTTGGCGGTGTTTGCATCACGTGTCACGCGGCGTGGCCGATGCGATGAAGTTCGACCTCCACAAGATGTTTTTCCCAGCAACTGAGTTCCTCTCCAGCGGAAAGATCGGCATGGTAGCGGCGGTAATTGGGCTGATCGGCGACACGCGCCGGCTCATGAATTTTCTCGCGGACCCATCTCTCACCCGGATGGATTGGTGAGCCGCAAAACGCGCATTCGCGTGGGTAATTGAAAATCATTTCGTCACCTCTCGGCCCATAAGACGCTCCCGGCAGAACACAAGTAATGGGTCAACGGTAAAGATTCCGTCTCTTTAGAGTCATTTTGCTTCCACTGATTGGGGATGCTGCAGAGACCGAACTTGTGGGCGGAACTGCGGCCGAGGGTTATTTGGAGGTTTGCGCGCGGGGCGTGCGCCAGTTCCAGACATTGTAGGAATAGAGCGCAATGCAAAAGAGATTCGCGGGTATGAACCCAAATTGCGCAGTTCGTACCGCGATGACGCAGACGACCAAGCTGTTTGCGCCGGCGAACACCCAGCCTTGCCAGAACTTCCTGCCGATAAGAACTGTCGATAGAACGGTGAGGAAGCACGAGATGTAGTCGAGACGAAACACGTTCGTTAAGCCTTTGGACCGAGTCTTGAGTGCGCGCTTTCCAGCACCAGGGATGCCCCCTGCGCGCCCGAAAGTCAGGCTAGCATCCCTAGCTGTGGTGATTACCTGTTCGAGGGTGCAGTTGCGTTCGTGGAGTAAACAGTGCCCCCCCTTTGAGCAGATGCAAGGCAATACAGTCTCACGCTCAAGACGTTACCTTGAACGTGGTATAGAGCGGAGCCGCGCTGATCCTACAATTGCACACAGCCTCGCGAGGACAGATCGGCGAGGCGGAAGTAACTCGTTTTCCCGGGGGGAGCCTCGCATGCCCGAAGAGAGATCACGAAACGGCCAAAGCACCCAAATATCGCGTGAACGGCTGGTGGAATTATTGAACGAGGATTTGTCGCGGGAGTATCAGGCGATTATTGCGTATGTGGTGTACTCGCAGGTACTGAAGGGCGCGCAATACATGAACATCGCGGATCAACTGGAAGAACATGCCAAGCAGGAACTGGAACACGCACTGATCATTTCACGCCAGATCGATTATCTGGGCGCGATGCCGGGAGTAACTCCGAAGCCGGTGAAGACTTCGGACGACGCTCACGAGATGCTCGAGTTCGATTTGGCGAACGAAGTGGAAACGATTCGGAATTACCGCGAGCGGGTAAGGCAGTGCGAGGCGTTGGGCGAGTATGCCATGGCCGAACAGATCCGCGAAATTCTGGTAAACGAACAGGATCATCAAATTGACCTGGCGACAGCGCTGGGGGTTGAGGTGCCTGCGCTGGAAATGACGAAAGAGCGTACGTCGAAGAAGTAAAGGAGAGCACGGTGAGATTCGGACCGTTTCTGGGCTTGGCGATTCTGTTAGTTATTTTGTGGATTTGCGGCTTCGTGTTCTTTCACGTGGCGGGATTTTTGATCCACCTGCTGCTGATCTTTGCGGTGATCTCGCTGCTGGCGCATGTTTTCACCGGCGCCAGGGCAACCTGACTGCGAAACCGAACCGGGAGTTTGCTCATCCAACCGGGCCAGGAGGATGAGACGGATGCATCACGTGCGCCAGGAGCAGTTGCCGTTCGTGGGGAGTTCGCATGAATTCAGAGGAGCGGAACAAGGGGATACCGGCGTGTCGGTGTTCTTGTTTCATGGCAAGCCGGGCGCTGGGCCAGGTCCACACCGGCATCCCTATGACGAGATTCAGTTCATTCGCGAAGGCCGCGGAGTGTGGACGGTGAACGGAGAGACGTTTGAAGGCCGCGCAGGGGACATCTTCGTGATCAAGGCGGGTGAGGTTCACAGCTTTAAGGTGCTTGGGGACACCCCGTTGGTGCAGGTGGATGTGCACCAGAGTCCTCGGTTCATCCAAGAGAATCTCTGAATTACGAATCTGCGCGGGAAGATTACCAGCCAACCTGGCGCATGCGTTCAAGAATGATCGCGCTGTAGTGATTCATATGATCGGGGCGGCGCTTGAGAGGCAGCGGAAGAATTGCGGCGAGCCGAGCGGAGTCCTCCCTGCCGAGGTTGCGTGCGGAGCTTCGATAGTAATAGCGAGAGGCGGACTCGGCGCCGTAAACTCCCGGGCCCCATTCCACGACATTCAGATACAGCTCTAGAATGCGCTGCTTGCTGAGAACCAGCTCGGCGATTGGAACAAGCGTGAATTCCGCGCCCTTGCGGAGGATGGAGCGGCCGGTGCCGAAGAAGAGGTTCTTCACGAGCTGCTGCGTGATGGTGGAACCTCCCCGGAGGCGACCGCCTTCCAGATCGTCTTCGGCAGCGTTCTGGATCGCTTGCCAATCGAAGCCATGGTGCTGATAGAAACGCGCGTCTTCCGCGGAGATGACCGCGTGCTGGAAATCGCGTGAAATCTGAATCAATGGCACGAATTCGAAGCGTTTGTGATACGGCGCGCCGTGCATCGAGGACTGTATCCGACGCTCGATCTGCACGGCGGTCGTTGGCGGGTCAATCCAGCGGGCGGCGACGAGCAGCAGCACGAAAAAGCACCAGAGAAGCGCAACTCCGCCGAGGAGCCATAAGAGGATGGACCGGAGACGACTTCGCCGAGGCGTTTTTTCGGCGTTAGGTTTTTCGGCTGCGCTTGGAAGGCTTGCCACTGGGCGAGTCCTTTGGCATCTGTTTGCGGAGTTGGTTGTCGCGTGTTACGAGCTTATCGAATTCCGCGAGCCACTGTTCCAGGGTGAGGTCGGAGATGCGACGGACCATGACGGTGCAGGAAAGCCAGTTCACGGCGTCGCCGCCACCGAAATAGAAGAAGCCGTCACCCTGGCGCAGGCTCTCGTCGCGACCACGAGCGCGGAGAGCGTCGTTAACCCTATTGCGGGTGAGGCGGCTGGATGGGTTGTTTTTCACGAGTCATTCCACAAGCGCCAGAAAGTCTTGAGGGTGTCAGGAGCATGTCCCTGATAGTGATTGTTGCCGAAGAGAAAGAGGTGTTTGGTTTTGCGTTCGGCGACAATCTGACGGCAGAGCGTGGCCCAGCTTCTGAGGTCGGCGGTGCGGTCGATGACGGACTTATCCCAGGAAGTGGTGATGCGCTCGATGTGCTTGCGATCGCCGAGCCATCGGACATAAGCGAAGTCGCTGGTGATCAGGTCCAGAGGCTTTTTTAGCTCCCAGGGGCGGAGCATGAAGGAAGTATCGGTGATAGCAAACGCGACGTTGCGTTCGCGCAAAGCTTGCAATAGCTTATCGTTCAACCAGAGCGGGTTTCTAATTTCGACGGCGAGCTTGTGCTGTTTTGGCGAATTATCGAGGAACGCAGCGAGGCGATTGATGAAGTCGCTGCTGCTCTTGAATTCGAATTTGCTGAACTTGGGAAATTGCAGGAGCAGCGGCCCTAGTTTTTCCTTTAGTCCGCCGATGCGATCGAGAAACTCGCTGAACTCTGCCTGGCAATTCACGAGCAACTTCTCGTGGGTAATGGTCTGCGGCACTTTGGCGGAAAAGACGAAGTCCGCCGGAGTTCTGTCGTACCAGCCCTCGACAGTGGCGGCGGAGGGAGGGCCGTAATAGGTCGAATCGATCTCAACCGATCGAAAAGTCTTCGCGTAAAAGGAGAGGTATTCGCTTGGCTTCATTCCGCGCGGGTAGAACGAGCCCGCCCAACCATTCGCGGTGAAGCCGGAGGTTCCGAGGAAGATGCCGTCCTGCTCATAGAGGCGTTTGACGCTGGCATCGTCCGTCGAAACTCCAGCGGGTAGACGAGGTCCGCCGATGTCAAAGAGGGTGGCCTGGTTGGAGTCCCCGCGTTTACGCACAGAGACATATTAGACAAGCTGGCAGGATTCGGAAACGCTTGCCGGCAAGAAAGGAGAGTTCCGAAAACCGTTCAGCTCTGCGGAACCTTGGAAAAATCCGTCAGGGTTAAATAGGTAGAATCGACTTTCTCGACCAGCTTGCCGTTCTCTTCGGATTTGGCTTTCACTGCTTGCCATTCCGGATCGTCCTGGAAGGCCTTCCAGTTGGCGGCGGCTGCTTCGCGGGTGGGATGCTCAAGAATGTAAGCGAGGGTAGTGCTTTTCGCAGGTTCGTCGAGGGCGGTCCAATAGGCCAGACTCCGCATGCCATGCTTGGCGAAAAGCTTGTCGGTATGGTCCCGGAAGCGCGCCAAGAGACTGTCGAGCTTACCGGGCACCGCGTGATAGATGCGCAGTTCGTAGACCTTTGACGAAGTGGTCTGCTGCATGGCTTCGGCTATGCCAGCCGGCAGCAAGACTGACAGCGGGACAGCCTGCAATAACATTCTGCGGTTCATGCGGGGCATTCTAGCAAACCTCCGGTAGAAATGACGTCAAGGATATCGCGAGACGGGGCAACCGCCCACGCCGATCAGGAGATGGGCGTTCCTCGGAAGGGATTTGGTATTTGCCGAGAAAGGGCGCAGCGCGCCCCGCCCCTGCAGCCGGCTAGAGCTCGAAGAGGCTACGAACCAAGCTGCGCAAGAACGCAATTGGTTTGGGCAGAAGAAAAGAGGTCGATTACGCCGGGATGAAAATTTAGCTATTGCGCTTTTTCAGCGAGTTCTAACAGCTTTGTAACCGTGTTCCAGTTGCGAGCCGTCGTGACCATGGGAATGATCTTGGCGACTTGGGGCCAGGAGAGACGCGGACGGCCCTGGCCATTGGGAAAGTAGATGTAAAGCTGGCTGCCGATGACGTGAAGTTCTTCGGGCGCGATATCCATTTGCAGCAGGGCCTGACGGGCAGAAACGCCTGGTTCTTCTTCGAGGAAGACGACAGCGAGTTTGGCGGGATCAATTCCCTTTCGTTTTGCGAAGGGGTTGCGGGTGATGATTTCGCGCATCTCGGGAATTGTGCGGAGCAGGATTCCCGGACGAAATCCACACTTGCGGTCGATGCAAGCCTGGAGTTTCTGGGCGAGGGCTTCGGGATTGCGCTCGCTGGTTTGGAAGACTACGTTGCCGCTTTGCAGATGCGTTTTGATGTTGGTGAGCTTCAGACCTTCGCAGAGCGTGCGGAGGTCCTCCATTTTAATTTTGTGGTTGCCGCCAACGTTGACGCCGCGCAGGAGACAGATCAGGACGGACATGGCGAGAGTATAGCGCGAGTCGGAAGCCAAAGTGGCCGCGACACGTACTAGCGAGGATTGACGTGGCGCGATTGTGCGCGACTATACTCGGAGGTAAGTGTGGTTTTGTGTGTCAGGAGCGCGAGATGAAGAATACGAGAAAGCTTTCGATAATGGCGGCATGTTGCACAGCGATGTTGGCGCTGGCAATCGGATTTGCGGTTCTGCGGGCGCAGGAACCGGCGACCGAGAGCCACGGGATTGCCGTATCAAACATGGACCGCTCGGTGAAGCCGGGTGACGATTTTTATTTGTATGCGAATGGAAATTGGATCAAACGGACGGAAATTCCACCGGATCGCGCGCGAATCGGCGTGTTTACGAAATTGGATGAACTCAGCAGCAAGCGGACATCAGCATTGATTGAAGAAGCGGCAAAAGGAAACGCGGCCTCAGGCGCGGGGGCACGGAAAATCGCGGATCTCTACAACTCGTACGTGGACGAGGCTGGAATCGAGGCAAAAGGCCTGGCGCCGTTGAAGCCGATTCTCGAGGGCATCACATCGATCCGAGATAAAAAAGAATTGGCCTACGCGCTGGGGCAGACGCTGCGGGCAGACGTTGATGCGCTGAACAACACGAATTTTCATACGGCGAACTTGTTTGGCTTGTGGGTCGCGCCGGGATTCAACGATTCGGACCACTACATGGCATACCTGCTGCAAGGCGGTTTGGAATTGCCGGATCGCGAATATTACCTGGCGCAGAGTGACCATATGAAACAGGTGCGCGACGGATATCAGGCGCATGTCGTGGCGATGTTCAAGCTCGCGGGAATGAGCGACGGAGAGGCTCGAGCGAAGCACGTGGTGGAGTTGGAGCACGCCATTGCGGAGAAGCATTTAAGCCTGGCGGAGAACGAAGACATTCACAAAGCGAACAACACCTGGAAACAAGCGGACTTTGGGGCTAAAGCTCCGGGACTGGACTGGCCGGAGTTTTTCCGGGGCGCCGGGCTAACGAAGCAAGCCAGCTTTATAGTGTGGCAGCCAGGAGCATTTGCGGGCGAATCGGCGCTAGTGGCGTCGGAACCGCTCGAAGCGTGGAAGGATTGGCTGGCCTATCACGAAATTGAGGCGGGAGCGGGATTCTTGCCGAAGGCAATCAACGAGGAACGGTTCGCATTTTTCGGAAAGACGATGACGGGAGCACAGCAGCAACGGCCGAGGTGGCAACGAGGCGTCGCAATCGTGAATGCATTTCTCGGGGATGAGGTCGGGAAAATTTATGCGCAGCGGTATTTCCCTCCGGAATCGAAAGCCCGCGTGCAGGCCATGGTGGCGAACCTGATCACGGCGTTTCACAAGCGCATCGACGCACTGGATTGGATGGACGCCAAGACGAAAGCGGAAGCAAATGCCAAGTTGGACACGCTGTATGTGGGGATCGGCTATCCGGAAACGTGGAAAGATTATTCAGGATACGAGGTGAAGGCGGACGACATTTTCGGGAACGTCTGGCGCGGTAGATTATTCGACTATCAAAAGGACGTGGCGCGGCTGGGCCAACCGGTGAATCGAAAGGAATGGACAATGACGCCGCAGACAGTGAACGCGGTAAATCTGCCGCTGCACAATGGACTGAATTTTCCAGCGGCGATTCTGCAGCCACCGTTTTTCGATCCACAAGCACCGGATGCAGCGAATTACGGAGCAATCGGCACGGTAATTGGGCATGAAGTGAGCCACACGTTCGATTCGGAGGGCGCGGCGTTCGACTCGAAAGGACGGGTGAGAAATTGGTGGACGGAAGCGGACTTGAAGCATTTCGAGGCGGCCACCGCAAAGCTGGCGGCGCAGTATGACACGTATAAGCCGTTTCCGGATTTAGCGGTGAATGGGAAGCAAACGCTGGGAGAGAATATCGCGGACGTGGCGGGAATTTCGGCTGCGTACGATGGTTACCACGCAGCCCTTGGCGGGAAGGCAGCCCCGGAACAGGACGGTTTCACCGGGGATCAGCAATTTTTCATTGCGTTTGGACAAAATTGGGGAGGCAAGTCACGCGAAGCGGCACAGCGACAACAAGTGCTGACGGACCCACATGCACCGGCGCAGTACCGCGCGGCGACGGTGCGGAACATCGATACATGGTACCCGGCGTTCTCCGTGAAAGAGGGAGAGAAGTTGTATTTGGCGCCCGGAGAGCGGGTGAGGATTTGGTAGGGCCGCGTAGTCAGTGGTCGGTAATCAGTAGTCGGTGGTTGCGGAGCCAGGACTACTTCTTGACGGCGCGGTCTTTTAGCAGGTTTTTGAGTTCGGACATGAATTCCTGGACGTCCTTGAAGTCCATGTAGACGCTGGCGAAGCGAACGTAGGCCACTTTGTCGAGTTTCTTCAGGCGATGCATGATCATTTCGCCGATTTCCGTGGTGGTCAATTCCCTTTCCGTGGCGTCGTGGACAACGCCTTCGAGCTCATCGACGATGGATTCAAGTTTGGGTGTGGGAACAGGACGCTTCTCGCACGCTTTCAACAATCCCTGCAGAATTTTTTGGCGCTCGAAGCGTTCGCGGCGGCCATCTTTCTTGATAACCATGTAGGGAATTTCGTCGATGCGTTCGTAGGTGGTGAAGCGCCGCGAGCACTTGAGGCATTCGCGGCGGCGACGGATGGTGTCGCCGGTGCGGCCCTCCCGGGAATCGATTACTTTGTCATCGAGATTCGCACAGAATGGACACTTCACGCTGGGAGACTCTCCTGTGTTAAGGAAGAGGATATCAGATATCGGATATATCAGTGGGCGATTGGCGATGCAGCGATCACAAACCGCAGTACTCGAAAACTCACTGCGGCGCTACAGGGGCTTGGATGTAAATGGATGTTTGATGATGGTGGAATCGATCTGGTCGTTTTCGGCGGCGCGCATGCGGCGGATGTCGGCCAGGGAAAGACCTTCTTTGAAGAGAATGGGGACACCGGCGATGGTACATGCCGCAAAGGTGACCAGCCAAAGAACGATCGCGGCGGCAACCGCTGGTTCCTGAGGCACGCCGTAGAGACGGGTGAACGCTATGATCGAAAGAGCCTGCGAGCCTCCGCCTACACCAGGCAATTGAACGGCAGAACCCACCAGTGTGAACACGAGAACGAGAATCGCGTCGGAAAACGTGAGGGTAGCGAGACGACCGGTGAAGCCCTTGATGACCAGATAGTAGCAGAGGCAAACCAGGAGCCAATGGAAGAACGAAAGGAGCACAGCGGAAGCCAAGTCGCCCCAAGTGCGAACGGTTTGCACGCCGCGGGAGAAGCCGAGAACGATGCGGGCGAAGCTGGCGCGCCATGTGTGAGAGGTGAGCCAGGACTCCATGCGGCGCTCGAGGACGGAGGAGCCGTGAAGACGGAGGTAGACGAGAGCGGCGATGGCGACGATGGCAAAGGCGGAGAAAAACGTGCCGGCAGTTTTTGCTCCTTTTTCGAAAGCCGCGCCGGCGCCTTGCGCCTCTAGGTGGCCGGAGGATTCGAAGAGCAGCAATCCGATGGACGCAAGCGCGGCAGTGGAACATGCGTCGAGGATGCGTTCGAGCGCGTAAATGCCGAAGGTATCCGCAAGAGGAACTTTGTCTTTTCGAGAAATAAGAACGGGGCGCACGGGCTCTGCGACGCGGCCCAGAAGGAAGAGCGCGGTGAAGCCGGCCAGATTCATTGTGTAAATATTCCAAAACTTGGCCGGACCGACGTGAGCTTGGAATCGTTGCCAGCGGAGAGCGCGCACAGCATAGCAGGCGTAGATGGCAATCACAGAGAGGAGCACGTAGAAATAGTTGGCGCTGCGTACGGCGGTCCACAGGCTGGCGCCGCTAAACTGGCTGAGCTTGAGAGAATGGCGGGAGTGGTAGACAAGAAAGGCCACGATCACGGCCAATAGGAGGAGCAGCCACCCCTTCCTCGACTTGAGAGACATATCTTGTGAGCGTAAATGGGAAAAGGCGGACGGTCAAGCGAAGCGACGGTAAATAATTCAAGAACAAGGGCTTGTGAAGGGCTGAGACGCGGAGGTAATATGCGAGAAGGTCGGTGTACCCGCGGATGTCCGCTAATGGGAACATTTCGGAAGCATTTTACGTTCCATAGGATGACAGGCCGAGTAACCCACGTACGGGTGAAGCCTGGGCAGGTAACTGGAGAATGGGGCTGAGAGAGCTTGGAGCAGGATGCCCAACTGGTCCAGCGATGCCTCCAGGGCGAGGGCTCGGCCTGGGAGGAACTTGTGCGCCGTCACACGCGCCGAGTTTACAACGTATGCTACCGCTTTGTGGGAAACCGAACGGAGGCCGAGGACATTTCGCAGGAAGTGTTCTTGAGGGTGTACCGAACCTTGGGAAGCTACCGTTCGGCGCATGGCGGCTTTGCGACGTGGGTAACAAGCGTGACGCGGAATCTGCTGATCGATCACTATCGTCGCACGAAGCGGGATCGCTTGACGGATTCGCTGGACGATGCCATGCCGGTGGTAGAAAACAAAGAGTCGATGGGGCGGCGGCCGGACGAACAGGCGTTGTTAGGCGAATTGAGCGGTCAAGTGCAGTCGGCGCTGACAAGGCTCTCGCCGGAATTGCGCGAAGCGGTGATCTTGAGGGATTTGCAGCAGCTGGAGTACGCAGAAATCCAGCACGTGCTGGAGGTGCCGGAAGGCACGGTAAAATCGCGAATCAATCGTGGACGTATCGAACTGGCCAAAATCCTGTACCAAATGGGGGTTCGGCCATCATGAATTTGAGCGGATTGCGAGAGAATTTGGTATTGGTGGGAGTTTTGGGGGCCAAGTTATGAATTGGACCTGCGATCAGATAGAAGCGCGGCTAATTGATTATCTAGATGGCGCAATGACGGACGCGCAAGAGAAAGCGTTCGCGGCGCATCTGTCGAGTTGCGCAAATTGCGCTCCGCTGTTTGTAAGCGTCAAGGGATTGGTGAAAGACCTGCGGGATGTGGAACAGGTCGAGGTACCGAGCGGACTGATCTACTCGATTCTGGACCAGACGCTGGGGCCACGGTTGACGCCATGGCAGGTGTTCACGAAGCGGCTGCGCGGACTGGCGACACCGAAATTTGCATACGGCGCTGGCAGCGTGATGGCGACGTGCCTGATTGTGCTGGGAGCGTCTGGTACTTCACTGAAGAAAACCAAGCTGGCGGATCTGGCTCCATCGGCAGTGTACCGGAGTGTGGAGCGGCAAGCGCACACGACT
Organism: Dongiaceae bacterium; assembly: GCA_035499255.1. GTDB lineage: Bacteria > Acidobacteriota > Terriglobia > Acidiferrales > UBA7541 > Acidiferrum. The sequence goes on along the minus strand of DATJZF010000046.1, from coordinate 80,150 downwards.
TACGCAAAGAGCCGGAAGTATGTGATGGATTTGCGAGTGGTCTATGAAATTCAGTCGCGGCTGCGGCAAGACGACAATCAGCTGCGCGTGCAGCCTGAAGACAACACACCGAAGACGAACGACGAGAGACAGCCGGGCAAGGGCGACGATCAGACACACACGCCACCCAAGCAGCAGAATCGCGCGAACCAGTTGAGCCGGCAGATGGAACTGCTGGCGGCCGAGTGTCCCCTGATGTTGGAGAGGAGTATTCGATGAACTGTGCGGTGCATCCGGAGGCGGAGGCATCGGGCTTTTGCCGCAACTGCGGCAAGCCGATGTGCGCGAATTGCGTGCGGCCGGTGAAGGACGTGTATTACTGCGAGGATTGCCTGGCGAGCACAATGGGCGTGCCAGCTAGCGCGAGCGCAGCGGTTCCCCTGAGTGCGGGCGATTCCGGAGTACCGCCGGTGGGAATTCCCACGCCGCAGGTTCCACCGCCGGCCAACGCGCCGAATCCCGGGCTGGCGTTTCTGTTGGGATTAATCCCTGGGCTCGGCGCTATTTACAACGGCGAATACAACAAGGCGCTGCTGCACATCGTGATCTTCGCGTTCATCATCGTGGGGATCAGCAGCGACATGGGCGATGGACTGCAAGCACTGTTTATCGTGGCGATTTGCGTTTTCCCGTGGTACATGGCGATCGACGCGATGCGGGTAGCGAAGGCGAAGGCTACCGGCGTGGAACTGTCGGACCCGCTCGAAACCTGGTCGAAAAACAAGCCCGTGGGTCCCATTATCCTGATCGGAATCGGCTTGTTCGTATTGCTGCACAACTTCGGTTTCTTTGACTTCTACCGAGTGCGCCAATTCATCTTGCCGGCGATTCTGATCGGTGTCGGCTTCCTGATGTTGCGAAACCGGATGGGCGGTCAGAGCTGAAGCGAGGCCTGGTATGAGTGGACAAACGCGCTGCCGTTGCCAAAGCTGCATGATTCGCAGCATGACCGGGCCGGCAATCATAATCACGGTTGGAGTGCTGTACTTGTTGAACCAGGTGCGCGGTGGGGTCTTTTATTTCGGTAATACCTGGCCGGTGATCCTGCTGGTGATCGGCGCCTTCCAGCTTGGCGCGGCGCTGGCGTCGCGCGAGGGGCACGTCGAGCCCGCGACGGCGCCTCCAACTACACCGCCACCCGGGATTCCACCGGCTTCGAATCCGCAACAGACGCCATACGGAACGCAGGGGCAATAAGGAGAATATGGCAGGCACCCAGACGCGCAGCAGCGGTCTCTTCACCGGTCTCGTGCTCATCTCCGTCGGAGTGATTCTTCTTCTCCACTACTACGGACATCTGGAACTCCGGGAGTTTTTCCGGCACTGGTGGCCGCTGCTGATTATTTTCTGGGGCGTCATCAAGCTGTTCGAGCGGACGATGGGTCGCCGGTTTGGCGGCGGCGTGTTAACAGGCGGCGAATTGATACTGGTGTTCGGGATGTTGGCGTTGTTGGGCATCGTGGTGGCCACGGAAGAAATCCCGGAACAATTGACCGAATGGAACGTCAGCGGGAACAACTACGGCTATGACCTGGATGTCTCGCCCAAAACTATACCGCCGGACGCGCATATTCTGGTTCGCACGATACATGGCGATATCACCGTGCGAGGTACGGACGACGAGCAGATCCGTGTGACCGCGAAGAAAAATGTGAAAGCGTGGAGCGAGTCAGAAGCCGATCGGGCTGGCGAGAATACGACCGTCGCGATTACGCAGAACGGCGATGGATACGAAGTCCAGCCAACGGGTTATGACGCGAAGGACCGCCGCATCGGCGTGGACCTGGAAGTGACCGTGCCGGAAAAATCGGCGTTAACGGTGAAAACGGAGAAGGGTGACATCGTCATTTCGGATCAGATGAGAGACGTCACTGTGGTTAGCCAGAATGGAGACGTTGAAGTGCGAAGCACAACCGGCGATGTGTCGATTGAAATGCGGAAAGGTGATGTGAAGGCTTCTGATATCAAGGGCGACGTGAAGATTTCGGGCAAGGGCAGCGAGATTGAAGTGAACACGGCGAGTGGCAGCCTGACGGTCGATGGCGATTTTTATGGGCCGGTGCGAGCAGACAAAATTGCCAAAGGCGTACGGATGGTGTCGGCACGCACGGACCTGACGGTGTCCGCGTTGAACGGCCACCTGGAGGCAGGTTCGGGGAATCTGGATCTCGTCGATGCACCTGGAAATGTAACGCTGCGAACGCGGGATAATGAAATCAACGTCGAGAACCCCGGAGGGAAGCTCGACATCCAGAACCGGAATGGGCAAGTCTCTGTGCGGTTCACAGTTGCGCCGAAGGAAGATGTGCAAATTACGAACTCGTCTTCAGGTATTTCGCTGACCCTGCCCGCCGCGTCAAATTTTGAGATTGCGGCGGATTGCCGGAATTGCGATATCGACAGCGAGTTTGGCAACCTGCAACCGAGCAAGACGGAGTCCGGCGATTCGCATTTGGCGGGCAAGAATGGATCGGGGAGAGGCCCGAAGATCACCCTGAAGACCAGCTACGGGAATATTGATGTGAGGAAGTCGGCCATTTCGATCCCGGCCCCGCCCAGGATGACGGCACCGGCGGCGCCACCCGCGCCTCCAGCAATTCCGCCTGCAACGGAGCAGTAAATCAGTCGCTGACCCGGGAAAAAAATCTAGCCTTCCGATAGTCGTCGAAGTTCGGCGAAGAAGGACGGATAGGAGACGGCGGCGCAGTCGGAATCGAGAATACGGGTTTCGCCGGAAGCGCCGAGGCCGGCCACCGCAAAGGCCATCGCGATGCGGTGGTCGCCTCGAGGATCGATTTCGGCGCCATGGAGTTCTCCAGGTAAGACACGCAGACCGTCGGGGCGTTCTTCCACGTTTGCGCCCATTCGCTTTAGATTCTCTGCTAATGCAGAGATGCGGTCGCTTTCTTTGACGCGAAGCTCAGCCGCGTCGCGAATCTCAATTCCCTGCTCTGTGTATGGACCTAATGCAGCAAGCATTGGCAATTCGTCAATCAAGAGCGGAACCAGATTCCCGGAGAGCAAACCACCTTTGAGCTGAGTCCCTTTGATCGTGAGGTCGCCGACGACTTCGCCGCCCTTCGACTGCAAGTGCGTTATCTGTACCGATGCACCCATTTGCGCGAAGAGATCGAGAATGGCCGAGCGGGTGGGATTCAGGCCCACATTGCCAATATAGAGATTGGACTCGGGAAAAAGCGAGGCCGCGGAAATCAGGAACACAGCGGAAGACAGGTCGCCGGGAACATCGAGTGAGACGGCGTGAAGTTTCGGATCGGGCTCAATAGAAATTGTACGGTTGGACTTGCGGACGATTGCGCCGAATTCCTGAAGAGCGAGTTCGGTGTGATCGCGTGTGGCGGCAGGTTCGGTGACATTAGTTTCGCCGTCCGCATAAAGACCGGCGAGCAACACGGCGGATTTCACTTGGGCGCTGGCCATGGGCGTCTCGTAGTGGATGGCTCGCAGCTTCCCGCCGCGAATCTCGAGCGGAGGGAAATTCTCATCGCGCGCGCGGATGTCCGCGCCCATTTCGCGCAGGGGAGTGATAACGCGTTTCATCGGGCGCTTTTGGAGAGAAGCGTCGCCGGTGATTTTTGTGGTGAAGGATTGGCCGCTCAGGATGCCGGAAAGCAAGCGAATCGTGGTGCCGGAGTTCTCTGCATCGAGAGTGCGCCAGGAGCTCTTGAGGCCGTGAAGACCGTGACCAGTGACGCGGGCGGTTGTGCCCTGCACCTCGACACCAGCCCCGAGGCCCTTCATGCAGCTAAGCGTGCTGTGGCAATCGCGAGCTGCAGCAAAATTACGAAGTTCGCTGGTGCCTTCGGCAAGCGCGGCGAGCATGGCGTAGCGATGGGAGATGGACTTGTCACCGGGAACTTCGACACTCCCGGAGAGGGCCCTGATCGGGCGAATCGATTCGGTTTTCATTTTGTCTGGAAGTTTAGCATGGGCTCGCGGGCCAGGCCGGTTCGAGCGCGGATGATCAAGGTCACGGTAATCCGTAATCGGTGATCAGTAATCAGCAAGAGCAAATCGGAAGCTCCCTGCGCGAGGTTCAGCCAAAATACGCGCGGGATTGACTGGCAAATGAGGCAAGGATTCGCCTGTCCGCGCGGACAGTTGGGAAATGAGAACCCTGCACCATATCGTTAGAAAGAAAGTGTCGATGGCGTTCGTATTATGGAAGAGAAGAAAAACGAGAGCGGTACTAGGGAGACGACGGACCATGTTGGGCCGCAAGACCTGGATTCAACTAATCACGAAATTGGGAATTGGCGTGGGCGCGTTGTGCGTTGTGGGCGTGCTGTTGGCGGCGATTCCGAATCATCACGCACCAGCCGTGCCATTAGTGGCGGCACAAGAGCCGCAAGAATCGCAGGGTGCGGACCATTCGAGTATGCCGGGAATGGAGATGGGCGCGCAGGACGCGTCGGTGGGCGAACATGGCGCGATGCTCGAGATGCAGCACATGCACCATGGCGACACGCCGCACATGCACATGACCGCGTCGCGGCCTGGAACTCCGGAAGATCAGAAGCGCGCGGAAGAGATTGTGGAACAGTTGCGCGCAGGAATCGCAAGGTATAAGGACTACCACGTCGCGCTAAATGACGGTTACAAGATTTTCCTGCCGAATGTGCGGCAGGAGGAATATCACTTCACGAATTACACGAACGGGTTTTTGGAAGCGTTCGCCTTCGATCCGGCACGGCCCACTTCCCTCTTGTACAAGAAAACGGCGGATGGAGGATTTGAGCTGGTGGGCGCGATGTACACGATGCCACGGCGGGCGAGCGAAGATCAGCTAAACGAGCGCGTGCCCCTTAGCGTGGCGACATGGCATCAGCATACGAATCTTTGCGTGCCTCCGAAAGCAGCGGGGAGGAAACCGGATTGGATGAAATTCGGGCTGCGCGGAACGATTCACACCGAGGCGGCATGCGAGGCCGCGGGCGGAAAGTTTTACCCTGTGGTGTTCGGCTGGATGGTTCATGTGTATCCGTACGAGAACGGGAACTCGCGGATCTTTGCCATGCATCACATGGAATAGGAATCAGTAATCGGTTATCGGTAATAAGCGAACGGCGGTCAGCACTCCACTATTCCAGGCAATGCTGCGATCAACGCCGCCCGAACGAAGCAACCTCTCTAATTCAGACGCAAATGCAGGCAGGCCTTCCTCGAGTAAAGGCTGATTGGATCGAGCCGGCGGGTTCGGCACGGCTTTCGATTACTGCTCTTTGAGTTTGAGGCGGTGCTTGTTTTCCTCGAGGAAGGCGCGGAGGTCGTTGGAGACGTCGAGAAGGCGGATCCACTGTTCGTAGTAGAGCGTGACCGGAAAGCGGCCCAAGCCGTAGACGCTCACGCCACCTTTTTCACCGACGCGGAATTCCAGGGTGCCGCGCTTGGGGCGTTCGTTTTTCTTCTCGAGTTCGGCGATGCGGGCGAGCAATTCTTCTTTGGTCGGTTCGGACATGGGGCGCTCCTGATGGTGAGGACATGGTCGCACAGAGGGGGCGGGTTTCGCCAGCTTGGGCCACCAACCAGCGTTGAGTTAAGCTGCCGGGCTAAAGCCCCCGGCGCTACGAGTCGGGAGCCAAGGAACGGTGAAAGAGTGAGACCGGCCGCACTCTGGAAGCAACCCGATGGGGACTAGAACGTCTAAGACGATGGGGCTAGTCGGGCCTGCCTTGTGGTTCAATTGCCTACCCGGACTCCCGCCCGGTATCATGCTCGCTTCCCACTTTGGGGGACATTCGCCGACATGGGCCAAATTTTGCGTTCCACGCGCGCCGTCGTTCTCACCCTAGCTTGCCTGCTGGCGGCCACGCACGCGCTGGCAACCACTCCCCCCGAACCGGACGAAATGTTGCCCTTGGACCAGGTGCGCGTGGGCATGCAGGGCTATGCCTACACGATTTTCGAGGGCGACCAGGTCGAAAAATTCGATCTCGTGGTACTGGGAGTTCTTCCGAACTTTTTGGGGCCGAAGCAATCAATCATCCTGGTCGAGCTGAAAGGGCCGAAGGTCGAGCATACCGGTGTGGTGGCGGGCATGAGCGGCAGCCCGGTGTATCTGGATGGGAAGCTGGCCGGGGCCCTGTCGCTGAAGTTGGGCGTGTTCACGAAGGAAGCGATTGCGGGAGTGACGCCGATTGCGGACGTGCTCCAGCAACCTGCGCAAACAATGGCGGCCGCAAAGATAGCGCCGACTGAGCAACTCGAGTCGCCCGGCAATGAACTGGCGCGGAATGCGCTACCCGGAGGCGCGTTGCAGCCGATTGAAACGCCGCTGGTGTTTTCCGGATTCGGAGCGACGACCATCCAGCAATTTTCGCCGCAACTACAGGGCTATGGATTTGTGGCGGCGCAGGGCGGAACGGCCGAACCCAGGCCGGATGATGGCAAGTTGGCGCCCGGCCAAATGGCGGGGATGGTGCTCGTCTCGGGAGACGCTTCGATCAATTCCGCGTGCACGGTGACGGCAGTTCAGGGCGACAAAGTGTTTTTGTGCGGGCATCCGCTGATGAATCTGGGGGACATCGCGATTCCGATGGCGCGCAGCCGGGTGGTGACGACGCTATCGTCGTCGCTGGCCTCGACAAAGATTGTGAACATGGGCGGGTCCATCGGCACCATCACAAGCGATCACCTTACTGCGGTAATCGGGAAGCTTGGGCCAGCTCCGGCAATGATCCCGCTGGATCTCACGATGAACACACCGCTTGGTGAGAAGAAACTGCACTTCGACATGATTAATCATCCGAAACTGACGCCACTGCTGGTGGCGCTGACGACATTCAATGGGCTGACGCAAAACACGGTCTATGGCGAAGGCACCACGTTGCATTTGACCGGGGAGATTCGGTTAAAAGGCCACGTGCCGGTGCAACTGGAGAGCACGGTTTCTCCGGGAGACACGATGGCGCCCGACGCCATGCCGCTGGCCATTGTGGTGCAAAGCGCCTTTACGCGGCTGTTCACCAACAATTATGAAGTACCGAACGTGGAAGGTGTGTCGTTGAAGGTCGAAAGTCTCGCGGGACGCAAGTCGTACACCATTGAGAGCGCATGGCTGGAAAAAGGGGAAGCCGCGCCGGGAGAAAATCTGAAGGTACGCGTGCTGCTTCGACCCTACCGGGGAGAAGCGAAGATTGCGGAGACCACGGTAAGGGTGCCGGACCAGATTGCGCGGGGCACGACGTTGCGCGTCCTGGTGAGCGATGCGGACTGGATGAATCGCGCCTCACGCGGATTCAATTTCAACGCCATGCCGGGGGGAACCTCGGGCCCGGCCGGGCTGGACCAGTTAATCGCACTGATGAACCGCGAAAGGCACAATGACCGGCTGTACGTAGGTTTGTTTGTGCCGGCCCCTACAATGGTTTGGGACGACAAGGAAATGCCGAACGTACCGCTTTCGCAGATCAGTGTAATCGACGGGCGACCAACACCGGGAAGCGTGCAGGTATTGCGCGAGTCTCTGGCCAGCGAGGCTTCGATTGCCCTGGGCGGACCCGTTGGCGGACTCATCTCATTGAATCTACAGATCCGGTGACCTCGAATATGGCGAAACCATGGAAACGGCTTCTGCTGGGCACGCTGTTGGTATGCGGCGTGGCGAGTAATTCGATTGCGGACCACACTCGGCGGTGGCGGCAGTCGACGTACGAAGAATTCCTGAAGGGCACGGCGAAGGGCGTGGCAGTACGCAGTGATGGGCACCTGGAGCTGGCGCCGAAGTTCTCGCCCATTGCGGATGCGGACGCGTCCTACCTGTGGTCGCTGCGAACGGATGCGGCGGGAGTCTTATACGCGGGCGGCGGATCGCCGGCGAAAGTATTCAAGTTTGAAGGCGGAGGAAAACCAAAGACCGTTTTCGAATCGACCGACCTGCTGGCACAATGCATCGCGTTTGACGCGAAGGGCACGTTGTACGTGGGCACTTCGCCAGATGGGAAAGTTTACAAAGTTTCGGCGAGCGGCGAGAAGAGCGTGTTCTTTGAGCCGAAAGCGAAATACATCTGGGACCTGGCGTTCGCGCCCGATGGAACACTCTATGTGGCCACGGGAGACAAGGGACAAATCTACGCGGTATCGCCAGACGGCAAGGGCGACGTTTACTATAGCAGCGACGAAGCGCACATCAAGACTCTGGCGCTGGACGGCAATGGGAATCTGCTGGCAGGAACTGAGCCGAATGGACGGGTGCTGCAAATCAGCAAAACGATGGAGGCGGGCAAAGGCAAGAGAGCGCCAGAAGGCCAGCCCAGCGGATTTGTGGTTTATGAAACGGCAAAGCGCGAGGTGACTTCGCTGGTGGTGGGACCGGACAGCAGCGTCTATGTCTCCGCGATCGGAGATAAAGCGCACGGCGGAAGCATCGGACCGTCTGCGGTGATCCAGACACAACAAGGCACAACGACGATTACGGCGGCGGGCGCGCCGGGCGGGGCGATTGCCGCACCATTCGTGGCTTTCCCGCAAGCGATTTCGAGCAGCATCTACCGTATATCCGCCGAGGGCGTGCCGGAAGAAATATGGACCTCTCGTGACGAAGTGGTGTACGCGCTTGGATTGAATTCCGATGGACGTTTGCTGGCGGGCACAGGAAACAACGGTTCGCTGCTGGTGATCGACGGGCGTGGGGTATATGCGCAACTGGCAAAGTCAGGATCGGCGCAAATCACAGGAATCTCGCGGTCGACGGGAGGCAAGGTCTATTTGTGCACCGCGAATCCTGGAAAAGTATTCTCTCTAGGACCGGAGTACGAGTCTGAAGGAACTTTCGAGTCGCAGTCGTTCGACGCAAAGCTGCTATCCCTGTGGGGACGGATTGAATGGTGGGGACCGCCGGCGACAGCAGGGAGCGGCAAAGCCGCGAAGGAAACAAAAGAACCGCGACTAGAAATTTTCGTGCGTAGCGGTAACACGGAAGATCCGGGCAAAGAGTGGTCGCAGTGGTATGGACCTTACAGTTCCACCGATGCACCGATTGAAGCGCCAGCTGCCCGTTTCGTACAGTGGAAAGCTGTGATCCACGATGGCCGGCCGGGAGACGGGATCGAATGGGTCGGCGTGTCGTATCAGCCGAAGAACGTGGCTCCGGCGATTGACGGGATTGCGCTGCAGGATGCGGGCGTCCGTGCGTTTGCGCCTTCGGTCATGCCAGCGCCGCAAGGGAACGTGGCACTGAAGCAGCCCCCCGCCGCCAATCCGATGACACCGGGCGGTGTTGTCATCACCGCAGCCACGCCTCCAAAGTTCGAAGTACAGCCGCAGGGAACGCTGCAAAGAGGCTATCAGACGGTGTTGTGGTCGGCCCACGACGACAATGACGATGACCTGAAATATGCGGTCTATTTTCGGGAAGAGAACCAGCAGAACTGGCTCTTGCTAAAGGACAATCTGGAGCAAAAGTTCTATTCCTGGGACACAGCATCGATGCCAGATGGCGCGTATTACTTGAAGATTCTGGCGAGCGATGCGCCTTCTAACCCGCCTGCAATGGCGTTGACAACGGAGCGCGACAGCGAAAGATTCGAGGTCGACAACACCAATCCGGCGATTGCAAAGATCGAATCGAGCGCGACGGGAATGAATGCGGACCGCTCGCAAGGCGTATCTTACGATTTCCGATTCACAGCAACGCATCCGACGAGCAGCATCGAAAGGGCACAGTACAGCGTGGATGGCGGCGACTGGGTCCTGCTGTCACCTGAAAAAGGGATCAACGACTACAAATCCGAAACCTACACGTTCACGGTGAAGCGTTTGATGCCCGGTGAACACACCATCGCGGTGCGGGCCTATGACCGATTTGAAAACGTAGGATCAGCAAAGACGACGATTACAGTCGCGAAATAGAGGCGGGAACAAGCGTACGCGTGCGCGAAGCAATTCAAACGGTCGCGTAGCTGTTACGGCTTAGGCCTGTTTGGTTGGGGCAACGGACGCGGCGCCGACGACCCGTCAGATTTCTTCGGATCGATGTACATCTCAATCTCTGCGCCAAAACCCATGCGGCCATCACTGTAAGCGTCAGGCTTGGCATGGACGAGGCGTGCGCGGCAATGCGTTACGTCGGGATTTCCCCCGGTCACTTCCGCGGGCATATTCAGCGTGGCTTCGATAGGCATGCCGACTTGCAGCGGCGCTGAGGTGACAAAAAAGAAACCGCCCCGTGAGATGTTCGCAGTTTCGGTGAAGTGCTCTGTTTGATCGGAAGCGAGACCCACGGGACGAAAGCGCAGTGGGACACGAATGCGGAACCGCTCCAGTTGCCGGCGTTCTGAAGGAGTCACGGAGTTCTCCGAACCGGGCTGGGGACAACTGGACCCGGGTTGGGCTGCCTGTAAGGTTATCAGACGCCGGGGCCTGGTCAAGACAGACCCCGTGGTGCTAAAGGTTTGGTACGCCCAGTATTCCGCCAGGCCGCAGATCTGAAGGCCCGCGTCGCGCCGGAGTTGGAATACACTCATCAAATGGCTACCGCAGACAGAATGACGAAAACGGGCGGACTCCAACCGGATTGGAAGGCAATTCTCGAGTCCCACGATCGGATTCGGGCGAGAATTCACCGGACGCCGGTATTGACGAGCCGATCGCTGAATGCACTGGCCGGTGCGCAACTCTTTTTCAAATGCGAGAACCTGCAGAAAACCGGTTCGTTCAAAATTCGCGGCGCGACAAACGCGATTTTTTCATTGGCCGACGAGGAGGCGCGCCGGGGCGTGGTAACCCACTCGAGCGGCAATCACGCGGCGGCAGTGGCGTGTGCGGCCGGTTGGCGGGGAATTCCGGCATCAATCGTTATGCCGGCAAATGCCCCGAAAGTGAAATGCCGCGCCGTGGAGTCGTACGGCGGACGGATCACATTTTGCGAGCCAAACGTGACGTCGCGCGCGGAGACTGCTGCCCGGGTGCAGGCAGAGACCGGCGCAGTGATGGTGCATCCATACGACGATGATCGAATCATCGCCGGCCAATCGACGGCAGCCAAGGAGTTGATGGAAGACGTGGCGGACTTGCAGGCCGTGTTGTCGCCGGTCAGTGGTGGAGGCCTGCTGAGTGGCACATGCCTTGGCTCCAAGGGCACCCGGGCGGACGTGCGTGTTTATGGCTGCGAACCAGAGAGGGCCGACGATGCGTACCGATCTTTGAAATCCGGGAAACTCCAGGTACTGGAAACGAGCGATACGATTGCGGATGGCTTGCGCGCGTCGCTGGCGCCGCGAACGTTTGCTCTCCTGCGGCAACTCGTGGATGGCATACTGCTGGTCAGCGAAGCCGAGATTGTATCCACGATGAGGCTGGTGTGGGAGCGGATGAAAATCGTGATCGAGCCTTCGAGCGCGGTGGCCCTGGCTCCGCTGTTGCGGCAAAACGGGCTCGCGGAACTGGGGTTCGACGCGGGCTCGAATCCCCGAATCGGGATTATCCTGTCGGGCGGGAACGTGGAACTGAACTGGTAACGGCGCTTATCAACCAAAACGACAAGTTATGAGAAATTGACTGGATTTGTGCGATATCGGATGCGTGTGTAAACTGTTTTGAGTCCTGCTTCCTGACAAGGAAAAACCGGCGTCTGAGTCGAGGAAGAAAATAGCCAGAGCGAACCTGCTCATTCACCGCGCGCCTGGCGCAGTAAAGGGGTGGGAAGCATTGCTGGTTCCGCGAACGATTCGTCTACTCAGCCTGCTCGGATTGCTGCTTTCAGAAATCTTCGGATTCTCCCCTCGACTTGTAGCTCAGACGGAAACACCCGCAGGGTACGGCCAACAGCCGTCCTTAGTTATACGTCACACGAGACCGCTGTGGGCCGCAGACGAAAATGTGGCGGGCCGTCTGGAAAAAGAACACAACTTGCGCCGAATGGTGCTGGTGCTGGCGCCCAGCCTGGACCAAGAAGCCGAGTTGCAAAAGCTCGTGGAAGACCAACACGCGAAGCTCTCGCCGAAATACCACCGTTGGCTAAGCGCGGCGGAGTTCGGTCAGCAATTTGGTGCGACCGAGGTGAGTATCGAGCAGGCACGCAAGTGGCTCGAGGGCTCGGGCCTTCATGTGGACGCCATCGCGGCGGGACGTCGCTGGTTGGAGTTCAGCGGAACGGTAAGCCAGGTGGAAGCTGCGTTTCACACCACAATTCAGTATTACCGGGTTGGCGGGCAACTTCACATCGCAAACTCGACCGACATCGCGATTCCTGCGTCGCTCAGCGGCATTACACGGGGCGTGTTCTCACTGAATGATTTTGGCAAGCAATTGCCGGTTCACCCCAAGAAAACTACGCACCCGGAGCTGCTAAATCGCTCGCTGGCGCCTCATCTGACGGCAGCTGGATCCGGCAACACCTACTACGTCGCCCCGGGGGATTTTGCGACGATCTACGGGACCAAAAGCTTGCTGAGCGCCGGAGTGGATGGCAGCGGGGTAACGATCGCGGCGGCCGCGCAGTCACAGATTGAATTAACCGATGTGCAGCAGTTCCGCCAAATCTTTGGCCTGAAGACGAACGATCCCAACATCATTCTGACGGGCCCGGACCCTGGAATCTCGAGCCAACTGGATGCGGAAGAGGCGTTGCTCGATGTGGAATGGGCGGGCGCGGTTGCTCCCGGCGCAACGATCGACCTCATCGTGGCGGGGAGTACGGATACGACCAGCGGCGTGGACTTAGCGGCGGCATACGCAATCGATCAGGAGATTGCGCCGATCTTGACGTACACCTACGGCGCTTGCGAACAGGCGCTTGGGCCGGCTGGCAACGCCTTTTACAACGCGCTGTGGCAGCAAGCTGCCGCCGAAGGCATCACCGTGCTCGTGGCAGCGGGGGACAATGGTGCGGCCGGTTGCGACGATCCGACTGCCGGAGCGCCGGCGCAGTTGGGACCAGCCGTAAACGGCGTGGCCTCTACTCCGTATAACGTGGCGGTGGGAGGCACCGAGTTCGACGACGGCTTGCAGCCGACCACTTATTGGAACACGACGAACGCCTCCGATTACTCCTCGGCTCTCGGGTATATCCCCGAACGCGGCTGGAACGAGAGCTGCGATCCATCGCAGACGGCGAGTTCCACGAACTGCGCGTTTGGAGGCACAAATGTCACGCTGCTCGCAGGCAGCGGCGGCGCCAGCACCGTGTATCCGAAACCGAGTTGGCAATCGGGAAATGGTGTTCCTGCCGACGGGGCCCGGGACTTGCCGGACCTCGCGCTAGCCGCGGCGTCAGCTCATGACGATTTCGTGTACTGTACGAGTCTTGGCGGCACGCCCTGCCAGATCAATGCGCAGCAGCAAGTGGTAGGACTGACGCTGGTCGGCGGGACCTCCGCAGCTACGCCCGCGCTGGCCGGAATTCTGGCGCTGATCGAACAGAAAAATGGCCCATACCAGGGGCAGATCAACCACGTGCTTTACAACCTGGCGGCAACGCCGGCGAGTGTTTGCGATTCGTCACAACAAACAAATCCGACCGCACAAACTTCGTGCGTGTTTTATGACGTGACTCTGGGAAACAACAGCGTGTCGTGCGCCGGCGGATCACTAGGTTGCTCTTCGACTGTAGCGGGAACCAACGGGGTGTTGGGTGGGAATAACGCAGGACCCGGATACGACCTGGTAACTGGGTTGGGATCGATTAATGTGACAAACCTCGCTAGCGCTTGGCCGAGCGCTTTGCACGCACCCTCTTCGGTGATCTTGCAGGCCTCGGCGTTGAACGTCACCCACGGGACGCCGATCATGCTTAGCGGGTCGGTGACATCCTCCGATGCCAGCGGTATACCAACCGGGCTGGTCGCAATCAAAACCGACGGCTTCGGAGATTCGGCGCAGACACTCACGTTGAGCACCAGCGGCACGTTCACTGGAGCGGTGAGTGATTTGCCCGGCGGGCAATACAACGTGCTGGCGCACTATGCCGGCGATGGCACGTTTGGGCAGGGCGATTCCGCAGTACTTCCGGTGACGATTACGCCGGAGGACAGCACAACGAATCTTGCGCCGATTGGATTAACCGCCGGAAGCGTGGGGTACGGAGCATCTGTTCCACTGAAGGTGACTGTAGCTGGTGTATCAGGCCAGGGAATCGCAACCGGCGCGGTGCAAATTCAAGACAACAACTCTACAGTGATTACCACTTCTCTTGGACCGGATGGAATCGCTTACATTCCCACCGGAGGCGGAGCCGCGTATTCCTTCACGCCCGGCATGCATTCGCTCGCGGCGCTGTATTCCGGGGACAGCAGCTTCCACGCGAGTACCTCGGCAACGATCGCGCTTACCATCAACAAGGGGACTCCCTTCGTCGTGGTCGGCGTGAATTCGCCCACCGTTTCGGCCGGCGGAACCGTGGGTGTACATGCGATCGTGTCGAGTTTGGGCACGATTGCCGCAACCGGAATGGTGCAATTCACCTCAGATGGCAATCCCCTTGGTGCGCCGGTGCCGCTGCAGACCAGCGGATTTTTCGGTCCACAAGCGCAGGCGAACACGCTGGTCTCGGGGCTGCCACCGGGTGCGCACGTGATCGGCGCAACGTACCTTCCCGCAACCGATCCGAACTTTGTTGGCGTCACCACGGGTGATCCAGTAAACGAACTTACACAAACAGTCACCGTGGGCGACACCAGCGGCACGGCCACCATTACGAAACTCGCAGTTGGTCCGACGCCGATGAACCTTGGCGACACGGGCACATTCGTCGTGACGCTCATGCCCAGGACTGCAACCGGAACGGTAACCATCTGGGATGCCGTCGGGCCGCGTTCCGTGGCCAGTCCCATCAACAGCGGGATGGCCAATATTCAGTTCGCCTGGACCCAAGCGGGGACGGCGTCGGTCTATGCCGTGTATTCCGGCGACGCCACGAACGCTTCTTCCAGCAGCGCAGCGACGACGTTCACAGTACAAAGAGGATCGCCTGCAGTCGCGCTTTCCGCACCCGCAACCGCATTCGCAAATCAGCAGGTCACCTTCAATGTGAAGGTCAGTGCGAATCCTGCGAACCCGAATCTTCCCTTCCCGACTGGCACGGTGGAATTCTGGGACTCGTTGAACGGCGCCCCAGCGCAATTGCTAGCGATGCAGCCCCTCACAGCCGGACCTACGGCTACTTCGGTGTACGGGGTGCGCTTTCCGTTCGCACCGGGAGCGCACACCATCTACGCTCATTACCGCGGCGACACGAATTGGCAGCCAAGAGATTCGGCGACCGTCACGCTCGACGCATCGACGTTTGCGCTGAATGTGACGCCGGGATCGATCCCGGTGCTCGCCGGGAGTTCTGGGAGCGGCACCGTCACGATCACGCCGAGCGGCGGATTTACGGGAACAGTCGCATTGGCTTGCGCCACGGGCGCCAGCACTTTGCCTGTGGGATATTCGTGTGCGTTTGCCGAACCAAACGTAACCATATCGAGCGGAGCAGCCACGACGACAATCACGCTCAGTCCAAATCCGCCGCCATCCAGCGCTATAAAGGCAGCCAATAGCGGAGCGAGGCGGCAGTTGATGTCGCGATGGACTTTGGCGGTGGGCGTGGTATTTCTCGCCGTGTATGGAATTGCATTTCCACTAAAAAATGGGCGAAACTTTGCTGCGTTTATCGGGTTAGTAGCGCTCGTGGCGAGCTTTGTGTATGGGTGCGGAGGAGGGGGAGGAGGGGGCGGTGGCGGTGGACCGGTAAGCACCACAACGAACCTCGTGTCCTCGAATGCGAAAGCAGGATTCGGCGTGCCGGTCACGCTTACCGCGACGGTGACTCCGTCCGGAGCCGCTACACCGACGGGCAGCATGCAATTATTCGACAATGGACAGGCCCTGGGTAGCCCGGTGCGAGTGAACGCCGGAATTGCCACGTTTCTGGCGACTTCTCTGCCTGTAGGCGTGCATACATTGAAAGCGCAATATCTCGGTGACAGCAATACACTGAGTTCAACCTCGGCGCCAATCTCGCAGGCGGTCACTGGACAGGTGATCGTGGAGATCACCGGTGCGTCGAATGGAATCGTTCAGACCACGGATTTTAGTGTGCTGGTAAACTAAAAGTCACAAACTCGCAAGAAAATGGTCTGACGCGCTTGTGCTGTCAACCGTTGCGTTGCGAGTCGCATCTGAAAACTCAGTCGAACTGTGGCTGCGCGTGGGGGGCCCGTTTCCACAGATCGTCACGAGCCGCTTTAAGGTTGCGACATAAAACTTGAACACCGTGAGGATTTCCATGGGCATGAGGAATCTACTTCGCCGTTTATTGGTCAGCTCCCTGGCATTGGGGCTGGTGGGCGCCGCGAGCGTGCGAGCGCAACGGCCGCCGGTGGCATCGCGAATCGTGGAAACCGTCAATGATGCCGAAACGGTAAAAATTCGCGGAAACGTCCATCCCTACGCTCGGCCAGCCTATGATCGCGGTGCGCTGGCCGACTCCCAGCCCATGTCGCGGATGTTGTTGCTCCTCCAACGGAGCACCGATCAGGAGCAGGCATTGCGGCAGTTGCTCGACCAGCAGCAGACAAAGGGCTCCGGCAATTTTCATGGTTGGCTGACGCCCGAACAATTTGGCAAGCAGTTCGGGCCGTCGGATGCCGACGTGCAGGCGGTGACAGACTGGTTGACCAAGCAGGGATTCCAGATCAGCAAAGTGAGCGTCGGACGAACCGCGATCGAGTTCAGTGGAAACGTGGCGCAGGTGCGGAGCGCGTTCCATACGGAGATTCATCGCTTCCTCGTGAAGGGCGAGGAACATTTTGCGAATGTGAGCGAACCTCAGATTCCCACGGCGCTGGCTCCGGTCGTGGCGGGTGTCGTGTCGTTGCACAATTTTCCCCGTCAAGCGCACGTGAAGAAGCTGGGCGTTTTCCAGCGTGACGTAGCCAGCGGCCGGCTCAGCCCGCTAGTGACGTACGGAAGCGGTACGCCTCCGAATTTCGCCGTAGGTCCGGGAGACTTCGCGAAGATTTACAACGTGCCGTCGAGTGCGGATGGTAGCGGGCAAGCGATCGCCGTCGTGGGACAGTCCAATATCAATCTGCAAGACATCTGCGACTTCCGGACCTTGTTTGGATTGCACCCGGACTGTACCGAAGGTTACACCACGCCTACTACCGGCAATCTGCAAGTGATCCTGAACGGGCCGGACCCGGGAATTACACAGCCGGACGAGGGCGAGTCCGACCTGGATGTGGAATGGGCGGGTGCCATCGCGCCAAAGGCCGCAATTAAATTTGTCACCACGCAGTCGGCCGCCACAGATCCTTATATCGTGATCGGAGGCGTCGACTTATCCGCGCTATACATCGTGGATAACAACGTTGCGCCCATCCTCAGCGAGAGCTATGGGATCTGCGAGGCGTTTCTGGGGGCGACGGCAAATGCGTTTTATAACGGGCTATGGCAGCAAGCGGCCGCCGAAGGAATCACGGTGGTGGTTTCGTCTGGGGATAACGGATCGGCGGGCTGTGATCCGGACCCGTCCGGCGTGAGCCCGAACGCCGCGATCGATGGTGTGGCGGTAAGCGGTATAGCGTCGACGCCTTACAATGTGGCGGCGGGCGGCACGGACTTCGACCCTACCACACAAAACAGCACCTATTGGGACACGACTAGCGGGACGCCGAATTCGGCAAAGATGTACATGCCGGAAACGACGTGGAACGATTCGGCCTGCGCGATTCATTATCCGACAACGCCGTGTACCGCAGTGAACCCTCAGGGAGACGACCTAACGGGAGGGTCGGGCGGCCCGAGTAATTGCGCGACCGACAATGGCACTACATGTACAGGGGGTTATGCAAAGCCAGCTTACCAGCTGTGGGGTAATCCACCGATCACGCCGAATACTACCGGCTATACCACCCGACTGCTTCCAGACATCTCGTTCTTCGCGAGCAATGGTCAGAACAACGTGGCGCTGGTGACGTGCGATTCGGATTCGAAACATCAGAATGGAAACCCGTGTTCGCTGAGCGGCACGTCGGCAGTGTTCACGCTCGTCGGGGGCACGTCGGCGTCGACCCCTGCGTTCGCGGCCGTCATGGCGCTAGTGAACCAGCAGACGGGCCAGCGGCAAGGAAACGCAAACTACGTACTGTACGGGCTGGCGAAATCAGACTCGAACTATACAGGCGGGCACTGCGCCTCCTCCGTAGGGCAAACCCCGAATGCGTCATGCGTGTTCAACGACGTCACCGCGGGTAACAACTCGGTGGCGTGCGCCGCGGGCACGCCGAACTGCAGCAACACGACGAGCAATGGCTTTGGCGTGCTGATTTATCAGGGCAACGCAGCGGCGTTTACTGCCGGGGCCGGATATGACCTGGCTACGGGGTTGGGGTCCATCAACGTCACGAACCTGCTGGCAAAGTGGAGCAGCTTCAGCCGCACGGCGACCACAACCGCTTTGTCGAATCCGAGCAGCTCCACCAACATCTCCGGCCAGTCCTACAGCGTGAAGGTAAGCGTCACACCGTCCGCAGCGGCCGGTGACGTTTCACTAACTGCTCTAGACGCCAATCAATCCGTGCTTGGGTCCGTGGTGGGATCAGGGTCGTTTACGCTGTCGGGAGGCAGCGTGACGATAACCACGAATCTGTTGCCACCCGGGACCGCATTCATCGAGGCGTATTACGGCGGTGACGTGTCGCACGCTGGGAGCTTGTCGGCACCGCTTTCGGTAAGCGTAAGTGGAGCGAATCAGACGAGCAAAACGACAGTTGGATTCGTAACGTTTGATTCGAACAACAATCCGATTCTGCCGCCGGCGACCGGGTCAATCACCGTGCCATATGGCAGCCCCTACATTCTGCAAATTGCGGTTACACCGACGAATGGAACAGCGTGTACGGGCAACAACGTCCTCCCACCGCCCGCGAATCCTTGTCCGCAAGGTACGATTACATTGTCTGACAATGGAAACCCACTGAATGATTGGCCAATCGCAGGGCAACTCAACGCGACAAACCAGGCGAAATTGATCGCGGAAGGCCTGGCTGAGGATCAACTCGTCCAGCTCAACGGAGGAAGCCACAGCATCACCGCAACATTCGCACCTCCGCAGAATGTACCCGTCAATTTTGCCGGAAGCACGAGCATTCCACTGACCGTGACCATCACACCGGCAACAACGCAGATCGCCGTGTCGGCAAGTGCTACCTCCATCACTGCGGGCCAGACGGTGACGTTGAACGCACAAGTCGCGTCGTTGAGCAATGGCGAAGCACCGTGCGGGATCACGAATGGTGGAACCGTGGCGTTTACGCTGGACGGTGCCGCCGTTTCCGGGACGGTGAGCTACACGCCGGTGCCGGGATCGGCGACTACAGGCGCTGGCTGTCTGGCTTCTGTGTCCACGGCGATCGCCGGATTGTATCCGCCGCCGAACGCCCGGCCCCGCTTCTGGATGACTCCGTTGTTGCCGGGCACGCTCGCTCTTCTGAGTATTCTCCTGTTGATGCTCGGGCTGAAGTGGATGCCGAAGACGCGCCGGCGCGGCTACGTTTATGCTGGCATCGTGGCTGTGCTGTTGACTGCGATTGCTGCGGCAGGTTGCGGTGGTGGCGGCGGAGGCGGGGGTGGAGGCGGTGGAACGAGCCACACCATCGGCGCGAGTTATAGCGGAGACACCAACTATGCCAAGTCCGGTCCAGCCACGACCAAAATCACAGTAATGTAGCTGCTCCGAAAACAGACGGAGAGCAAACGGGACGCCTCGAGCAAAATCGCGGCGTCCTTTTTTAGTTGGTCGTGGGTGGAAAGAAGATATTCCAGAACTGGGGAGAGGGGGAGGTGAATTCGAGTGGGACCAGGGAGCCCTCGGGATTCATCTGCGGAGGGCGAACCACGTGGGCCTCGACTTTTTTCTGGGTTTTCGGATTCTCGATGGAAACCTTGGTGCCTGTCGGCAAGCCCTCCGGCAGAATCACCATCGCTCCGGTGGCGCTGACCGTGTGCGTGAAGCCGTTAATGGGATTGGCTTTCCCGGGTAAATGCAGCAGCACCGGCATGCGAAGCAGCACACGCTGCGCCCGGCGTCTCTCTTCATTTGTCTGCGGGCGAGCAGTCGTTGCGCTGCGTTTCACTTGCGTGGTCGCAGCCGCCGAAGGAGCGTTCGGTTTTGGCAAAGTTGTCACAGTTCCATCCCCCAGAAATCCATGTCCGGCGCAACCAGTTCGATCCCGTATTCCCAGCCTTCCGGCTGTTCGTTCCCTTTCCAGACGACCACGGCCGCGTTGCTCGCCTGAGTTGCCAGATTCGTGAGAGCCAGACGCTGCTCTAAATCCAACGAATCCGAAAGCACGACCATACAGCCGTAAGGGTTCACGATACGGGTGTTCGTTTCCAGGGAATGCCGCTCGCCACCGCCCGAATCCCACTCCAGCTTGATCTGAACGCGGGAATTCATCCGGCGGCCACGGCGCTTTTCCCGGTATTTAGCGCCAACTTGCTTTAATTCGCGCAAGTTCACCGTCATATGGCCCTCTAGAAGGCCATGCTAGAGTTAGCAAGAAAAAGGGTCAATGGTACGAAGGCAAGCGGGAAGTCGAAAGAGTAGCTGTCCGAAGGGACAGGAGAACAAGAAAATTGAAGAATCTCATCGTGAATGCGGATGACCTGGGATGGACGGAGGGCGTGAATCGCGGAATCGCCGAGGCGCACAGGAAAGGATTGGTAACGAGCACTTCCCTGCTGGCCAATGGCCAGGCGTTTGGGTCGGCGCTGGATGTGGCGCGCGCGAACCCGGAACTGGGAATCGGCGTACACCTCAATTTGAGTGACGGGCGGCCGACAGCCCCTCGACAGCAGGTGGCTGGGCTCGTGAATGGGGACGGAAATTTGGAGGGCGGGCCGGAAAACCTGCTGCTTCGGATTGCGGGACGAAATTTAGCGGTTGACCAAGTGGAGCGGGAGTGGGATGCGCAGATTCTAAAAGTGTGCGAAGCCGGGATTAAACCCTCGCATCTTGACGGGCACAAACACGTGCAAATGTTGCCCGGGCTTTTTGAGGTGGCATTGAAGCTGGCGAGAAAACACGGTATCCGCGCAATCCGCGTATCACACGAAGAATCGAAATTACGGTCGGCACTTTCTTCCGGCGAGCAAAGTGCGAGCGTTTTGTTGAAACAGGGTGTGCAAGCGCGCGGCTTAAAGTTGCTGGCCAGGGATGCACGGGAGATGGCGGATCGCGCCGGCGTGGCAACGACAGATTATTTCTGCGGAATCGCCCAAACCGGCGTGCTGACACGAGAGGGGGTGGCGCAGCTTTTGTCCAACCTGCCGGATGGCACCACCGAATTGATGTGCCACCCAGGATATGCGGACGAGGACTTGCGACGCACCGCGACACGCCTGCAGGAGTCGCGACAAACGGAACTGGAGATCCTGACAGACGCGGGAATCAGAAAACTTGTCGCCACCGAGGGGATTCGCCTGCTAAGCTATAGGCTTATGGGGGACGTAGCCTGAGATTCAGGCTATACCACGTTCGAGCGGGTCAGATCACAAACGAAAGCAGAACTGAAGCCACCCGGAAGATGGCTGGAGAAGAAATCCTAAGAAAAAGAGTTACGAAGTATGCGCACTGAATCGCCGATACGTTACACCATCGTTGTTCCGTTCTATAACGAACAGGAGAACATCCCCACGTTGTACATGAAGGTGACCGAAGTGATGGACTCGATCGGCGAGCCATATGAAATGGTATTCGTCGACGACGGCAGCAAGGACAACTCGTACCGGGTGTTGAGCGAAATTTACGAGCACGACCGGCGGGTGAACGTGGTGCGCCTGCGGCGCAACTTCGGACAAACCGCGGCCCTCAAGGCAGGTTTCGATTTTGCGCGCGGCGAAGTTGTGATTTCGATGGACGGCGACCTGCAGCATGATCCGGAAGAGATTCCGCGCTTCCTGGAAAAAATTGAAGAGGGCTTCGATCTGGTTAGCGGTTGGCGTTCCCAGCGGCGCGATCATTGGTTGATGCGGCGCTTGCCGAGCCGCGTGGCCAATTGGCTGATGGCGAAACTTTCGGGGATCGAGTTGCACGATTTTGGGACGACTTTCAAAGCCTATCGCCGCGAAATTCTCCAAGAGATCCAGCTTTATGGCGAGTTGCACCGCTTCATTCCCGCCTTGGCAAGCTCCACGGGTGCGCGGATCGCTGAAGTACCGATCTCCAATCCGGATCGTAAGAGTGGCAAATCGAATTACGGTATCGGCCGGACGATTCGCGTGTTCTTCGACCTGATCATGGTGAAATTCCTGCTGGATTACTCCACGCGACCCCTGCAATTTTTCGGGTTGCTGGGATTGGCGGGAACCGGAATTGGATTCCTGATCGGAAGCTTCCTCGTGGCGCAGAAGTTGATTCTGCATAACGATGTGATCGCGGAGCACGGGCCGCTGCTTTTGCTCGCCGCAGTGTCCTTTGTCAGCGGTATTCAGTTCATCTCGATGGGTCTGCTGGGAGAAATCAGCTCGCGGACCTACTACGAATCGCAAAACAAGCCCATTTACGCGCTGCGCGAAGTGAAGAGCCATCGCAAAGAATTGGGAGACTCTGCCGAACCGGCACGCCCCAGCGGCAGCTCCGAACGCTAGAGCTCACTCGCGAAAACCAATCAAGGTTGAATGCTGCGGTATTTCCCGCGATGGTACACGAGCGGCTCGCCGTCGTTCAGCTCAAGGCTTTCCACTTCCGCGACGAAGATGGTGTGGTCGCCGGAGACGTGCTCTGCAGCCACGTTGCAGCCGAGGTGCGCGAGGCCTTCGTCAAGCAAAGGAATTCCGGAATCAGTCCAGCGAAAACGGATTCCTAGTCGTGTTTCCTCAATCGGGTCCGATTGCGGTTTCGCAAAGTGCTCAGACATGGCTCGTTGCGAGTCCTTCAGAATGTTGACCCCGAAACGCCTCTGTTCCTTCAGATAAGAAAGCAGCCGGGCGTTGTGGTCAATGCAAACCAGAATCAACAATGGTTCCAGGGAAACGGACGTGAACGAGTTCGCGGTCATGCCGTGGACCTGGCCGGGTTCGCGCTCGACAGTCAGAACAGTAATGCCGGTCGGAAAACTGCCCATGACCCGGCGAAACAAAACCGGAGAAACAGAAGTTAAAGGCATAGAGCTTTCTTCCAAAGATATCACAGGGGAAGCCGGGCAAAAAAAGAGGCGCGAACGGAATTGTCCGCGCCCCGGGCTTCGATATCGTCACCTACTAGTGATGAGAAGACTTGTCCTTCTCCTCGTGTTGATTGTTCGATTTGTTGTTTGCAGGCGGTTCCTTGTACGCCTTTTGATGATCGGCCTGCTGCTTCTGCTGTAGCGACTCCTGTTGCTGGTGCTGCTTCTGTTGGAGCTGCTGCATCTGTTGTTGTTGCTTCTGTTCGACCTGCTGCTGGTGCTCCTGATTTTGCTGCTGTTGAACCCGCTGCTGCTCTTGCACCTGTTTCTGCCGAAGCTTCTGATATTGCTGGTCCTGCTTCTGCTGGAGCTGCTCGATCTGCTGCTGGTGCTTCTGCTCGAGTTGCTGGTTCACGTTGGTATTCGGCCGGGACGTCGGCGGACGGTCGTTGTAACTATGCTGGTTCATTTGTGGCTGGTTGGCTTGCGGCTGACTCGCGTTGACGGTCGCCGGGTGGTTGACGGTGTTATTCGGGGCATTCGGCGGATTGCCGCCGCTGGGAGGCCGATTCGCGTTGTTGTTGAGCGGGCCCGGTTGGTTGAATTGGCCGCTGTTAACTCGATTGTTTGTGACCGGCGGAGTCACAGCTCTGGCGGGTGGCGCCATACGAATCTGAGCCTGAGTTGTGGGCGGGTGCGGCTGCGCGGCCTGAATCCCGCGCGCTTGTGCGAGCGAAAGCGGCTGCCCGTCGTTCTTTTGAATGGCGGCCTGGCGAGCTGCGAAAGATGGTGGCGGTGCTGGCGGCGCGGTCTTGGCAACGACCGCTCGTGATTGCAAAGTTGCCGGAGGATGATAATTGGTCGCGGCACCCGCGCCGAGAACGGCTTGCTTGGGCGGGACGACTGCCGGAGCATGGGCCGCGACGGGGGCGCTGACGATCTCGCGTTGGTTCACGGCAACCATGTTCCGTCCTACCGGCTGAGCGGAAGTGAACGCATGGCCGGATGTCGCGGTCACAGCGCCCGGAACACCCTGGTTGGCATACCTCATGTTGTTCACGGTGACGTTTTTGTTCACGACCGTGGTGTTGTAGTAGTTGTTGATCACGGTCTGATTGACTGTCGTGTTCGAGATGTTCACGTTGTTGATGTACGTGCGGCTGACATGATACGAGGGCACGTACACTTCACGAGGCCCAAGCGGGAACCAGCCCACATTCACGCCAACACCGATTCCTCCACCGAAGGCAACGCCCGCTGCGAAGTGTGGACCGCCAACCCACGCGACTAGCGCGGGCGCATAGACCGGCCGGACATAAGCTACCGCCACGACCGGAGGTGGGCACGGAACCCAACCCCATCCTCCGCCGGCGAAGACCCATCGTCCGTAATGGAAAGGAGCGAAGCCCCAGGGTGCATCGTCAATCCAGGTCCAGCCCCAGGGGGAAACCCAGGCCCAGTGACCGTAGCGATAAGGCGCCCAACCGACGACGCTGACATGGGGGAACCATACAGTGCCATATTCCGGCACAGGCCGCCATCCGCCGTATTCGTCGAGATCCTCGTAGCCGATGACGTCATCGGAAACATAGCGGCGCGCTACGGAATGATCTTCGCGCAGGTCGCGCTCGTTGCACCAACCATCGAAGCCATCTTCCCCTGGAAGCGGCTCGATGTCGGGGTTCAAAGTGTCGGTGCCTGTGAAGTAACCCTGCTGATCAGGATGAATCGTAAAGGCTGAGCCGCCACCGGTGACTTCGCCTTCGCCGTCGCGGACGTTAATGACGGTGGTGTCGCCGGCTTCGTTGACGTTGATGCGATAGCGGCCGGGACGAAGAATCGAAAAAGCCAAGTTCGGAGTATCTACCTCGATGGTTTCATCCGGGCCCATGCGGCGCACGCGAATGCCCAGCGTGCCTTCGGTCAAACGCACCTGCATGACTCGATCATCCAGATTCAAGAAGGAAAAACCAGTTTGATCCCCCAAACGAACGACCGCCGAGCCAATATGCAGTTCGGCGCGGGAGTTCTGGTCGGTCCAGAGCTTATCACCCGTGGTGATAGGACGATTGAGGACTGCACTGACCCAGTCGTCTGTACCTGTGGGGCTGAAAGAAACCTGGCCGTTGATGTAGCTGAGGCGCGCGACACGGCCTGGCGGGTCATCATCGTCAGCCAGAGCGCGGCCCGGAACAAATAGCAGAACTGCAAACAGCAGGCTGAAGAGAACCAGCCAGGATTGTGCGCGTGTCTTCATAAACCCCTCTTCTCTCCTGAGCACTCCCTCTCCATCGCAAGTCTGAGTTGGAACGCATGCGAATGGCGGGGAGCTCCCGATATCGGGCTTCACCAACTTCAACGCGGGATAAAAGACCTGCCTACGACCCGACATCACTATGTGTAACACGGTGAGAGCAGAAGAGTTTCTGGAAGGCTGGTCAGGGTGCGAAACATGCACGTTGTCCGGCAGAATAAAAAGGCCCGCCCTGACGAACAGGAACGGGCCATGAGAACAGCACGGTGAATTTCGGTGATTAGTGGTGACCGCCACCGCCGGCATGTCCACCACCGCTGCCACCACCGGCGTGCCCGCCACCTCCGCCTCCACCATGGGAGCCGCCACCACTGCTTCCGCCGTGGAATCCGCCCGAGTTTCCGCCTCCCGAGCTATGCGGGGCGGAATAGTGTGGCGCTGCAGAATAGTTGCGAGGGGCAGAATAGCCGCCACCGCGCGGCGCGGAGGAACGATTGCCATAAGAAGGCGGAGTATAAGAGCGACCGCCGTTGTAAGACGGAGGAGTGTAGTTGCGTCCGCCGTTATAGGGAGACGATGGGCGATTCACTTGGCTGCGCTGAGGCGCGGCCTGGTTGTTATGCTGCATTCCACCGGAATAGGTGCCGGCGTTCGGTGGCCGATCGTTGTGGGTCCGTTCTTGCGACATTGTGCCGTTGGGCCGATTGCCTCCGAAACCTTGAGGCGCGTGGCCAGAATCGGTCGTGTTGCCTTGCGCGTTCCAGGTGCGAGTTGAACCGTTTGGCCGGCCGGAATTGTTGAACCCGCCGCTGCCGTTCGGACGAGCGGTGTTCATCGAAGTGCCGGGACGGCCGCCGGGTTGTGCCGCATAGGGCGGACGATTTGCTGACAGTTGCGACATTCGATTCTGGTTCATCCCCTGCGGCGTATTCTGCATAGGCCGGGCCGAATTGTTATTCATGGCCCTCATATTGTTGTGATCCGCCGCGCCGAAAGAGGAATTGTTCATGGTGCGAACCGGCATGTGCGCCGCTGCCGCTGCTGGAGCAGTACGCGCCATGACGCTGCGATTCTGCACCGCCGCAGAAGGTGCGTTCACGCGGCCGTGCTGGGCCGAGGCTGCACCGAAGTAGCTGCCACGAGTCGGCGTTGCGTTAATGTGATTCGTCACCTGAGCATTGCGAAGATTGCTGGCCGTCAGATGCTGATTGCCGCGATTGATGGCGTGCCCGTTCACGAAGTCATTGTGCGATGCCGTCGTGACAGCGCGCGTGTCGTGCGCGTAGCGATAATTGTAGGTGCGATACGCGTTCGGGTTGTTGACGTGGAAGTTGTGGATGTACGTGTTGTGGACGTTCACGTTGTTCCAGTAGTGATAACCGCAGTGATACCACGGATGGAACGGTTCACCCCACCCGAGCGGAAACCAACCAAAGCCGCCTCCCCAGCCAAATCCGACGCCGAACCCGAAACCGGCGCCGTAGAATCCGACGAAGGCGGGTCCGTAATAAGGATATGCGGCGATCGGTCCCGGGCACCAACCCCAATAGCTACCGAACCAATTCCACCGGCCGTAGTGATACGGAGCGAATCCCCAAGGCGAATAGTCGACCCATGTCCAGCCCCAAGGCGCAACCCAGCTCCAATTGCCGTTGCTGTAGGGAGCCCAGTCCGGAGGAGTGTTGTTTGGCACCCAAACGTGTCCGTAATCCGGTTCTTCCTTCCATGTGCCGTAATCGTCGAGGTCGCCGTAACCAACGACGTCGCGATTCACATATTTCGAGGATACAGAATTGTCTTCCGCCAGGTCGCGTTGCTGCGCCCATTGATCGAGAGCATCAGGTTCAGGTGCAGCAGCCGTATCGATCTGGACTGCGCCCTCTGCACCGTTGATGTCGACGCGCTGACCCGCGCTGACCGGAGTGACCTGTCCAGAAGCTGCCACTTCACCGGAACCGCGGATAATGGTCAGGCCGGTGAAGTCGCCGTTCTCATTCACGTCAACGCGGAAGGCGCCCGCCTCTTTCACAGTGAACGCCATGTTGGGGGTGTCAATTTCGTAGGTCTCGCCCTGGCGAATTTCGCGCACGCGGAAATTCACTTTGCCTTCGGCCAGCCGCATTTGAATGATGTTTTGATCCAGGTTGAGGAAAGAGAGCGCGGTCATCGGACCCAGGTGGATAGAGGCTTGCCCTGCCTGCAACTCAGCGCGCGAATCTTTGTCGACCCAGAGTTTATCTCCGATCGTAACGGGGCGATTCTTCATCGCGTTGCCCCAGTCGCCGGTGCCGCCAGGCTGCATCGAAACGGAGCCCTCGATAATGCTCAAGCGGGCGACGCGCGACGGTGGATCGTGCGAGTCGTCGCCAGTGATGTTGTCATCTACCGCAGGCATATTCGGATTGTTGTCGCCAGCCTGCGCAGGCATGTTCGCGATGTTTTCCTGAGCCTGCGCCCGAACCGAGGGCGCGAGCAACAGCAGAACTGCCGCGAAGCAGGTGACCCACGCTGCAATTCGGGAGTGTTTCAAGATGGAGTTCATGACCCTTACCTCAATTGGACCCTACCACCAAGTTCAGGTCCAAGGAATCCCACGACGGTAAGCCATGTCGATTCCCAAAGGGTAGAACCCGGATATGGGTGATAAGTTGCTGGGCGTTCCAGAATGGGGCCGAAGGCCGAAAGAAGAGTACTAGTACGGAACAGCCTTGCACCCATTCTGTCCTTCTGGACAGCACTGCCTCCCTTCTGATTTCCGTAGACTTACTCCTTGTGGGCGCACCTGCGCTCTGGGAGAATCGCAAAATATGAAACGCGCACTCATTGCTTTGTCGGTATTGGCCTTGGGTTGGGCCAGTTCGCTCCAGGCACAGGCTTGGCGCCAGGTCGGCCCCCCGGGGGGTACGGTAATCTCCTTAGCGGCTGACCCCCAAAATACCAGCCGGTTGTTCCTCGGTACGGCGGATGGCCACGTATTCGCGTCCACGGACGAAGGCGGACATTGGCAGCTGGCAAGCCGCATCGGAACTGGACAAGACGACGTCATTACCCACATCATCATCGACCCGCGCGACGCCAACCGCCTCTACGCTAGTACTTGGACGCTGTATTCCGGCGGTGGCGGCGTGTACCGCAGCGACGATGGCGGCCGCACCTGGAACATCATCGGACTGCCTCATGAAACCGTGCGCGCGCTGGCGCAGTCTTCC
Organism: Dongiaceae bacterium; assembly: GCA_035499255.1. GTDB lineage: Bacteria > Acidobacteriota > Terriglobia > Acidiferrales > UBA7541 > Acidiferrum. Next base: position 51,537 of record DATJZF010000046.1, on the reverse strand, counting down.
ACAAACCCCGACCTTCTACTCGCGGGAGCTCTTTCGGGCGTGTACCGATCGCAAGATGACGGAGCAAGTTGGACAAAGATCACTCCGGACAACCACCCGGACCTGAACCGGTTTGACTCGGTTGCGTTCGACCCGAAGGACAACAATACGATTTACGCGGGAACGTATCACCTGCCCTGGAAGACTTCGAATGGCGGCAAGGATTGGTTCCCGATCGTCAAGGGCATGATCGATGACTCCGACGTGATGAGCATCATCGTGGACCCGGCAAATTCCGAGAACGTTCACGCTACGGCGTGCTCCGGCATTTATCACAGCACCAACTCGGGAACCCAATGGGTCAAGTATCAGGGTATTCCGAACATTTTCCGCCGCACGCAATTGATCCGCATGGATCCCACAGACGCGAATACGTTGTACGCAGGCACCACCAGCGGCTTGTGGAAGACGGTCAATGAAAAAGACTTCAAACGCGTCACGCCGGGCGACTGGATCATCAACGCGCTGATCATCGACCAGAAGAACCCGAAGAAACTGATTATCGGCACGGAACGCGAAGGCGTGCAGATTAGCAACGACGGCGGCGCGACGTTTACGGCTGCCAACAACGGCTTCCAGCACCAGCACGTTTCCGATGTGGCGGTGGACCGCGAGCATCCGGAACGCGCTTTGGTGGTTTTGACGTTCGACAATGACGCGTTTGTGGCCACCAAAGACGGCGGCAACAGCTGGACGACCCTCGGGCCGGGACTCAAGCGCACCGAATTCCGGCACGTGTACGCGGCTTCGAATGGCTGGTGGGCGAGCTTGTCCAAGGGCGGCTGGTCCAAATATGACGAGACCACCAAGAAGTGGGTTCGCGCTGGCATGTATGTCGCCGACCCTGTGACCACGACCGTGGCGGCGAAGTCCACGAACGCTAAGGGCAAAAAGCCCGCCCCGAGCAAGACAACAACCGTGACCAAGCAAGCAGCTCCGATATTAACCGCGTTCCTCGTAAACGACATGTCCTTTGGCCCGGAGGCTTGGTATGCCGCGACCACGGGTGGTGTGCTCGTTTCGAAAGACAAGGGCGCAACCTGGAAATCCGCGAGCAAGGACCCGTTGACCCGCAAGCCGTCGCAATCGGTGGAAGTCTCCAACAACGGAAACGTATGGGCGATCGCCGAGAAGAACCTACTCTTCTCCGCCGATAAGGGCGAAACCTGGGAACCTCAGGAACTGTCGTTCGCCTCTGCGGGCAACCTGCGGCTGCATCAGATCGATGAGTCGACCATCTTCATTACCACGAACATGGGCCTATACGGCTCGAAGGATGCGGGCAAGACGTGGAACCGCGAAGAAGTTCGCGAACTGTCCTTCCAGTCCGTGGCAGGGAACGGCACAGCCTTCGTAGCAGCTCTGCAAAAGCACGGATTGGTCGCTTCGTTTGACGGCGGCAAGACGTGGCAGAGAATGGACGATCCGCTATCGCAGGGCTACTTCCCGCTGATCCGTACGCGCCGCGACGGCACCATCGTGGCGATATCGGCGACCGAAGGGCTGCTGAGCCTCGACCCGAACGCGAAGAGCGCAAGCTCCGGCGGCACGGGCCTGCGGTAAAACTTTCCAACTCGTTCTGCTTCTTCGAGGGCGTCCGGCAACACGGGCGCCCTTCGATTTTTTTTGACTGGCTCGTGATGCGCCCGAAAATCGATTCCGGCTATGTGCCATGAGCATACGCCCGTGATCCGCCCTCATTCCGCGAGCAGCAAGCACGGACATAGCTTCCAATTCCTAGTAGCCCGCCTTGAGGGAAGTAGCGTGCGGCCACGGCAAGTGGTAGCTTGTTGTCCCCGGAGCGAGTTGAAATCGCGCGCGTGCGAGTCAACCTGATCGCCGCGGAAGTCTCGGAAAATGAAAAGGGGGTAGGACATGTCCACGATCCACTTGCACCAGAAGACCAGCTTGACGCCCGAACAATATGTCTCCGGGCTCACCGACTTCGGGCCTGGCCGGTCGAAGATCTTTGGCAATAGTGCCGACGCATACCTCAAGGTGCATAGCCGCGGCTCCACAGTTGCCGACGTCACAGAAGGTGCGAATGGCATCTGGGAACGGCTCCATTACGACTGGTCCGATCCCAACCACGTCGTGCTCACGACGACCGACTCCAATACATGGGGAGGTGCGTCGGGCCATACCTACACATTTACGCGCCGTCCCGACGGTCTGACAGACATTGACGTCGTCGTCGTACGTGACGGCAAGAACCTGAAGGGCTGGCTGCTCGGCATCGTGGTTGGAACTATCGGCAAGGGCGTTTTGGAGAAGGCGTTCGTCAATTCCGTCAAGGCCATCGAGGCACGGAACAGCGAGGTTGGAGCGGCGCAGGCAGCAGGCGCGTCATGAGCGGGGTACGCACGCGTACCGTCGGCAAGATCATTTGCCGGCGTGATACTTCACCTGCATTGCCGCGCGTCAAGAGACGAAGATGGCGGAGCAATCCGCCACACTGGACAAGCTGCGCAACATAGGCGCAGCCCGCCCGACTCCGAGAGTTCCGCAGGCGCATACCCCGTTACCCAGTAACGTGGTTGCCGCCGATTTGGTAGCCGACACCGCGAATGGTGCGGATCAGCGGGCGATCCGAGCCCGTGTCGATCTTTCGCCGCAGGTAGTTAATGTACACGTCCACGACATTGGTCAGCGAATCGCCGTTCATTCGCCACACTCCCTCGATAATGCTTCCTCGGGAGACCGGCTGACCTGGATTGCGCAATAAATATTCTAGCAACGAATATTCTTTGGGGCTCAGGTCTATGGAATGACCGGCGCGTTTCACTTCATGGGAAACCCGGTTCACTTCGAGGTCTTCGAAGACAAGGAGCTCCTGGCCATACCCGCAGCGGCGCAACACAGCATTAATGCGGGATATGAGTTCCGTGATCGCGAAAGGCTTGATCAACACGTCGTCAGCGCCTTCGTTCAGCGCTTGTACGCGCTCCTCTACTGAAGTATTCCCCGACAGAACAATGATCGGTAATTTCTGCCGGTGCCCCCGGAGCGCGCGCAGCGCAGCAGCGACGCTCCCGCCTGCCGCTGCATTTGAGTCCAGCAGGAGCAAGTCGAACGCCGGACTTTCGCAATTCCCGGAAAGCTGGTGGATATCCGCAATGACCTGAACGGTGAAACGTTCCTGCTGAAACTTCGCCGAAAGAGACTCAGCCAGACCGGCATCCGCCTCGGCCATAAGTAGACGCATGGCGTTCACTCACACGATTTCTGGAAGGGGATAAGTTAATTTTCAAAGCATCATAGCCGTCTTGTCAACAGGACCGCACTGAATGCATCGAGAGGATTACGGTCCTTGCGGACGAGCCCCGGAACTCGGATTAGAATTGCTGTTTCCAGGTCCGGACAGGGGATTCACTGCCAGACCCGGTGAGAGGATTGGTGATCTGTCTTGCAAGACAGGGTTGAGAATGACGATGTCAACGCGACGGTTGTGTGCGCGACCAGCTGCGCTGCCGTTGTCGTCGACGGGATGAAATTCCGCGTAACCTGCAGCGGAAAGACGCGAAGGCATGACATGGAAGCGGTCGATGAACACTTCGACCAAGTTGCTGGCGCGTGCCGTCGAAAGCTCCCAATTGGAGGGGTATTGCGATGTGTGGATGGGCATGTTGTCCGTATGGCCCTCGATGCGCAAACTTTCACGGCGCGGCACGATGACAGCTGCAAGCCGGTCGATCGCATTCATCGCCGTTGGCCTGATGCCGGCCGAGCCGCTGTCGTAAAACCCCATCTCTCTCAAGCTGACGACGACTCCTTCTTTTCGAGCTTGAACCGCGACCATGTGCTCCTGAATTTCGGGCGCCAGTACCTTTTCTAATTCGGTTTGCACATCTTTGAGAGAGCCGTTGTTCGCTTCGACTGCGAGTACCCCTTTCGTCGGTTGGACGAATCGCTGCATGTCTCCGGAGCGCCGGGCATTTTCAACCGCTTGAACGGTAGTAAAAGGCATGGGTTCGGTATTGCTGAGAGGAATTTTGGTGTTAGAGGTCTCAAACACGCCGAGTTCTTGGAACGCAACCTGGATCGCCAACGCGAGGCGACCCACCTTGCGCTTGTCCACCTGAGACGATGAGTAAAGGACCACAAAGAAAGCGAACAACAGAGTAATAAAGTCCGCATAGCTGACCAGCCAGCGTTCGTGGGAGACGTGGTCGCTGTGCTTTTTCCGCCTCATGCCGACCTCTTGATCTGTGCCTGTCGATTGGCTTCGGCAAAAAATCCGCGCAGCTTGATGTCCAGCATGCGAGGATTCATGCCCTCGAGAATCGAAATGACGCCCTCGAGCATCATTTCGCGGAGGATCTGTTCCTGCCGGATACGAATCTTGATTTTTCCGGACGCCGGAAGGAAAAACAGGTTGGCGGATCCCACGCCGTAGATTGTGGCCACAAAAGCGACGGCAATTCCCTTCCCCACTTCGCTGATGTCGTCGAGATGCTGCATAACCTGAATCAGACCAAGAACGGCGCCAATGATGCCGATCGTTGGAGCAAACCCTCCCGCGGATTCGAATACACGCGGCAGGTGATCTTCGTGCTCGCTTTGATTCTCGAGTTCCAGTTCCATCATTTTGCGGATTTCCTGGGGCTCCGTGCCGTCAACGGCCAGCATCAGGCTCTTCTTCAGAAAAGGATCTCGAATATTTTCGAGCTCGTTGTCGAGAGAAATCATTCCTTCTTTGCGGGCTTTTTGCGCATAGCCAACGATTTCCAGGATCACATCATTTGGATTCGTGGAGTTGTCAACAAACACTTGGCCGAGCCGCATCGCCGCCGCGAAGATGACGCGAAGCGGGAACTGAATCATGACGGCGCCGAGCGTGCCGCCAAACACAATCATGGCCGCAGTAGGCTGCAGGATTTGGTCGATGCGCCCGCCTTCCAGCACTAATCCCAACAGGATTCCGCCCAACGCAAGCGCCACGCCCAGGAGGCTGCTTTTGTCCATGACGTCCTCAGGCACTCCCCGGATTTCCCGCTGCCGGGACTGCTGGAGGACCGCCGAGATTCGGCGCCAGGCCAGCCAGTATGGCTCGGCGGAAGGCGATTACGCGTTCCAACACCTGATCGGTCGTCTCCCGCACAATGATCTTTTCGCCGGTAACCAGAGTCAGTACGGTATCCGGTGCGTTCTCGACGCATTTGATCAGGTCGGAATTCACGACCAACGGTTGGTTGTTCAGGCGCGTCAGTCGAATCATGTTCGTTACGATTCAGGCGAGGAGAGCCTGGGGTTCCTCCACAAATAGCATCGGCAGATTCTAAGAACGGATGAGCGGGCGCCGTCCCGGCCCTGCGTTTTGGTCGTCGGCGTGCTCCAAATCGTCGTCGTTGAAGCAATTCAGCGGATTCTTTGCTAGGCCCGGGAAGTCATTTGTTGTCAGCCCGCAGACAGAATCGAGAAATCGTCAGTCCGGCAAAATGAGCCAGTTTGAAAAAGGAGTTCCAAACTGGGACTGACAACGGAATCGATCAGGTGGCACGAACTGGGAGATGAAGATGAAGAGATACGTTGTGCTCACACGAGAGGGAGTACTAACGCCATCGACCACGAATGCCGATATAGAAAGCATTGAACATCGAGGGCCGACCGAGTTCCTCCCCGGTGCTGTAGAAGGACTCCAAAAGCTCTCCGAAAAAGGCTTTGGAGTAATTGTGATTGCCGACCCAGCCAGGAGCACCCGCAAACTTTCATTCCGCAAAGAGCGAAGTGGTCTGCTACAGCGGTGGCAGTTGGAGGTCGCGCTACAGAGGGGAAGGATTGAGCGCATTTATGAACGACCTCACGAACTGAAAAATTATTCGGACCGTTCCACGCTCACCGTTCACTTCCTTCGGCAGTTGCTGGCAATGGAGCGCCTGAATCCGTTTGAGACATTCTTTGTTTCGGATCGCGCGACGGACCTCGAGCCGGCAGGCACGATTGGCTTCTCCACGATCCTGGTACGGCGGACGTCGTTCTTGCAGCCGAGCGAAGGATCAGCAGGCCCGGTGACCGTCAGCAATCTGTTGGAGGCTGCTACGCGAATTCTAACGCGCGAAGCAAATCCGTTACTGCGCGCCTTGACCGCGGTTGCGCCGCGGCTCGCCTGGGAAGAGTAGGGTCATGGTCCGCCCGGCTATCGAAAAGAATGCGCAGTTCGTAAGCGAGCGTGCGCGATCGGCCGGGGTAATTGGTCAAGGTGACTTCCTTTACAATGTTGGCCGTTTTAACGATGCGTGCGCCGCCTATGAAATCGCGCTGATGCGGCAACCGAACACACCTGCCATACAAGCCAAGCTGGGTGTAAGCATGGTCCGCGCCGGCTTCGCGAGAGCGGGGATCGCGCGCTTGACCGCCTGGCGTGCCACAACTCCACAAGTTCCAGAACTCTACGAGGGATTGGTTCTCTCTTATATTTTTCTGGATCGCCTCGGAGAAGCCGCGGAGATAGCCGAGCAAAAAATCCGATTCGTTGCTGGCTTGTTCCCCGGTGATTACCTACGCGCTGCCAGTTTATGGGCCGAGCTGCAGGAGACAGGGCGCGCCCGAGGGATTTTGCAACAAGGCCTGCGAGCATATCCCTCCGATGCTGACTTACAGCACGCCTGGCAGCTCGCGCAACTCCTCCCGTCCCCGCAGATCTTAGAGAATTCTGAACTCCAGGCCTTACGGAGGTAAAGCCTTACGTGCGTTAGCCGATATACACACTGAGTACGTTGGCTGATCCGTAGCGACGTGCGAGCTCCTGGGCAATGAGGGTTTGAGCCCCCGCACCAAGGCTCCCGGACGCCAAACGGAAAAACGCAACGAAAGGAGCCTCTCGAAATGGCACTCAGCATCCTCAATAACATTGCCTCGCTGGCAGCCCAGAACCAGTTGTCGGTGACGCAAACCAATTTGCAGAAAACCCTGTTCCAGTTGTCTTCCGGTTCGCGAATCAATTCCGGCGCAGATGATGCGGCGGGATTGGCCATCGCAAACGGGTTGCAGGCAAACGTCAGCGCGTTGAACCAGTCCGTGATGAACTCCAACACGGGCGTCGGCGCGTTGCAGGTTGCCGACGGCGCTTTAGCTCAGGTCACCACCCTTCTGAACCGCGCCGTTACATTGGCCACTGAGTCGGCCAACGGTACGGTTGGCGCCAATCAGCGGACCGCGCTACAGGCAGAGTACAGCCAGATTCAGCAAGAAATCGACCGGATCGGCAACACCACGAGCTACAACGGCACGCTGATTTTCAACGGCAACGGAATGGATATCTTCCTGAGTGACGCCGTGAACAGCAGCCACATCCAGGCCAACTCGATCAACTTGACCTCGTCTGGACTCGTGAGCGCCGCCGGGCAGTCTGCCTCCATCAATGCCACCGCTGCCGCGGCCGCCAACGACACCGTGACGATTGGCAACACCGTGTATACGTTCGTCGACGGGGCCAATGCCAATGCAGCTGCAGTGACCACCATGGCGGTGGCCGATCAGACCGGCGCCACCGCGCAGACCAGCAACATTGCGGCAGGTACTGGCGCGGTGAAAGTGCTGATCGATTCGAATTCCACCGAATCGTTGCAGACCCGGATCGCCAATACCCTGGCGAACCTGGTCGCGGCCGTAAACGCCGGACCGGGCGCGGGCGTGGTTTATCAGGCTGGCGGCAACGCCAACCCAGACGCCAGCGGCCAGTCCTCCGGTATGCAAGCCACGTTCTCCGCGACAGCCGCGGGCATCGCCCTCGGTGCGAGCAACGGTCTCGCTTCGAACGCCACCGGCGACGTGGCCATCGCAGCAAGCAACGCGGCTTTCGTGTTGGTTGGCGGAGACGTAGCAGGGACAGGCATGTTGGCCAACGCTCAGACGGGCACCAACCTGTCCAGCGCGGCCTCGGCACAAACTGCGCTTACCGCGATTAACGCCGCGATCCAGACGATCGCCGGCGATCGCGGCAACATCGGCGCAGTCATCAACCGGTTGCAGGCGGCCAGCAACGTTATGACCAACCAGGTGCAGAACCTGACGTCTGCGGAAGACGGCATCATGGCGGCAGACATCCCGTCGGCGGTTGCCAACCTTTCGCGGTACACCATCCTGAACCAGTCCGGCATCTCGGCTCTGGCGCAGGCAAACTCGGCTCAGCAGAGCGTACTGACGCTGCTCCGCTAGTCCGGTTCAAACGAGTTGGCGGCAGGCGGGGCTCCTTGAGTCCCGCCTAAACCGCTGTCTAGGGAGGAAAAAATGAAAGTCTCCATGGAGCCTTCCCTGAACCAGCAAACGCCGGCGGAGCAGACGCCCGCGGCTACGGCCCGCGTCAACCAGACGGTGTCCGTGGCCGTCAAGTCCGCCCCGCACGAGATGAGTACACCGGTGCCGATGGTGTCTTCCGCGTTGAGCGTACAACCTCCGAATGTGACATTCCGCCGAGACAACAACGGCCGGATTTATTACGTGGTGAGTGATGCCCAATCGGGAAAGGAATTGCAGGAAGTTCCGCCTCAAGCGGTGAGAAACGTCGCGGAAGGGATCGACGAGTATGTGAAGCGAGAGCAGGCCAAAGCACATTCTGCCCTCAACGAGAACGGATAGGAGACAAAGCGAATGGCATCATCAATAACAGGTGGAGCTTTGACCGGTAGCAGCGGCAGTAGCAGCTCGACAAGCACTGCGTATGGCCTCGGTCAAGGAATCGACGTCAATCAATTCGTGCAGCTAGCGCTGACCTTTGACAACGCACGCATCACCAGCCTTCAAAATTCTCAAAGCGCCCTCTATACGCAAAGCGGCGCCCTTTCCCAACTCACGTCGGAAATCGGGGCGGTGCAAGGCGCCGCACAAGCGCTCAGTGACCCTCTGGGAACACTAACGGGCATGACGGCGAGCGTCTCGGATTCGAGTGTGTTGTCCGCCTCCGCCACAAGCAGCGCCTCCGCCGCAACGCATACGATCACCGTCAATTCTTTAGCTACCACTTCGTCGGCCTATTCCGATGCCGTGCCCGCAAGCGACACCGCTATCTCCGGTTCGCTCTCCATACAGGTTGGAAGCGGGACTGCCGTGACCGTGCCCGTCGATGCCGCGCATGGCACCAGCACGCTAGCTGGCCTGGTGTCCTACATCAACGGCCAATCGAACACAGGAGTGACCGCCAGCATCGTGAAGGACTCGAACGGTGCACGGTTGGCACTGTTGAGCCACGCGAGCGGTGCGCCTGGCGATCTGACGGTCAACGGAACTCTTAGCTTCACCGGCACCAATAGCCAAGTGGCCAGCGCAAGCTTCCATCAGGGCGTTCAGGGCAAGAATGCCTCGCTCACCGTGGATGGCATCCCGATCAGCAGCGCGACCAACACGGTAAGCAATGCCATTAGCGGAGTGACGCTTTCCTTGAATTCGGCGGATCCGAATTCTCAGGTCAACGTGGCTGTTGGGGCGGACACGCAGAACGCGACCAATGCCATTAACGCGTTCGTTTCGGCGTACAACACCGCAATCAAAGACATCAACGCGCAATTCGCGGTGCTGTCAGACGGCTCGGGAGGGGGGCCGCTCGAGGCAGACGGTTCCGTGCGGCAAGCCCAGTCAATGCTTCTCGGAGCGATCGCGTATTCGATTGGCGGAAACAACGGCATCGTCAACCTCTCCAGCATGGGCGTGAACCTGAATAACGACGGAACCCTGAGCGTCGATAACGCAACACTGACGGACGCGTTGACAAACAACTATTCGGCGGTGCAAGCGTTCTTTCAAACTACCACGACGGGTTTCGGGGCAAACTTCTCAAATGTGATGAACAGCCTCGTGGGCCCCGGCAACGGCGTATTGACTGTAGATTCGCAGGGGCTCTCGCAGACAACGCGAGATCTCAGCCAGCAGATCTCCGATTTGCAGACAGCACTCGCCGTAAAGCAGCAAAACCTTGTGCAGGTTTATGCGCAGGTGAACGCAACATTGCAGGAACTGCCACTCCTGCAAGCGCAAATGAGCCAACAACTCGGGAGCCTCGCATGATCAACAAGCAGGCATTTTCGGAATATCAACAGACTGCGGCCATCGGCTCTTCCGCGCTGAGTCACGTCGTGGCGCTCTACGAGACCATGCTGCGAGATTTCCGGCGGGCCATGATCGCGCTCGAGCAAGGCGATATCGAGAAACGGGTATTCGAGGTGAATCATGCGCTCCGCGTTCTCGGCGCGCTGCAGGGTTCCCTGGATTTTGAAAAGGGCGGAGCCGCCGCCACGCAACTCGATCGCTTCTACGCGGTCTGTCACGCGGAAGTACTTCGCGTCAGCGTGGCGCCTACTCGGGCGGGACTCCAAGGCTTGATCGATCTGATCGCACCGGTACACCAGGCATGGGATGAACTCGCAAAGAAGGGGCCCATTGTGCCTCCGCGCGAGGCTCCTCAGGAAGTGCGAATCTCTATGAGCGAGCCCATTACAACCCGGAAAGCATCAGTTCCTCCTCCAGAATCCAGCCCGCCCTCCGTGTGGAGAAGTTGATGAGGCCGGGCCTGCGACAACAGCTTGAGCGCATTAATGCGCGAATGGCTTACCTGTTGGACAAGACGCGCGCTGCCCTGCGGGGCGAAGGTAAGTTCACCGTCGACGAGATCCGCGAGATCCAGACGCCGATCGACGAAATGCAGATGTTAATTGGAGAAGTCGCAGCGCAGCGGAGTTTCTCGCCCGAGATTCGCCAGGAAGTAGTCCGATACCGCAGCTGCCTGCGAGACCTGCGCGAGACTTTGGATCAGGTTCGCGCGATGTTGGTCGCGCAATGTGCCAGCATGCAGTCCACAAGAGTGCAATTCGATGCGGTCAAGCAGTGGATTTCCGCGTTCCAGCAGACCCGTTGAGCAACGGACCGAACGATTCTCCCACGTCCGTGACGGCAATACCGCTTCATCCCGGCCGAGAACAAGGACAGTCCCGTAGCAATCGTTGAGCGTCTGTTTTAGAGTGATGGTGATGCGAGAAGAAGACCTAGCTCGCGAGCGCGCCCCGGCCGCCATCACCAGAGTCAGCGCGTTTGTGTGGATCATCTGCGCTGCAGTGCTGGTATTCACGGCGGAAAATCTCTGGGTAGATCCTTGGCTCCAACGGCGGATTCATCGATTGCCATCTCTTATTCCGGAGCCATTGGGAGCGCTGTGGCTGCTGGTGTTCGGAGTATTGGTGCTAGCCTTGGTACTGGTAGCGGTCGCCCTCGGGCTGCTGTTCCGTGACGCAACTGTTCCGCGTGCACAAAAATTAGCGAGTGCGGGCGGCTTGTTGGCCGCTGCCGTACTGTGCGCGGCGTGGGCCGTGACCACGTCGGGCGCGCAGATTCCCATGATGGATGCGCTCTTCCATCGGCACAAGGTGACGCTGAAGTGGAACGCTAGTACAACTCCGGTGTCAGGGTACAACGTGTATCGGTCTGACAAGCCAGCAAGCTATGATTTTGCTCACCCGATCAACCAGGATTTGGTTCGAGATACTACCTATGTCGATACGAAGGTAAAGAGCGGCCACACTTATTTCTACGTGACCCGCGCTAAAGACGCGCAAGGTGTGGAGAGCGCAAACTCAAACGAGATCCAGGTCGATGTACCTTAATCACTCGCCGCGCACACTAAGCCATATAGTCGAGTAAGGTCTTTTGGTTCAGGATCAAGCTGGTCGCACTCAGGGTCGCCTGATTCGCCACTTCTGCCTGTGAGAAATTACTTGCGACCTCAGCCATATCGGCACCGACAAGACCATTTTCCTGTTGACTGAGATTCAGCTTGTCCTGATTCAGAAAACTGTCACTAAGGGTAATCTGATTCAACGCATTCCCGTAGAAAACGCGCTGCGAATCCAGCTTGCTGACGGCATTGGAGACTTCGGTGACCGCGGCGGAAAGATTATTCCCGGTATTTAGCGCTGTATATAGATCCTGAAGCGACCCGAAGATGCTGCCATTGCCGTTCAAAAAGAGCTGGTCGCCTGGCACATTTCCGGTGATGGAGTTGCCGTTGGTGAGCTGCACGGTGGTGGTTTGGCTGTCGCCGTTGTAGGTCACCGTGTTGGTGCTTGGATCGAGCGTGAAGGGAGGGCTGCTGACTGTTGTGCCTGCAAACAGGTAAGCGCCTTGATAGGTCGCGTTTGCAAGACTCACGGTCTCGTTCAGCAATCCCTGAACCTCGCTAGCCAGCGCTTGGCGATCGGAGGCGCTCAACGTTCCATTTGCTCCTTCAACCGCGAGGGTTAGCGCACGATTCATGGCCTGATAGGTATTGCTGAGGGTCGAATCGGCAACCTGAAACTTCGCCTGCAAGCTCGTCATGTTCTGCAGGAACTGGGCATCTTGGTCGGCTTGGTCATGATTGCGTACGAGTGCGGCGGAAGCAGCGGGATCGTCGGAGGGCTGGTTTACGTTGCGCCCGCTGGCCAGTTGTTGCGTGGCCGTAGCTTCATTCATTTTGCTTTGTTCAATCGAGATCAGAAGATTTGGGATTAGGTCTGGATTTAAGCGTACGGTCATGGTTCTTCGGTCCTCCTTCGTTCGGCTATGTCACCATGTTCATGGTGGCTTCCATCAGCTTGTCGATAACCGAAGAAATTTGCGCGGACGCTTGGTAAGCATTCTGAAAGCGCATCAAATTGGCTGCTTCCTCATTGATATCCACTCCCGAAACACCACCTTGCAGATTCTGCAGTTGCAAAAGGACCTGGCTGCCCGCCGTTTGTTCGGTCTGCGCGCTGGAAATATCGTTGCCGACCTTGAACACCAGATTGGAATAGAAATTGAGGGGCGTCAGGCCGGAAATCAGGCTCTGATTCTGCAACGCCACCAGCGCATTCGCGTTGGTATTGTCACCCGGGCTTCCCGGAGAAGGGCCCCCGCTCGCAGCTATCTTCGCGGGATCCGTGATGGTGACCGAAATAGAAGCGGCCGCGCCTGCCTGCTGCGCCTGCGTGTTAAAAATATTACCGCCGGCCATTCCATTCAGGTCAAACCCCGCGCTGTTCTGGTGGTTTACCGCGTTCGCCAGGTTATATGCCAACGTGTCAAGCAACGTTTGCACGGCTGGCACTTCCTGGTCGCGAATTTGAATCTGCCCGGCCAGCTGCCCGCCCGTTATTTGAGAAGTGATATCTTTGCCGTTCGAGTAGACGTCTTGAAAACCGTTCGAAGAGTTCGCAGTCGTTGTCAGGGCGAAGCTCTGGCCTCCAACGACGAGGGCGGAGCCATTGGCGGTGGTCACGGTCAGGCTGTTGTTTCCCGCGTCGACTTCGGAGACGCCGATATAGTTCGAAAGCTTCAAGATGAGTTGCTGGCGCTGGTCTTCGAATGGACCAGCATTTCCGCCGGTGGTCGAGGCGGCTACGACCTGCTGATTGACCTGCGCAATTTGTGAAATAAGACTGTTGATCTGTGACACGGATTGCTGGACTCCGAGATCGGTATTGCGTTGCAGAGTCGCGAGGTTCGCCGACGCTTGGTTCAAGGAGCTGGCAAAATTTTGCGCGGCTGTGATTACGTTCTGCCGGGTGGTCAGGTCGCTTGGATTCGTAGCCAGTTCCGAGAGGGTGTTGAAGAAAGCGGTTAATGGCGATTGCAGGCCAGTCCCTGCTGCCTCATTGAACAAAACCTGGATCTGCTGCCCCCCACTGATAAACGAGTTCAATTGGCTCTGCTGCTGCGTCTCCTGGTTTACCCGCAAATCCAGTACGGCATCACGCAAGCTGGTGACTTGCGACAATTGCACACCGGTTCCGAAGCTCTTTCCGCCGATCGAGACCGGCGGCGTTTCCTCAAGGTCTGGTCTTTGCCGGGAATATCCGGGTGTGTTCGCATTCGCAATATTATTACTGGTGGTCTCGATCGCGCCCTGCTCGGCGAGCATCGACTGCAGCGCGATGTTCAGACTTGCTGAGAGGCTTCCCATAGCGTTAGACCTTTTCTGGTGGCTCCGCCCGCGCCGCCGTTTGCTGCAAGGCGGCCCTTCGATAGCTGCCTTCAAACGTGTGAATCGAATTCAGCAGAGCGGTGACCGTCCGGCGGGAACGCTGGAGCAGTACCTGATGCGCCGCGTTGAGCTGTTTGACGGTAGTTTGCGCCTGGTAAAGCCGGTGCATGGTTTCTTCCAGTTCGGGCGAATTCGGCAGACTCCTGTCTCCACCGTGCATTCGCAAATGCGCTGCGCACTGATATTGCAGGCGCTCCCTTTGTTCGTCCAACTTTTGGATCTCGCCACACAATTCTTGCTGCTCGTTGATCCGCGCCTCAAGACTGCCCACATCAAAGGCGGTCATCGCCGCCCGCGCTGCCAGTAGCGTCGCCGACAAAGAGTTCAACAATTCAATGCGTTGCTCGAGAAGTTCGAGATACGTCGGATTCGTGTTCATCGTTTAGGCTCGTTCGTCAAGTTGATGTGGCTCCACTTCCCTCAGTAGCTCCGCCGCGGATTGCGTGTGGCTTTCCAATGGCGGTGAACTTGACGCGGCCTTGTGCTTTGCAGGGGGATGCTCTCTCTGACGGGCGTCCCGGTCCCCCGGCCGCAGCGGTTCGAGTCTTGTTGGTGGCGCTGGACCGAGATGGGTCATACCTTACCTGCTGGCGCGTTAACCTTTCGCGCTTTTTGCCGAGTGCTCGGCAATCATCGCATCCGCCACCTTGCCGCTGTCCGGGTGGTAAGCGTGCTGCGCGACCGACGCTTTGAGCGGAGCGACTTTCTCTGCCCGGACCTCCGGTAGTTCTGCTGCCTGCGCCGTCATCTGGTGAACTTCGGCGTGCCGGCTGGAGATCTGGATCGTGTCGCCCGAAACCGGGCTGTGCGATTCCGCGTTCGCCGTCGTAGGCCGGGTTGCGGCCTTCTTTGCCCCTTGCAGTGCATCGCTTTGCAGCTGGCCGGGTGATTGAACCTTGGGGTCGATTTTCATGCCGAACTCCTCACTGCCGCGCCGGATTCCAGCAGAGCTTGGAGCGCTTGGAATGCCGATCGGCCGATTCTCAGAGAAATTTAATGCTGGGCCATGCCCTTTTACTCCGCTACCTGTCCTATCGGCAGAATCGACGTCTACATTAGCCGGGGCGATCTCCTCCCGCTACCTTGTCCTTTCCCGTCAAGGGCTCTAAGTGTCTTAGAATCAATTTGCCCAAGCCAAGTCCTCCGGCCTTGCTCATCGCACCAGCCATGGCTTGTATACTCATGTCATCCAGAGAGGAGTGAGCAGGGTCGGTTACGTCTTCGTTCCCATCTGAAAAGGAATCCTTCATCGATTTCCAGAACGTGGAAATCAGTATTGATTCGAACTCGGCAGCCGCCTTTTCAAGCTTTCGCTGTTGAACCGAAGCGTACCGGGTTGAAACGACCGGCGGCAAGGGTGCACTCACTTGCGCAGCAACAGAGGTTGTTTGGATGCGCGCCGTTGTGGGGATCATAGCACCTCCAGATCTGCGTTGAGTGCTCCGGCTTGCCGAATGCCCTGAAGGATGGCGACCACATCGCGGGCTGATGCGCCCATGGCCTGTAATCCGCGGATCAACTCGTCCACCGTCGCGCCTTCTTTGAGGTGAATGGCTTGAACCGCCGAGTCCTGTGCTTGAACCGAGGTCTGGGGCACCACCGCGGTCTTCCCTTGGGATAAGGGCTCTGGCTGAGAAACCTGGAACTCCGTCGACACCTGGATCGACAGATTGCCATGCAGAATCGCGCATGGTCCGATCGTGACGTTTCCTCCCATCACGACCGTGCCGGTACGCTCATTCAGGACTACTCTGGCGGAAGGCTTGGTGTGCACCGTGATATCGCCGATCCTGGCGAGGAGCGTGGGAGCGTCGAAGCCCGTTGATCGAAACCCCGGTATTTCAATTCGGCGGCTATCGATCACATGGGCGATGTTTGTGCCTAGTTCTTTGTTGATCGCGATGGTGGCTTCCTGCGCGGTACGAAAATCCGGATCACGCAGCAGAATTTCCAGACGATCCAGGCTCGAGAGGTTAACGGAACTGTCGCGCTCTACTAACGCCCCCTCAGGAATGCGTCCGACGGTTGGATGATTCACAGTTTTCGCGTTTGCTGAACCGCCGACACTGTAACCTCCGATGACCAACGGGCCTTGCGCGGCTGCATACACTTTGCCATCCGCGGCACTGAGCGGCGTCAGCAGTAACGTGCCCCCGGCCAGACTCTTCGCATCGCCAATCGACGATACCGTAACGTCGATCTTGATCCCCGGCCGCGCAAAGGGCGGCAGCGTCGCTGTGACGAAAACCGCGGCGATGTTGCGAACCTGGATCGTGGAAATCTGGCTTTGGATGCTCACCCCCATGCGCTGCAGCATGTTTCCCAGAGTCTGTACGGAAAAAATCGTTTGCTGCTTGTCGCCGGTGCCTGCCAAGCCGACCACCAGACCGTAGCCGATCAGCTGATTGTCCCGAATCCCTTCGATTTCCGTAATGTCTTTCAAACGCGCGGTGCGTTGCGCCGCCGGCAGAACTTCCTCGCACTTGACAGCGGTCAGCGGCATCGCACCAGAGAGCGCAATTGCCAGACACGCATTCGTGAATCGACGGTGCATGATGTGTTCCCTCAGAATGTGAGCAATTTCAGCAGAAGATTCACGATGGGATTTGGCTGCCGCGATGCATCGGCGACCGCACCCTTCCCTTTGATTTCCACCTGCAAATCCGAGATGGATGTGGAAGCCACGGAGTTGTCGGGGAGCAGGTCGCCCGGACGAACCAAGCCACGCACAAAGACGATTTGGCGGTCATTTCCGAGTGTAATGTCGCGCGCAGCCTGGATCACCAGTACGCCATTCGGCAGCGTTTCCATAACCTGCGCGGCCAGGTTCAGCTGGACATTCGAACTCATTGTGGACTGGCCCTTGCCGTCGAGGCTGTGACTCGAATTGGCATTCAAAAGACTCGCTAATCGGTTATTGGCCGCCAGAGCGCCAATCAGCTGCGTGATACTCGATTGCGCAGCGAACTGCCGCGACTGTTTGTTCTCGCCATTCGTTGCGGCCGAAAAATTGTCGACCAGGTGAATCACGATTAGGTCGCCCGGGCGCCGTGCCTTATAGTCGGTAGCAATCAGACTGAGTGGGCCTGAATCGACCCAAAGGCTTCCCGAAGTAGCTGGCAGGGCAGCATTCATGGCCCGCACTCGAGCTAGATACTCGTCATAGACTCCCGACGTCGCCGGCGTCTTTGCCTTCTTGATTCCTGGGACGGCTGACACGGGATAGCCACTGTTCATGGCCATGATGAGGAACAACACGATTTTCATGCTTCGATTCATAAGATCGCTTCCTAGAATTCCGCCTCGACCAAATCGATACCGACCACCCGGGCCCGCAATGTGTGGCCATTCCCGGGAACCCGGACACGAATTGCCTGGCCAACGATCCCGCACTGCAGCGGCCGGATGCGTAGCGATGCGAATGAGTTTTGGGAATGCAGCTGCAGGGTAGCCCAGCGCCCAGGATCGACGGCTATCGGACCGATATCTGTTCTTACGGTTGCAGAGTTGTCTGCCAGGCGCCACCACGACGTGCGAGCGGGCGTCGCGTCTTCGAGTGGGCACCAGGCAAAAAAAGAAGGAGCTTGCGGTTCATGCGTGATCCGCAGACGGAAACGCGCGCTATGTAAAAAGGGATCGATCGTGACATCCTGGACTTCCGCGGACGATACCTCCCGAAGTAGCGGAGCCGGAGCGTACCATTCGAGGGATTCGGGACCGGCCACGGACGAGAGTGCAACTCCGGATCGAGCTGCGGCAAGCCGCACGGCCTTCCACAACGTCTCTCTCACTTCACACTGAGATTTTTGACAAACCAAGGCTGGCGCCTGCCCTGACAGCGTGGGCTGCAATACGCCAAGGAATCCTGCGAGCAGCATCGAATGGACTGGCGCACGCATTTGCCCTCCTTATGACGTTAGCCCGTTGATGGTTTGGAACATTTCATCGGCGGCACGCACCACCCGGGAGTTCGCTTCGTAGGAGCGTTGCGCGAGAATCATCTGAATGAACTCGCCGACGACATCGACGTTCGAGTTCTCCAAAGCGCCTTGGAGGATGTTCCCGAGACCCTCGCTCCCACCGGGAGTGCCTACAATCGGATTGCCCGAGGCGGTGGTCTCGAGATACAAGTTGTTGCCGATGCTGTTGAGGCCGCCAGGATTCGCAAAGGTCGCCAGCTGAATGCTTCCCACCTGCTGGGCCTGTTGCTGCCCCGGTAGCTGAACACTCACGGTGCCGTCCGAGCCGATCGTGATATTCGTCGCGCTCGGAGGGATGGTGATCGACGGTTGCAGCTGATATCCGTCGCTGGTCACCATGATGCCGGTGGAATCGAGATGGAAAGCGCCGGAGCGCGTATAGGCAATTTCCCCGGTCGGCAACTGGACCTGGAAAAAACCCTGGCCCTGGATCGTCAAATCGAGTGGATTGCCGGTAGTGTTGAAATCTCCTTGCGCCTGGATGATCTCTGAAGCAGCTGGCCGTGCTCCCAATCCGACCTGCAGTCCCGTTGCAAACGTAGTTTGTTGCGTCGAAGCTGCACCGGGCAAAACCAGATTCTGATAAATCAGGTCCTGAAATTGCACCCGGCGGCGCCGGAATCCCGCGGTGCTGGCATTAGCGAGGTTATTCGCCACATTTTCCAGATTGAGTTGCTGCGTTTCCATTCCGCTCGCGGCGGTATACAAGGCTCGATACATGATTTGGCTCCATTACTCCGGCTTCACACTCGCGGCAGCTCCTGCGCTGCTGTCTTGTTAAACTCGTTGTGAAAGATCGACAGCGCTTTCTCCATCATTTGTGCGGTGCGCTGCAGGTCAATCAGGGAAACCGCCGCACGCACTGGATTGGTGTTCGATGTCTCCAGTGCTCCCTGGCGAACCGCCACATTCTTGGCGGCACTGCCAGATCCATCTGGCGCAACAAAATACGAGCTGCCTTCCGGGACCAGTTGCATGTCTGGCGGAAATGCCGTGATTCTCAATTTCGCGACCAGGCCGCCATCGACGCTGATCGTGCCATCCTGGCTCACGGTAATTTGGCCGGCAGGAAGCACAATTGGCCCGGCCTCACTAAGCACAACATTCCCCTGCTGCGTAATGAGTTGCCTCTTGGCGTTCAGCTGAAAATTCCCGTTACGCGTAAAGCGCACGCCGTCCTTGCCCTGCAAGGTGAAAAAACCGCCGCCTTCCAAGGCCATGTCGGTCGGGTTTCCCGTCGATTCAAGGTTGCTTTCCGAGAAATCGACACGCGAGCCGCCCAAGGCTCCATAACGGTTCACCGCCTGATTCAATGGCGTGGTCAACGACTCCTTTAGCCAGGCCGGCAGAGATCTATAAAACGCAAACTGCGCCTTGTAACCAGGCGTGTTCGTATTCGCGAGATTGTTGGCCAGCAGATCGAGCGCGTCGAGCCGCGAAGCAAATCCCGTGTAAGCCGAATAGAAGCCGCTGTCCATCGCTATCTCCTCTGTAAGTTAGAGCAAGTCCGTCTCCAGATTCGCAGAGGGATGTCGGTAAGATCCTCTTGATGGATCAACGGATTGCACCAGGAAAAACCCTCGAATGAGGCCAAGGAACAGCTCACCCGGCAAGTGTTGCCGGAATTCTCGAACAACAGGCAACGATTGCCGGGTGGCTGGAGCACGGTTCTCAGGAATCAGCTGTGAACCACCAGAGAAAACCAGATGGGTTGATCGTCAAGGCGGAATGCGAGATGAAATCCTTCCGTGGGTGGCATCACTTGCAGCGTGTACGCTTCGCCGGAAATCACCGTGGGAATCGATAACATGCAATGATCCACCACCTGGGAAATCTTCGACTTGAAGTTGCCGGCCACCATATTCGCCAACTCGCCCATCGCGTCAATCGTCATCGAGGGATCGTCTACGCCTAGCAAAGCGCCAGCAAGCTTTGTCGCCGTGGCCGAACTGCAGCGAATCGTGATCATTCCGCAAAGTGCCCCGGCCAACCCCACCATGGCCGTTTGATCGCCTCGTATTTCTGCCGGCATTTCCTCATACGCCTGCAGTTCCATTCCCGCCATCATGCTGAAAACCTCGGTTGCCGCGCACTCCATCAGCGCTTTCCAGTGTGGGTCGATTTTTGTGATTGCGGTCGCTGCATTCGCTGGCACACTCATTGCGGGTCTCCGAGAAGGGGCGTGACTCGTTCTTTGACCTGTTCCGCCGTGAACGGTTTGCGGATGTAGCCACGGGCGCCCACAGACAAGGCCTCAACCACGCGGGCCTCACTTCCTTCCGTCGTGATCATGACGACAGGCACGCTTTTCGCGTTGGGGATGCTCGCGAGGCTGCGCAGGAATTCCAGTCCATCCATCGCCGGCATATTGATGTCACTGAGAATCAGGTCGAAATTCTCCTTCTGCACCTCCGTTAGGGCTTCGGCTCCGTTGCTCGCTTCCTTCACTTCTTCGAGCTCCAGACCGGCTTGTCGAAGCGACCGTTCCACAATCTTACGCATCACGGAGGAATCGTCCACGATCAATACATGTAGTTTTTTCACCGCTTACGCTCCTGAAATGAAATTGGCTCTCCACCCGCGTCCGGCATTACCGCCGCCAAACCCAGTTGCACGAGTGGAAGAACTTGGATGTATTCGGCCTGAAGCTTCTGCAAAACAAGCTCGCGCGACGCAGCCGTCAGGTCTGGAAAACACTCAACGAGGAATACCGGGCCTTCCGATTCACCCCCGACAATGAATGCCTCATCGATGTGCGGCACCATCGGCGAGATTTCCGGAAGTTCGTTTTCCAGGTCCACATCGACTTCCGGCACAGCTTGTGTTTTCAAGAATCGGTCCGCCGCCGAAACAATTCCGACTAAATGCGGATCATGCTGCGCGCGCTGCGGTTCATGATGGTTTTCGAACACATCCATGAACGATGGCATGAAGTTCCAGGCCACCGCCATCCACCGGCCGACTTTGCCATGGTCCATGCCGAAATACGACCTCTCGATCGGGATATCGTCGGGCCAGTTCTCCGGTGGCAGTGGTTTCTGCCGCGCTTGCTCTTCCATCACCAGCATCCACAATGGCAATTGACCGATGTCGTGCAGCAAGCCCCCCAGATAGGCCTGCTCTTTTTCTGGATAGTCCAGCAACTGGGCCACGCGTTCGCAAAGCAGGGCGGTTAAGAAACTGTGCTGCCAGAAACCCAAAAGCGATTTAACCGGCACATGTTTGCCCGCAAACTGCATCACCGCGCAGGTCAACACCAGCGTGCGCAGCCGCTCGGTTCCCAGCAAAACAACTGCTTGCGCGACGCTCAGCACGCGCCTTCGTAATCCAAACAGCGCCGAATTGCATAGCCGCAGTACTTGGGCCGCCAGGCTGGGGTCGGTGCGAATCACGCCGGCGACTTTGCGCAGGTCCACGGTCGGCGCACTCAACAGCGCATTCAAGTCCAACAAGTAACTGGGCAGCGTGGGTAATCCTTTACTCAGAATGCCCATGAGCCGCTTCTTGCGGCGCTCCAACCACTCCGCTTCCAACGGCGTCGCGCTGTGTACGGATTGCGTCATAGCAGGTCACCGCCGGCACCCCAGGCACCATCGTTTCTTGTTTCCGGCAGCTTCCCTCTTTCTTTAGGTGAGATTCGAGCTTTCGTGACGCGCTCCCGCGCATCTTCCGAAACGCGGAACAGAAGATCGCGCCGAACGCCGTCATGGAAGAGCGCCGCCCACAAATAGCCGACAGCGCGGACCAGTGTCACCCGGCGCACATCCATTTGCCCGGCATAGCTGCAAATCGTACTCGCTATTTCAGCTGGATCCCGCATGGTGTCAAAGCGAATCTCGCTCTCCTCCAGCGGCTTCCGCAGGAGTTCCAGCGATTCTTTGATCACGGACTCTCGCGCGACACAAGCGAGCGTCCGGCAGCCCAGCACTTCCTCCAACGCATACAGCAGCGTGTGATCCACACGCGAGGAAAAGGCGACGTGCCATTGACGGCCCGCGGCCATTGCGAAAACGGGTACGGCGTTCGCTGCGGCCAATAAGGTGAATGGCGCTTGCGGGCCAAAAACCGGCAACGCCATGCGGCGATATGACGGAAACACGGGGCAAGCCCACTGTTGGCTCAAGGCGCCACAGATCTGGTCCTCGGTCAAAGCACTGACCTGCCTCAGCCAGTAGCCGAGTTTGCCGGTGCCCGACTCCTGCTGCAAGCGCAAGCCCTCGCGCAGCTCTTCGGCAGTAATCGCACCGCGTTTGATCAGCAGCAGCCCGATCAGTAAACGATGCGGCCGGGTCACGCTCATCGGAGATGGCACGATCAGCCGCCGGACCTCTGCCAATAGTGTGTCCTGCAAGCAGCGCGGATCGTGATACCAGTCCTTCTGGAACTGAATTCCGCGATAGCGCGTGAGCCAGGCCGGTTGGAACTTGAGCCGAAGTGCGCACTGCGCCGCGTTACACCGCACCAGCAAACCGTCCCGGGAGAAGAGCCCACTCCTTCGCTCCGCCCCTGGTTGCGGCCCCCAATTGCTTTTTCTTTCGAGCATCTCCATCTGCTTGCCTCACGCTAGCGACAGCGCCGCCGCACGCTGAGCCGCGCTTGCCACCTCGGTGACCCGCAGCCCAAAATTTCCGTCCACGACCACTACTTCTCCTTTGGCGACCACTCGTCCCGCCACCAGCAGTTCTGCCGGCTCGTTCACCAGCTGATCGAGTTCCACCACTGCGCCGGGCATGAGCCCAAACACGTCTTGCAGGAGCATTTCTCGTTCCCCAAAGCGGATGGTGGCATCGAGCTGGACGTCCAGGAGCAGTTCGACGTTCGCCGGCAAGGCTGAAGGTTGCGCCGCTTCCGCTCCGGAATCCTCGGAGCTAACGCTTTGCTGGTCAACGTTTTGGTCCGCCCCGAGAGAACGCTCCATCTCGGCATCCGCGTCGATTCGTAAAACCAAATCGTTGATTTTGTCGCTGGCGATCGAAAGCGCGATTGATCTCTGGCTGGCTGCTCTCTCTTTTGCTTCGGTCTGAAACAGCAGTTCCGCAGGCGCGCCTTTGGCTTCTTTCCACACCAGGGACACTTCTCCCGCGACTTGTCGCAGCAATTCGCAAAAACCGTCCGCGTCGGTCTCCGTGAACGCGGCTGCCGGGTCGATCGGCGCTGCCATCAGCAGCTGTGCCAGTTGCACCGCCGCAGTTTTCGCCGCGCTGAGTTGCAAGCGGCCGGCGAGGCAGCCGCCTCCTGCAAATATGGCGTGGACCGAGTCCGCATCCTCCGCGTTTGTCTGTACTCCGGTGTCCGGACCGGGTTCCTTCACTACGACCGATGCGGCGCCGAGTTGTGTAAGGATTTTCGCAAACGCTTCTTTCCACACCGCCACAAACGAGCCGAAACTGTCTAAATCGCTGTTGCTCATACGCCCTCCTGTTTCGGCGTCGCGTGAAGCGCTAGGCGCCGTTCCACTCGCGCGCTACGATTGCGGCCGTGTCGCACGGGGTAAGCGCAAAACATCGGCTTTCCCGCCACATTCAGATGGATGGGCTGCTGCACGGGTTTTGGCAGCGCTAGCACTTTGCCGGGCTGCAGGTTCGAAATTTCCCGCATGGTCAACGGGCTGGGAGGCAAGCTCAAATCCAGCACGAAACTGCTCCCCAAAAGCCGCGCTTGCACCTGTTGCCGCGCCTCGCGGGACGGCATGCGCTCGAGATGCGACCGCCGAACCGACAGTTTGCGCAACAGGGCGTTGGCAACCACCGCGGGAAACGACAGATTTAACGTGCCATGGGCGTCTGGAAGGCGAATTTCGAACGTGAGGGACAGCACTTTTTCCGTGGGCAGCATCAGCCCCTGCACCTGGGTTTGCTGTTGCCGCTGATCGAACGCTATATCGATCTCCAGGACCGGCTCCCAGGTCGACTGCAGGTCGCGTGTCAGCAGCCGCGCCACCGTCTCGAAGATCTGTTCCTCAATCTCCGTCAGTTCCCGCGGCTCAATCGCTTCGTCTCCCGGGCCGCCCAGCACCAGGTCGACAATGGGAAACACGAGAGACAAGTCCGCCTGCAGCGTCGCGCGCGCGTCAATCGGTAATATGCGCATCGATGCCAGGTAGGTCAGCTCTGGGATGCGGGTAAGGAATTCTGAGAACAGGATCTGCTCCACGGACACCAGATTCATTTCAAAACCAACTCGCAAGTACGCTCCAAGCGAATTCCCGAGCCGCCGCGCAAAAGATTCGTGCAGGGTAGTGACCACGCGGACTTGTTCCGCGTTGAGCGTGCCGAGCTTCCGCAAATCGCAAATCTTGACGTTCCTTCGTGAGTTGGCGCGCTTCTGCGGATCCTTGGCAGCCAGGAACAGCGCGTCGATTTCCTCTTGCGTCAGTATCTTGCGCATCGCTCCGCTCCTCAGGTTACGAGGCCGAGTTCTTCTCGGCGCGTTGCGCCGCAAGCTTCTCGCGCAAACGTCCGCGCAGCCGCAAAATCGCCGCGGTGTGAATCTGCGATACGCGAGATTCACCGATGTCCAGGATCACTCCCACTTCTTTCATCGTGAGTTCCTCGAGGTAATACAGACCGAGCACGTGGCGTTCTTTCTCATCAAGCTCATCGATGGCGCTGGCCAGCATCGAACGGAGCTCTGACCGCAAGCACTGTTCGAACGGATCTTCCTCATCCTTGGTCGCCAGAGCGGGATGTGGCGTTTCCCCTGACTCGTCATTCGAACCGACATAAAGGCTGCCCAAGTCGAGCCCGCGTAGTTCACCCAACAACCGCTGGTATTCCGCGAGGGGCACATCGAGATAGGCGGCTACTTCGACCTCATTCGGAGAATGGCCGAGCGTTGTGCTGAGTTCCCGTTGGGCTTCCTCGATTCGCCGGGCTTGCCGCCGCAATGCACGGGGGCTCCAGTCCATCTGGCGCAGACTGTCGAGAATGGCTCCGCGTATGCGGAAACGGGCATACGATTTCAACTGCACGTTGCGGCTCGGATCGTATCGATCCACCGCGTCGATCAACCCGAGAATGCCCGCATGGACCAGATCGTCGAAGGGCACGTGCGGCGGAAGCCGGTCATGGATTCGCCTGGCGATATAGCGCACCTCTGGCAGGTTTTCCTGGAGCAACCGCTCGCGTTCCGCGGAATCGATCGCGGGCAGCGAGGTTTCTTTTTTTGACGATAGCGTCAACATGGCTCGTTCCCTTCTTGGCAAGCTAGCTGCCCGGTTTCGCTCATCGCACAACTCCTAGCGTTTGCACCGAGACGGTAGTAGGAATTTCCGCCGGGGAAAGCACCACGATCCGCGGCAGGAAGGGCTCCAGCAGCCGCCTCAGGTGATACCGCGAAGGGCTGCTGCACAGCAGGATGCTGGCGCTGAGCGCCATCTTGTCACCCACAAGGCTCTGGAGCCCTTCGAGGATTTGCCGCAGTGGCGCGCCCACACCTGTCGCCGCCGCCTCACCAGCTTGCGGTTCGATCTGCCGCTGAAACTCGCGCTCGATGTGCGGGTCGAGTGTGAGAACTTTAAGTTTTCGGTCGTCGCCGATCAGCGGCTGAATTAGCGCGCGGCCGAGCGCCTGTCGCGCGGCTTCGACCAGCGCAATCTGGCTCTTGTGCGCCGGCGCCGTGTCAAGCAGCGCCTCAAGAATCGTGGTGAGGTCGCGGATTGACACCTGCTCGCGCAGCAACTGTTGCAGCACTTTCTGGATCTCGCCGAGCGTAAGCAGCCGCGGCACCAACTCGTCGACAAGCTTCGGTTGTGATTCCGCCAGGGCATCGAGCAGGCGCTTCGTTTCCTGTCGAGTCAACAGCTCATGCGCGAACTGGCGCACGAGTTCCGCAAGATGCGTAGCCAGCACCGACGTCTGATCAACTACGGCGAACCCGTTTGCCAATGCTTGCTCCTGCAGTCCCGGCACGATCCAGAGCGCCGCGGCTCCGAAGGCCGGCTCTTGCGTGGCCAAGCCCTCCACTTGACCCGAAGCAGGGTCCGAGCTGATGGCCAGCAGACGATCAGGCTGCATTTCCCAGCGTGCAACTTCCACTCCGCGGAGCAGAACCACGTACTCGCGAGGTTTCAGCTTCAAGTTGTCGGTAATGTGAACCGACGGCACCAAAAACCCCAGCTGCAGCGCCAGGTGCTTGCGCAGCGCGCGAATCCGCTGCAATAACTGGCCGCCTTGTGCCTGGTCTACCAGCGGCACCAGAGCGTAGCCCACCTCCAGGCTGATCTCGTCGAGCTTCAGCAGAGTTTCCAGCTGCTGCTGCGGATCGACCTTCTTTTCCTTGCCCACAATCTCCGCGGCCTTCGTCTCTTCTGGGCTTTTTTCTTTGGCGCGTGAGGACAGGTAACCCATTGCGGCAGCAAGCAGGAAGAACGACAGTTTCGGCAGGCCTGGAATCAATCCAAGCAGAAACATCACGCCGGCAACGATTTGCAGTGGCAGGCGCCGTCCGAACAATTGCCGGCCGAATTCAACGCCGACGGTCGTCTCCGTCGATGTGCGGGTCACCACAATCCCGCCGGCCACGGAAACGAGCAGTGAAGGGATC
Source organism: Dongiaceae bacterium (assembly GCA_035499255.1). Taxonomy (GTDB): domain Bacteria; phylum Acidobacteriota; class Terriglobia; order Acidiferrales; family UBA7541; genus Acidiferrum. Next base: position 24,987 of record DATJZF010000046.1, on the reverse strand, counting down.
ATGGTCACCAAGCCGTCGCCGACGGTCAGAACGGTGTACGTTTTGGCGGCGTCCGCCAGTGGAATGTTGAGTTGGAACACGCCAATCAAGAAACCGGCGATGATATTGATGGCGGTAATAAGAATCGTGGCCAAGGCGTCGCGCTGGCTGAAGCGGGCTGCACCGTCCATGGCGCCGTAAAATTCCGCTTCCTTACCGACCACTTCGCGTCTCGCGCGCGCCTGGTGCTCGTCAATCAGCCCCGCATTCAGCTCCGCGTCAATGGCCATCTGTTTGCCCGGCAGAGCGTCCAACGTAAACCGGGCTGCCACCTCCGCTGTGCGCACCGCGCCATGGTTAATGACCAGATACTGGATCGCAATTAACGCCAGAAAAATAACGAAGCCTACGACATAATTTCCGCCGACCACAAACTGGCCGAACGCTTGAATTACGCTTCCAGCCGCGCTCATGCCCTCGTTTCCGTGGAGCAGAATCCGCCGGCTGCTGGCAATGTTCAGGGAAATGCGGAAGAGCGTGAGCAGCAGCAACAGGGTGGGAAACACGGAGAACTGCACCGGCCGCAGAATGTACAACGAAGACAGCAACACGAGCACTCCCACCGTGATGCTCAGTGCCAGCAACATGTCCAGAAGAATGGCTGGCACCGGAATCAACATGACAAACACCAGGGTCACGGCGGCTACGGGAACCAGCCATTCCGCCGCGTTTCTGACCGCCACCGGACGAGTTTCCTCCGCCATCGTTTCTCCTTAACGAGCCGCTTCTGCCGCACGCATGCGCATCTGCGCCCTGAAAATGAACGCAAGGATTTCCGCGACCGCCGCGTATAGCTTTGGCGGGATCATTTGCCCGACGTCGGTAGCTTTGTAAAGCGCTTGTGCCAGCGGCGGATTCTCGACGATCGGAACTTCGTTCCACCGCGCCAGCTCTTTGATTTTCTCCGCCAGCCGGTTTTGCCCCTTTGCTACCACCACCGGCGCGGCCATCGTCTCCGGGCGATACTCCAGTGCCACCGCAAAATGCGTAGGATTCGTAACCACGGCGGTCGCCTTTTGCATGCTCTTCCGGAGCGAACGATGCATCAGGTCGCGCCGCAGACGGCGAATGCGCATACGCACTTCCGGATTGCCTTCGCTTTCTTTCGATTCGTCGCGCACCTCCTGCTTGGTCATGCGTAACGAATTCTCGTAGGTGCGCCATTGCAAAAAATAATCAAGCGCGGACCACGCCACAAAAACGGCTGCGGTGCGCCAGGCGATCCCGAAACAAAGATCGCCCATCAGCGCGAGGCAAGCTCGGGTGCTCAGCCGGGCGGCATACGCGATGCGCATCGCGTCTAACAAAATCAGGCGAAGTCCCAAATAGACGATCACTGAAGTTGGTAAGAGCGATCTTAGGGCGCGGCTGACTCCCGCCAGCGAAAACAGCTGCCGGACATTATTCGCGGGATTCAGCCGCTCAGGGTTGGGCGACAGCGCCTCTACGGCGAAGGTGGGTGCACCTTGTATGAGCGTTCCTGCGACCGCTGTCACAAACGCAATCGCCAGCACCGGCCCCGCCCACATCACCGCTACACTCGCCGTGGCACTCAAGAGAGGGATTCCTCCCTCCCAGCGCTCTGCCGTCGCCGAGAGCAACGTGTTCCGAAAATACTCTTGCCAACGCGCTAGGCCGAATTCTGGATGTCCTGCTAACGCAAACACCACGCCAACCAGTGTCAGCGCCGATACGATATCGCGGCTGCGTAGTACCTGGCCGTGCTCGCGGGCCTTCGTTCGTTTTCGCGGCGTAGCCTTTTCGGTGCGGTTATCCGGCACAGTTCCCTGCCCCTTTACTTCGCCTGTTCGAGCAGGCGCCAACTCCAGGTCAATGCCTGGCTGAATTGCTTTTCAAAGAACGACGGCCACAGCCCCATGGCGATAGCTAACACTGCGAATCCAACGAGTGTCTTGACCGGAATGCTTAGAAAGAGAACCGGAACTTGCGGCGCGGCTTTGCTGACAAACCCGATGGTGACATCCAGCACCACCGTGGCCAGCAGAATCGGCGCTGCCAGTTGCAAGCCCGCGACCCACATGCCGCCCGCGGCGCCCAGTAAACCTCGCAATTGCCCAGGGGAGAACGAGACGCATCCCGCCGGAACCCGCTCAAAGCTCTTCTGCATCGCTCGCAAGATCCAGTGATGCACATTCATTTGCAGAAAAAGCAGCAGGGCGATCAACTGCTGCAGATTCGCGAGCACCGGTGTATCCACGTTCGTTTGTGGATCGATTACGTTCACCAAAGAAAAAGACATTTGAAATCCAGCGATTTGCCCGGCCACTTGCACAGCTTCGAATACAAACTGCAAACAGAGTCCCATCAACAGTCCCAGCATCACTTCGCTCAACACCGGTGGAACTAATGACGAAGGGGACAAAGGCGGCAGTGTCACGGGGACACTTGGAAAAAGCAGCACGGTCAACAGCAGCACCAGTGCGCCTTTCAGGCGCAACGGAATCGCTGCGCTTCCAAAAAACGGCGTGAACGTGAACGCCCCCGCAACACGAAACGCGATGATCGCGCCGCGCATTGCTATGATTTCCGGTGTAAATCCCAAACAACCCCTCCGTCACCGCGTGAACAGCCGAAAGTCCGAAAACAGTGTGCGCGTGAAAATCAGCAGGTGCTGCAGCATCCAAGGTGCAAGAAAAAACAGCAGGACACCCACAGCCGCCAGCCTCGGAACCGTGGATACCGTCGTGTCTTGAATCGACGTCAGCACCTGGCCGATATTGATCAGCAAACCCACCACCATCGCTGCCACCAGAATCGGCAGCGCCACCCAGAAAGCCGCTTCAAGCGTTTGCCGGCTGAGAGCCACCACCTGCTCTGGCGTCATGCCTCTCCTTCACACACGAAAACTCCGCAACAACGAACCGACCACCAGGTTCCAGCCATCCGCGACCACAAACAGCAAGATCTTCAACGGTGTGGAAATCACCACCGGCGGCAACTGAAACATGCCCACCGATGTGGTCACCGATGCCGTCACCATGTCGATCACCAGAAACGGCAGAAATAGCACTGCGCCAATCTGGAATCCGGTCTTGAGCTCCGAGAGGATGTACGCCGGGATCACCACTCGCATCGGCAGGTCGTCTGGCTTCGCTGGACGCGGCTCCTTGCCTATTTCGAGAAACAGCGCCAGGTCCTTTTCCCGCGTGTAGTTCAACATGTAGTTCCGGACAGGCACTGCTCCTTGATCCAGTGCCTGCCACACCGTTATTTTTCCTTTTTCGTACGGAGCGATTGCGTCGCGCTGAATCGTGACCAGCACCGGCTGTATCAGGAAGTACGTCAGAAACAAAGACAGCCCGATCAACGTCTGATTCGTCGGAGCCGTCTGCGTTCCCAGCGCCTGACGCAGGAAATGGAAAATAATGAGGATGCGCACAAACGGCGTCATCGAGAGCAGAATCGCGGGTAGCAGCGTGAGCAGCGTTAAAAGGATAATGATCGTGACCGGAGCTGACTCCGTCCGCACCGTCATCCCCGGGAATTGCAACACGGTCTGTTGCGATCTCGCCGCCGCCGACGTGATCGTCGGCCATATGGCGAGTCCGACCGAGACAACACTGATCCTCCGCGGCATGACCCCGTTCATCTCGCTGCGGCCCTCTGCGATTCCCATTCGAAACCAACTTGCTTCGCTGTGCGCTGTTCCAGCGTGGAAACCAAATTAATGTGCTGCGGCGTTACGCCAATCAAGAGCGTCTCGTTTTCCCAGTGCACGACCGCCAAGAATCGCCGGTCACCTAACGGCAGGGTGTCTCCTAGACGCAGCGCGCGGGTCTTGCGTTGAACGTGAATTCTCGCGACGCAGTCCGACCATGCGCGGAGCACGCTCTGCCATAGCGATTTTCCAGAACGCTGGCTTACGACTTCACGGATTGTTGCCCCCATCAGCAGACTCCTCAGATCAATTCGGTCAACCGGATAGCCAAGCGAGGCCCCACAACCTCAAATTCCGCCCAGGCAATCAGTCGTTTGTTGGTGTAAACCGGCACGTCGCCCCCGTTGACGATTTTGGATTCCACGATCGATCCTCGTTCGAGTTGCAGCAGTTCTCTCACCGTGAAACGCAGAAGGGGAACATCGACGCTCAGGAGACACGGCAAGAACCCGGCCTGCTCCCACACTTCATCGGAGTATTCGATACGCTTCTGAATCGCGGCTGTCGGCGAGCTACTCATCGTTCAGCGTTGCACCAGAAACTCGCTGAAATAGATTTCATGAATTCCCAAATCTGGATTCCTGCGATTCAAGGTGTCCAAAAGATTCTTCTTCAGCTGCTGTTTGCCCGCTGGCGTAAGCAGATCGTCCGCTTTGCACACGGTCAGTTCAGAAAGAATGGCGTCGCGGATGCGCGCCATGGGCAGCCCAGAATTTGGCTTGCTGCGCTCCGTTGGAACGGGCATGTAATCGATTTCGAGGTCTAACGTGACGCGCAGGAAATGATTGTCCTCGGGGTCCGCGAGATTCACGGTAAAACCGTCGAGGTGTACTACCGCGGGGCTTGCATTAGCAGCGCCATGAATTGTAGCCGCGTCTGTATGGCTGCGTGGCCCAATCAACCAAACAAGTATTCCGCCCGCGCCAATCGCAACCAGAAGCACCGCCGCAATCGCTCCGAGTGGCCTCTTTCTTGCCGCCCGCTGATCCGGTTGGTTCGAAGCTCCACCGCCTGTCGCTAGCGGCGCCGCCGTGGTAGCTTTTTCGCTCATGACAGAAAATACGAAGCAATTCGCGCGCCGGAATTACGACGGCTTTCTTCGCGCGATCGAGAGAGAACGCGGAGCAAGTACTTAGGAATTAAAATGTTAGAATCATCGCGAACGGACCGCGTCGACGAGGCACGTTTTCAGAGTGGAACAGTGTCCGTTCCTTGGGAATTTCCTTAGGAACTGATCTGCTTGTGACGCGATGCCGAAGAGTTCCGATTCACGTTGGAACTCTTCTGTTTCTCGCGTTATTGTTTCAGATTTATCGCTGTCTGCGTCACTTCGTCGAACGTTGTTACCGCTTTGGCATTCGCCTGGTAACTCCGTTCTGCCAAGATCAACTGCGCGAACTGCGTTGCTATGTCCACATTCGACTGTTCGAGCGCACCGCCGCTCAGCGTGCCTCGTCCACCAGTACCTGGTTCCCCTACGTTTGCAGCTCCGGAAGCTAAACTGGCCAGAAATTCGTTCGAGCCATTGCGGATCAATCCTTGTTCATTGGCAAAACTGGCCAGTGCGATTTGGCCCAGCGGACTCGTCTGCCCGTTGCTGAAAATTCCCTGAATCACTCCGTCGCTGCCGATGGTGAAGCTCAGCAGCGAGCCACTGGCATAGCCGTCCTGTTGTGTGGAGGAAGTCGCCGACGAACCGGCGACCTGGGTCAACACGCCGCCGCCATTCGCGTTGAAGAGATTCCAATCAAACGTGATCGGGCTCGCGCCGTTTGCCAAGCCCGAAATCGTCAATCCGGTAACATTCGTGGACGGGGAAGTCAGTTGGCCTGCGCCGTTGAACGCCAAGGTACCGGAGTTTATCACCGGGTTTCCGCCCGCCGCCAAGTCTGCCGATGGAACCGTGATCTGGTAGTTCCAGGTGTTCGCGGCCGCTTTCGTAAAGTTAAAGGTCAACACATGACTTGCTCCGAGTGCATCATGGACCACAATGGACGTGCTGAAAGTTCCGGCAGGAGCATTCGTGCCCGTCGGGCTGAAAGTCTCGGACAGCGCGCCGGTGCTTGCATCCGTCAGTGTGTTTGCCGTGAAGTTGATGGCCTGACCGTTCTTCGCGGTGACGACCAGATTGCTGCCGTTCACGGAAGCGGAAAAATTTGCGTTCGAATTAATTGCCGCAGCGATGTTTGCCAGCGTGTCATTGGCCTGAGTGGTGTAACTGAAATTGTTCGTGCCGTCGGAGAAGCCTAACTGGCTGCCCGTAGCGATCGTAGCGCTCGCGGGGATGCCGGTGCCGGTCTGCTGGCTCGCGGCTGCCGTGGCCAATCCTCCGCTGGCATCCAAATTCAGCGCGAGTTGGACCTTGGTCGTGGCCTTCGGTGGGTTGATTAATCCCGTCGGAATCGAAATGCCGCCCAGCGTGGCGGTCGCTTGAATCACGCCGTTGGTCGCCTGGTAGCCCTGCACGACCGCGCCATCTTGCGTCATCAGACTGCCATCGGATCCGACAGAAAAGTTTCCCGCGCGCGTATAGAGCTCTTCTCCGTTCTTGTTCACGACAAAGAATCCGTCCCCCTGGATGGCGACATCGGTCGGCACGCCGGTCGTTTGAATGCTGCCCTGCGTCAATTGCGAACCAATACCCGCCACCGAGGCTCCGACGCCGACTTGCACCGCGTTGCCGTCGCCGCTCGTGCCGATCTGTTGATAGAACAGGTCTTGAAACATAGATCGCTGTCCTTTGAAACCAACCGTGTTCAAGTTCGCCAGGTTATTGGCGATGACCGACAGCGCGGTTGAGCTCGTGTCCAGTCCCGACAACGGAATCGAAAATGAAGGCATGCGTTTCTCCTGTTCTAGTTACTTGCCGGCGTTTGTGCCGGGAAAATCCGGTTTTGTATCACAGCATCGTGGTACGAAGCGTTCGGAACCGATTGGTGGTTCTGGGCGGGAACCACCGCACCCGTCCCAAGTCCGTTTCCGGTCGTGCCTGTGGACGTGCCGGAGACACCCTCGAGGTCCTGGCGGATGCGAATCAATTCCTGCAGTGTATTGAGCGAGACCAACTCGTTCATCATGTCCTTTGGGTCCATCGGATTCAGCGGATCTTGCGCTTGCAGTTGGGCCGTCAGCAAAGTGATGAACGAGTTCGCGTCAAGTTCATTGTTCGTGCCTGAAGAACTGCTGCCTTGTCCCGTAGACCCAGTTGAACTCGCGTCCTGTGCCCTGGCGACTGGAAAGAAGCTCTGGATGTTCATTTCGATTCCTGCTTTCGTTAAGCTCGTACGCTCAGATGCCCTCGGTCGTCGAAAATCGTCTCGCTGTCGGTAATCGCGGCCATTGCGTGCCGCGAAACGCTGTCAGTATCCGTAAACCTGCTTGTGCCTTGCGGGTTGCTTCTTTCTTGGTCCCGGAAAGCGTCGGCACCTTGTCCGTCCAACCCATTCGAAAAACCTTGTGTCAGCCAAATGTGTTCGACGTGGAGATTCTTTTCATTAAGAGCGCTTTGCAGTGCCGGCAGTTCCACCGCCAGGGCGGCGTGCGCCTCCTTCTTCTCGACGACGATTGCCGCGCCAACCTGTTGACCCGTAACCCGCGCGTGCAATTCCACTGCGCCCATCTGGTCTGCTTGCAGGGCGAGGTGGATTTCCGATTGCCTGTTATTTCCGGATATTTGCGCCGTCGTGACCGAACTTGCGTCGCGGTCAAGGTCGTCGTTGAAGTTCGCAAGCGGATGCGTCAACTCCTCTGAACCCGCATGAGTCGAAACGTTGCCTTTCGGGACACTCGCACTCCCCGCTGGCTGAGGCTGCGCCGCCGCAATCGAATTGAGACCTGCCGGCGCGCTGCTGGGCCCGATCGAATCGCTGGCCGTAGGCTTGGCCAGTGCACCAGAGTCGGAGACCACGGGCATTGCCGGTTTCTGGCCTCCGGAAGCCGGCATATCGTTACAGCCCGTTTCGATGTCGTCGTCTTGGGCCTCCAGGGCGGGAACCACCGTGACCCTTGGCGGATCGGTCTTCGCGTCGAGATTACCGAAGTGATTGGGATGATTTTCGCCCTTCGGACTTCCCCGCAATGGAGAAACTCGATCCCTCGTGAGAAGCTCGTTTGCGTTTTGTGCATGCAGGAGATTGCTACTTGCTTCGCTGAGCTTCGTCGCCGTCTTTGGAGCCTGGTTCCTTTGCGCTTCTCGGCGCTTCGCAGAGCCACTCGACTCTACCGTGCTGTCCGCGGATGCTGTAGACGTTGCGGCCGTCTCGTGATCAACAGCCGTTACTGGTCTGGAATCGGGCATACTAGCAGAAACCGTGTTCGTCACAACTTGGGCCTTTGAATGATCTGGTGACCGTTGCTCCTGGGTCGCTATTTCTGGAAGTGCTGCCGGCAAATCGGGAGATGTGTGCGCTTTTAGAACCATCTCCGGTGCGCGTTCCGGAGTCCGGGCGCCACTTTGCGCGGCAAGATTCGCTTCCTCTACCGCCAGTTTGCTGCCGCTTGCAGAACTCTCCGCCTGCGGTTCCGCGATCAACGTCCCTTGCGGAACAGTTGGAGATTCTCCGGCCGGCTGTGCAACCGGTTGCGACGCTACGGAGTTATCTACCGGCACAGCAGTTTGCTCGTTTTCATCGATTGCAAGCTGCGGCGGCAAGGCCGCACTCGCGTCCACATTGCCGCTCCCGACGGGGTCCGTCGAATCCGATTTTCCACTCACCGCGGCGGGTTGAAGCCGTTCGGCGTCCGGTGCCGTCTTCGGTGCGTCAGCCATCATTGGAAGGGCATCCGAAGGAATGGCTGCAACAACCGGCGACGTCACGACTGGGCCGGCGGGCATCTGCGCGACCACAATCACGGGCCAGGGCACACCCGCGCCCGCCAACGGATCCGTGGACGTCGTCTTTTTTCCACCAGGTTTCGCAAGACTGACTCCTGTTTGCGGCTGTACGGCAGTCGTGGAACTCGGAGTTGCTCCTGCAAGCATGGATTGGGGCGGTGCGGCATCTGCCTCGGGCGCGCGCGCCTCACGTGCGACTTCTTCGGAAAATACCGCGTTGAATCCTCGTGCCGGCAGCTTCCCATTGCCCGTACCGGCTATCGGAATAGCCGCTGCGAGCGGGAGAATTGCCGGCGGATTCATAGCGACGGTCGATGCCTGCATGGTCTACCCTTTCGACTCCACACAGGCACATGCAGCAAGGTGGCCAAGGCGCTCGATGAGGGCCGCGTGTTTTTGTCCCTGAGAAATGAGGTACTTCGGGGGTACTTCGCAGAAATGGAAGTGTCGCGCAGCTCGTTTGAAGGCAGCTTCCGGCAAAGCTTGCCTACCACGCTGGGCAAAAGTTAGTGGCTTTGTGCATGAAACAACCGGAGCAGGAACGCCTCGTCCAGAACCTCCTGCATCTCGCGCAACTGGCTGTTCCGATATTCGGATTCCTGACGGTCCCGCAAACTTTCAAGGATCTCCCGCTTCTGTCGAGCCGCTTGGTACTTCTGGAGTTGCTTCTGACGATCCGCTTCCGCGCGAATCAGCTCGCCGCGAATGTTTCTCTCCAACTCGCCAGCTGCGCGGTCCCATTCCACCGCCTGCTGCAGCACCGCCGCCGGCGCGCCCTGTGCACACTCCGCGCAAGCCGCATTTTGTCGAGTGATTCGCGACAGTTCCCATTCGTGCAACCGTGCCGTCAACCCGGCGATGTGAGCCACGCATGCGAGCAGTCGGTTCTCTTCTTGGCGCTCAATGCCGCGCTGCAAACGCAGCAGCGACTCCAGTCGGTATCGAAAGGCCACCACTTCACTCCGGCAAAGCTCGCAGCAACTGCACCGTTTCGTCAAAGCTGGTCTGCTCTGTTCTGTCCTGCCGCAGAAACTGCGTCAACGCAGGTAATGCCGCAATCGACCGGTCCAGCATGGGATCGCTGCCTTTTTGATATGCCCCAATACGCACCAGGTCTTCGCTTGCTGCGTACGTCGCCAACAATTCTCTCAGCCGCCTGGATTTTTCGAGATGCTCCGTGCTGCACACCGAGCTCATCAACCGGCTGAGGCTGTCCAGCACGGAAATCGGAGGATAGTGCCCCTGCGTGTTCAGCTTACGATCCAGCATCACGTGCCCGTCCAGCAGCGCGCGAACGGCATCGACCAACGGATCCTGCTGATCATCGCCTTCCATCAATACCGTGTAGAACGCGGTGATGCTTCCGCTGCCGAAATTTCCCGCGCGTTCAATCAACCGCGCCAGCAGCGTGAATACCGATGGTGTGTAGCCTTTCGCCGTAGGAGGCTCGCCCGCCGCCAGCCCGATTTCGCGCTGCGCCATCGCAAAGCGTGTCAAGGAATCCACTACTAAAAGCACGTGTTTGCCCTGCGCGCTGAAATACTCGGCCACCGTGGTGGCTGTAAGAGCCGCGCGAATTCGCAGTAAGGGAGACTGGTCGGAAGTCGATACCACGACGACGGATCGCTCCAGTCCTTTTGCGCCAATCGATTCCTCGAGGAACTCCCGCACTTCGCGGCCGCGCTCTCCTACCAGCGCCAGCACCGTCAAGTCTGCGCTGGTGCCCCTCGTCATCATCCCGATCAGCGTGCTCTTCCCCACGCCGCTCCCCCCAAAAATCCCCACCCGCTGGCCGCGACCGCAAGTTAACATTCCATCGATGGCGCGGATGCCGCAGCCCAGCGGCTCGCGAATCGGCTGCCGTTGCAACGGTTGCGGTGGATCGCCGTGCAGTGGCCAATATTCGTGGGCGCGGTAAACCGGCCGGTTGTCCAGCGCCTTCCCAGAGCCGTCAATCACCCGGCCCAGTAATTCCGGACCGACGCGCAATGCCGGCATCGTTCCCCTGGTCACGATACGGTCACCGTAGCGAATCCCGCTGGGCCGTTCGAGAGGCATGCTGAGAACCGACCGGCCACGAAAACCAACGATTTCCCCGCTGAACTTCCGGCCGTCCTCCGTCAAAATGGCGCAACCTTCCCCGACGCTGCAAAACGGCCCTTCGGATTCCACCAAATGTCCCACAGCTTTGGTAACGCGTCCGGTCCACCGCAACGCAGAAAAATCCTCCAGACGTTTCAGGTAGGGCTTCAGGCTCCGCCGTTCGACCATTAGCGCACCCGCGGACGCTGCTCCAGCAGATCGAAGAAACCCTGTTCAATTTCCTTCAGTTGCGTGTCCAGGCTGATCTGCGTGCTGCCAACTTCTGTTTCGAGCAGACACTCCCCATGGGGCAAAGTCGCGTCCCCCAAAAGTTCCAGCGACTGCGTTCCGTTCGTCTGTGCAAAGAATTCGTTCCAGGAGTGCGTGTCCGCCGGATGTACGCGCAGGCGGACCCTCGCACCCGCATCCAATTTCTCCAGAGCCACATGCACCAACGCGGTCAGGAGCAAAGGATCGATCTGTGCTTCACGGTGCAGTATCTTTCTGGCAATCGCCAGCGCCAGCTGTACCACCTCTGGCTCGATACGATGGAAATAGTCTTCACGCTCGTTTTGAAAGGCCTCTACCGCCGCTTGGATGTGCAGCCGCAGAGCCGCGATTCCCGCTTCGCAAGCCACGCGTGCACGATTTTCGCCTTCGTGCAGTCCCCGTTGATGTGCCTCTTTTTCGCGTTTCTCGGCCAGCGCGGTTGCGTTAACTTCCGCGCTCCAGGGCGCACCGCCGTCGACCGGCAGCGCTTCACTGTCGGCAGTTGCGGATACATAGCGAAAAATCTCGCCCTCAGCGGCGAAACTCTCCGGCGTGCTGCTAAACGACATACGCATCCTCCTGCTCCTGTTTCAGCGTGAGCTTGCCCTCGCCTTCCAGCCGCCGCGCTACGGCAACAATCTCTTGCTGCGCCACGTGGACATCTCTCGAGCGAACCGGCCCGAGCACGTCCATGTCTTCTTTCAGCATTTCGACGGCTCGCGACGACATGCATTTGAAGAAATGATTCTTTAAATCCTCCGACGCGCCCTTGAGGGCTGTAGCGAGCGTCTTTTTGTCGACCTGTCCCAGCAGTTCCCGCACTCCCGTATCCGCTACCTCCAGGAAATCCTCGAATGTGAACATCAGGTTGCGGATCGTGGTTGCAAGTTGCGTGTCGTCCTGTTCGATAGCTTCCAGGATGGTGCTGGTAGCTTCCTGGTCAATCTGGTTCAGCAGGTCGGCGACCGCCTTTACTCCGCCATAGGCTCGTTGACTCTGCGTGCCCAGTGTCATGAGCCGTTTGTGCAGAACTAGCGAGATTTTTTTGACCATTTCCGGGGAAAATTGCTGCATCTGCGCCAGGCGCTTCACTGCTTGTCCGCGGATCTTTTCCGGCAACATCATCAACACCGCCCGCGCCACCTTCGAATTCAGGTGCGCCAGAATTAATGCAATCGTTTGTGGATGCTCGCCCTGTATGAATTTGGCCAGCTGTTGCGGATCGGTCTTTTGCAGCGTGTCTAGGCTTTGCGCGCTGGCTTCCTGAGCCTGATGCACCTCTTCGAGCAAGTCCGTCGCGGCCTGCTCTCCGAATGCTTTGACCAGCAGTTTGTTGGCGTAATCGCGGCCACCTTGCGCCAGATATTCCTGGGTCAAAGCAAGGCGGTGATACTCGTGCAACACTTTCGAGGCCATTTCGGGAGAAATGTATTCGAGATCGGCGATCTCCTGGGTGATCGCGCGAACCTCCGGATCGGGCAAGTACTTATATACCGTTGCGGCGACATCGTCGCCCAGGAGCACTAGCAAAATGGCGGCTTTTTTCCTGCCCGCAAGCGCCAGTTCTTCGGTCATTTGGTCTGCCCCTGCGTCTGTTCGGACTCACGGATCCAGTTTTGTACCAGGCGGCTGGCGCCTCCGGGGTCCGATTTGATCCGCGTCACCAGTTCACGCTTGAGCAAAATCGTTTTCGAAACGTCTGGTGACGGGCTGTCTTGTAACGCTGCCAGCGTCGCGCTGTCGAGTTCGCCGGCGCTTGTCACCCCTGCAGGTAATGCCGCGGCGGAGCCTCCGGCCCCGCCCGTTGCCAGCGCGCGGGAAGGGTTCTGCAAGATGTGGATGACCTGCTTCTGGACCGGCCGCAAAACGAGCAGATAGACGAGCACGAAAATAACCAATAAAGCCGCATATCGCAGCACGCTGGTCCAGCGTTCCACGAACACCATCACCTTCTGCACTTTCCCCGGCGGAACAGGAGCATCCACCGGCGCTTGCACGAAGGAAATGTTCTGCAAGGAAAACAGGTCGCCGCGCTGCGCATCAAATCCAATGGCGGCCTTCGCCAAGTCTTCAATCTGTTTCAATTCTTCGGGTGTGCGTTTCCGCCGGGTCTCCTGGGTCTTCCCGTTTTCTGTTTTAGTCTCGATGGCGTCGTCAACCAGGATGGCCGCCGCCAAACGCTTCACCCGCCCGGCGGGCTCGAGCAAATGGCGCGTGGTATGACTCACCGCGAATGTCTTGCTCTCGGTATGGATCCCCTGCGTCGTGGAGTTCGATTTTGCCTGTGCTGCGGCGGTTGCCGTAGCCTGCGAGTTGGGCGCGTTGCTGGGTGTTCCCGGAATGCCAGCCGGTTCCAGGTCCCCAACCGTTTCCTGCGAGATTTGCGAGGTCAATACTACCGGATTGTTCGGATCATATAGATCCTGGGTGCTCTCTCCGGAAGTCGGATCGTAATCTATGGTAATGCTGCTCTTGATGTGGTCGCCGCCAACCACCGGGGCTAGAGTCTGCACCAACCTTTCCGCCAGCACGGTCTCAAAATCCGCGACGCCCATTCCTCCAGTCAACATCCGGCCCTGTCCGGGCGAAGGAATCTGGCCATCCGTGGTCACCACCGTCACATTTTGTGGCGTGAGTCCATCCCACGAACTGGCCACCAGATTCGCCACCGGGCCAGCCAGCACATCCGTAAGCCTTGCGCCGCGCAGTTTCAGAACCACGGACGCTTTCGCGGGCCGTTCCCGATCCGCGAACAACGACTCTCTGGGCAGAACCAGGTGTACCCGCACCGAGTCCACGCCGTTCATTGTCTGGAGGGTGCGCTCGAGCTCGGCCTCCACCGCCCGCTGGTAATTCACTTTTTCGGAGAAATCACTGCCTGACCAGTTCGGTTTGTCGAACAGCTCAAAGCCCATTCGGCCACTGGAAATCGCGCCCTGTGCGGTGGACGCCAGCCGTGCCTTGTCGATTTCGTTCGCGCGCACGAGTACGGTTGTGCCATCGGTAGAAATTTGCGCCGCGATGTTCTGGCCCCCCAGTCGCTGCGCCAAAATTTGCGCGTCGGCGGGCGCCATGCCTGCGTATAGAGGTTTGTAGTCATTGCCTGCAAAGTACGCCGTGAATCCCCAAACAATGGCGGCCACCAGCAACCCGCTACCGGCTAGCAGGATCTGTTGCCGGAGGGAAAGCGCCTTGAGGAAAGCCACAATTTGTTGCAAGGATTTTTCCATTCGCCGCGATTCCGGATTCTCCCTTCAGCGCCAGATCAGAACTGCATGCCGGAAACTTGCTGATACGCCTGCACGATCTTGTTTCGCACCTGGACCATCATTTCGAAGGCCAAGCTCGCCTTTTCCACCGCGATCATCGCGGAGTGCACATCCTGGCTGTTTCCGCTCAATAGTTGCCCGACATGGGCATCCGCCTCGCTTTGTAACTGGCTGACCTGCGACATGGCTTGTTCCAGATTCTTCAGGAATTCCCCCTTGCCCCGTTCGCTGCTTTCGCGAGAGATGCTCGAAGTCACTCCAACCTCGCCTGCGTTCGGCGGTAAACCCTGAATCGGCGCTCCCATGTTGTCCTCTCCTCACCCGCGCGTTGCCGCTAACTCAATATCGTGATTGCCGACTGGATCATGTTCTTCGTGCTGGTTACCGCGGCTGCGTTCATTTCATACGCTCGCGCCGCACCCATGAGATTGACCATCTCCTCCGCCGGATTGATGGCCGGATAAGACACATATCCCTGCGCGTCGGCGTCGGGATGGCCCGGCTCGTACCGCCGTACGGGCGGCGTGTTGTCGGCAACCAAGCCCGTCACTCGGACATCTTCTGCATGCATGTCTGCCAGCGACGCGAGCATCATCCCGTTGAAGTTGCCGAATCCCGCGGGACGAGCGCCGAAGACAACGTGGACGCGTTGATACGGCCCGCCGCTTTCTGTTTTGGTGGTCTCCGCATTGGCCAAGTTCGCCGCCGTAATCTCCGCGCGAATCCGTTCTGCCAGCAGCGCGGACCCGCTAATCTCCATCACACGAAACAGGTTCACGATGATTGGCCCTCCCGGATCGCGGTGTGAATCTCGGCAAATTCGGCCCGCAGTATGGTGGTCGCAACTTTGAACTGCAGCTGGGTCTCGGCGAGCAACATCGACTCGCGGTCCACGTTGACATTGTTGCCGTCGGGCCGCGCAAGCAGACCTCGCACCGGAACCACAAATGGGCTCATTCCGTCCTCCGGGATGCCATTCATTGCGCGGTGCAGTTCTCCGCGAAAGTCCATATCGCGTGTGTGGTATCCCGGCGTATCTACGTTGGCGAGATTGCTGGACACCAGCGTTTGCCGCATGGCCGCTAAATCCAGAAAGCGCTCCAGTACCTGCAAATTCGGCTCGCTCAGCAGACTCATGACACTCTCCTGGCCGGCAAACGAAACTCGCGAATCTTGTTGCGCACCGTGCGTAGGCTCACTCCCATCAGCGCTGCGGCCTTGGTGCGGTTGCCCCCTGTGGCTTCGAGGGTGGCCTCCAGCAGCCGCCGTTCCATCTCCTGAAGCGTAAGCCCCGGCTTGCAACTTGCCTCGTCACCGTCCTTTTCGTGGAGGTCGGCACCCAGCATTCCGCCACAGCCTTCGAGCGTGGTGCCCACAGCAAATGCCAGCTCGCGGCGGATCACGTTTTCCAGTTCCCGCACGTTTCCGGGCCAGTCGTATTCCTGTAGCTGCGTAGCGAGTTCCGGGGCCAGCCGGAATAGCCCGCGGCATTCCACCGGTTCATATTTGCGCAGGAAATGCAGCGCCAGTGGCAGAACATCTTCGCGGCGCTCGCGTAAGGGAGGAATGGTCAGTGGCACCACGTGTAGCCGGTAAAAGAGGTCTGCGCGAAACGCGCCTGCTTTCACCTGCTGGGTTAACGCCTTGTTTGTCGTAGCTACGATGCGCACGTCCACTGGGACCGGCTTGGTACCGCCCAATCGGTCGATTTCCCGCTCTTGTAACGCGCGCAGAAGTTTTGGTTGCAAAGACAGCGGCAAGTCCGCAATTTCGTCCAGCAGTAACGTCCCGCCATTCGCCAGCTCGAACTTGCCCATCTTGTTGCCTTGCGCGCCGGTAAACGCCCCGCGCACATGGCCAAACAGCTCGCTTTCGAGCAGATTTTCGGGAAAGGCCGAGCAGTTGACTGCCACGAACGGGCCCTCCTTCCGTTGGCTGCGCCGATGAATGATTCTCGCCACGACTTCTTTCCCGGTGCCGCTTTCCGCTTCGATCAGCACGTCCACGTCGCTGCGCGCCACCTTCCTCGCCTGTTCCAGAACGCGCCGGAACACCACGGACTGTCCAATTGCCTCCGGCTCCGCCGGGCCCAGCAATGTTTCCGCTGCATGCCCCATGAACTGTTCCGCGCGAGCTTCCAGTTCCTCAAAGGCGATCGGTTTTTGCAGATAGTCGCAGGCGCCGCCACGCATCGCTTCCACCGCACCGGGCACGCTACCGTAAGCCGTCAACAGAATCACGGGAGTGTCCGGCAGGCATTTCCGGACGCCTTCGACCACCTGCAAGCCATCTCCGTCCTGCATGCGCATGTCCGTGATCACAAGCTTCGTGGGCGACACGCGGAAAGCCGTCAACGCCTCCGTGACTCCCGACGCGCTGCGCACCCGCCATCCCCGCCGGAGGAAATTGGCTTCGAGCGCTTCGCGCATGCCGGCTTCATCATCCACAATCAGCACTTCTTTCATGCGCTTTCTCCTGCCACCGGCAGCACGATCGCGAATTGCGTTCCCTCTTTTACTTTGCTCTGTACTTCCAGAACGCCGCCGTGCTGTTCCACGATTCGCTTAGACACCGCCAAGCCCAGCCCGGGGCTTCCCGGAGTCGTTGTGAACCCTGCGTCAAAGATTTTCTCCAGCAGCTCCGGCGGAATACCTCGCCCCTCGTCCTGCATCTCGATGCGAACCAGCCCGCCAGGATATTGCGGAGCCCACATCAGCCGGATACACAACGCCCCGCCGGGAAGCATGGCCCGGAAGGCGTTGAGCGCCAGATTCAAGAACACCTGCTTCAATCGGCTGGCATCCGCTGGCACATTGACTTTGCCGATGCGGTTTTCATAGTCAATTTGCTGCCCGCGTTGTCGCGCCACCGGCAACAGAAACTCCGTAACTTCACCAAGCAAGCGGTCGATGCCCACCGGCGCCAGATGCAAGCCGCTCTGCGAATGAAACTGCAACACGTTATTCACTGTGGCGGAGAGCGAACGTAAGCCTGCGCGCAAATGATTGACCCACTGTCGCGTCTCTGGAGTTGTCGCGACTGCTTCTTCCAGCAGTCCTGTGAAGAGTTCCATGCTGCCCAGCGGGTTCCTGATTTCATGGGCAAGCAGCGTGGTCATTTCCGCAAGCGCCAGCGATTGCTGCGCGCGTTCCCGCTCGCACGCTGCGCGCTTCTGCTCGGTTAGGTCACGGAGGATCCAAATAGTCTCTTCGGGCTCGCCCGCGGTTCCACTCGCCGGAGCGCTGGACACGCCGATTGAACGGCCAGCATCGCCTTCCCCAACGGACCAGTCCTCCTCGCGACCGTCCGTGCCATTTGGCCGTCGCGCCAGTAATTTAGCCAGCATTGGCCGCGATAAACCATCAGAATCCCCGTGCCACTCGGCGGGAATCTCCAGCAGCCGTTTTGCTTCCGGATTGATCAGACGCACTGCCTTTGCAGCGCCGTCGGCTACAACTACTCCGCAAGGCAACTTTTCGAGCACTTTCGCAAGGTGCGCTCGAACCCGCGAATTCTCTTCCAGACTATGGTCGAGTTCGGCGTTGGCGCGCGCCAGTTCTCCACGCAGCCGCACCACTTCTCCTTGCAGTTGCGTGTACGACTTTTCGAGCGAACCCGCGGCTTGCGTAAATGTAAGAAATGCATTGGCCAGTTCGCGCCCCACCGCCGGTTTTGCCGCACGGTCCTCCATCAAAGGCCTGTTGTTCTGCGCCGGGATGCGCCGAATCCCCGTAATTTTTCGATTTCGCCTCTTTCGCATAGTAGGCTTGACCCAAGCTCCTCTCTGGACCAGATACCCACCTGGCACTGGGAAATCTCTGCCTCGCGCGAACGCAGAAAAACAGGTGCGCGTACGTCGCCAGAAAAGATGGGAAATGTCTATTGAAAGGAGGGGAGTTAGTCAAACGAACGTCTTCGTCCACTGCCCCAGAAGCGTACAGTGTCTTCGCCGAACACACATGGTACTACGCACTTCCTGCCCAGGTACCTTCCTGAACGGCAATTCCGTGCGTTCGCACCGCGCCAGACATGCTCCTGCGCATACCGCAAGTGCTTCACTTACGCTATCGGCAATCCGTCACGAAACCTTTAGTGGGATTCTTCGGTTGTATGCTGTTCCAGTTTGGGTGAGAACACGGCTTCCACAAGTGACTGCACCCGAGGTACGAACGCATCCAGATCCATTGTGAAGCGCGCCAAATCCATATTCATTAGCCGCGGGCATACCCTCGCCAGCTGCGCCCAGGCCGGGTCTTCCGCTAAGTCTATACTTAGCCATTCTTCGTACCCGTGCCCTAACCCGCGCAGCCGGCAGAGAATATCCGCCAAATGCACCAGCATCACCAGCGGCTGCTCCGCCGAGAATCTTTCCGGGCTATGATGCCAAGCGATCACCTCATTGATCGCCGGTGGCAGCTTCCACAAGTCCGCAAGCATGCGGCCGCTGTCGCAGTGCGTAAACCCCAAGTCGACGTTCTCTTGATCGAAAAGAGGTATGCCTTTCGCGGTCGCGCTCGCCAGCACTCCGCCATATTCGTTCGTATAAGCAAGGGAATTCACTAAAACACCGAGATCGTGCAACAGTCCGGCCAAATATGCTTTGTCTGGATCCTCGTATCCGATTCGCTCGGCCAGCTCGCGCGTAACGGCCGCACAACCCAGGGAATGTCGCCAGAACACTCCCGCATCGATCGACCATTTCGCGCCCGCGCTGAATTTGTCCAGGCAACACGTCAACAAAATGTCTTCTACCCGCTGAATTCCTAGCGTCACAATGGCGGCGCGTATCGATTCCGTTTCTTTGGCCCGCCCATACAGCGGCGAATTGGCGATCCGCAGGCATTGGGCGGCGATGGTCTTGTCGTAAGACACCAACTCCACCACTTTCTTCAAATCGATCCGGTCCGCCGGCAAGCGCAGCAATTGCAGGAGCGGCTCCAGCACGGCAGGAGAGGATGGCAAAGATCGCAAGCGCTCGACCCGCTTTCGCAGTCCATCGCGCAGATTCGGACTCATCGCT
The DNA here is from genome assembly GCA_035499255.1 of Dongiaceae bacterium. Classification (GTDB taxonomy): domain Bacteria; phylum Acidobacteriota; class Terriglobia; order Acidiferrales; family UBA7541; genus Acidiferrum. The sequence continues at coordinate 5,794 of DATJZF010000046.1, read as the reverse complement.
TGTTCTCCTATTTCGGCGCCACCGAGGATGATTTTCGGTACACCGTAGTTCCCGGTAAGTGCACCAGGCGAAATTGATCGTTCACCTGAAATAGCGATTCCGCCTGCCCAAGGAAAAAATGGCCTAAGGTAAGCAAATTGGCGTAGAAGTGTTGGACGACTCTCCGCTTCGAGGCAATGTCGAAATAAATGAGCACGTTGCAGCAGAAGATCAGATCCATGCCCTTCATGAATAGCATTCGCGAATCGTCATTCAGGTTCAGCCGGGAGAACTGAATCTTCCCCTTCACTTCATCTTTAACCTTCAGCCGGCCCTCCTCTCCCGGAATGAAATATTTTCTTTTGTACAACTCGGGAGTGTTCCGCAGCGCGTAGCCGCCGTAAACCCCCGCGCGGGCCGTCTCGATGGAGCGGTCGTTCAAGTCCGTGGCCTGGATATCAAACACCCAATCTCGTAGCAGTTTCTCCTGCTCTTCCATGAGGAACATTGCCAGCGTGTAAGGCTCTTCGCCCGTCGAACACCCCGCGCTCCACACGCGTAATTTCCTTAGCCCTATCTTTTGCCGCTCCGCGACAATCTCCGGAAGGATCAGATTGTGCAGAGCGTTGATTTGCGGGATGCTCCGGAACAAGCAGGTTTCACCGATCGTGATCTCGTTCAGGAGCTCCCGGGTCTCCGCGTCTCGCCGTGCCGGTGTGCTTAGAAACTGAAAATAGTCGCGCCCGCTGCCGATGGCCGGCGTGATCTTTTCCATCCGGCGCTTACACGCTGCCACCAGCAGGTAAAGCTTCTCCTCCGAGTGATAGATGCCGCACGCCTGGTAAACAAAATCGCGAATCTTCAAATAAACGAGGTCTTGCGCTTCCTCTTTCGCCGGTTTCGCTTCCGGGACTGCGGGCTTTATTACATCTACGGGCATTGTAGTTTTCTGTCCTCCACGTTATGGTTTCGCTGTCGCTGCACGAAGCGGCTTCTCTCTTGGCTTTTTCAAATGCTGTGATGTCTCAGCTCGTCTCTCGCATGGATTGACCCAAGCCCGACTCGCCTTTCAACCTCTTCGGCAATCTCACCCAAAGGGTAGCTGCCATCAGCCAGGCCGGCGGCCGCCACCTGCCCTGGCATGCCCCATACCACCGAACTGGCTTCATCCTGGACGATCACTTGCCCGCCAGCTTCCCGAATGCATTGCGCTCCTCGCACTCCATCGGATCCCATCCCCGTCAAGACCACACCCAACGTCTTAGCGCCATAAACCTGTGCGACAGAGGCAAACAACACATCCACCGCCGGCCGGCAGGAATTCTCCGGTGCTCCCTTGTTCATCGCCAGACGCACGGCCCCTCCGTCACGGAACAGGATCATGTGGTGATCCCCGGGAGCGATCCAAGCTACTCCCGGTTTCACAAACTCTCTTTCCGCTCCTTCACGAATCGCGATTTTCGCCATTTTGTCCAGCCGCTCCGCTAGGAGCCTCGTGAACAACGGAGGCATGTGCTGCACCAGGACAATCGGTACCGGGAACTCTTTTCGAAATCTCGGCAACACTTCCGCTAGTGCGTTTGGCCCGCCGGTCGACGATCCGATGGCAACGATCTCGATGCTTCCGCGTGTCGATGAGTGAACGCCCCGCAAACCGTTTCGCGGCAACGCAGGAACGGTGGTCCTTCGCTCGCAGAGCCCTTTTATCTTGGGTAACAGTTCCGCTTGAATCTTCAGCCGGGTCTGTTCGACACTCCCCGTATTGCTCGGTTTTGTGACGTAGTCGCTCGCTCCAAGTGACAGCGCCTCGATTGTCACCGCGGCTCCGCGTTCCGTTAGCGTGCTGAACATGATGACCGGCAGCTTGGGATAATGCTTCCGGATCTCGCACAGGACCTCGATTCCCGACTTGCCGGGCATCTCGACATCCAGCGTGATCAAATCCGGCTTGAGAATGGGAATCTTCGAAAGGCCGATCGCACCGTCGGCTGCCGTTCCCGCCACTTCAATCGAGGGATCCGTTGCCAGCGCTTCTGAAAGAACTTTTCGGATGACCACCGAGTCGTCGATTACCAGTACGCGTATCGTGGCCATGAGTTCGCTTTCGCCCCCCTGCTTCGTTGTTCGCCAAGAAAAGCAGAAGTTGACTCCTCTCTCAGCAAGACGGGTTCCAGCGAATGGGTGTTCACCTTTGAACACCCTTGCATACCGCCGCCTCTCTCCTTACGTTTCTCCCGGCAAACTGCTTGTTTTCTATCAGAGACCTTCTCCCGTGCGGAACCGCGGGAACTCGTCCCTGAACACTCGGTCTGCCGTGTACTACTGTTCGCTCCATTCGTTAGCGGATCGTTCAAATCGGAACAGACTCGCTCAAGTGGAAGGAGATTGGCCACTCGCTCTGGAGCGGTCCTCCGCTCGTGTGCTGAGGCACAAAATCGATTGTTCAAAGAGGCACCTTAAACCGTCGCCAAATCGTTTTTCTCGCGGCATAATGTGCGCAGGATGGAGGAGCCCCCCGAATGAAAGAAAAACAAGAAGTCTCGCGCCGTAGCTTTATCGGTACTGCAGCCGCCGCGGGCGCCGCGGTCACAATCGTTCCCAGGCACGTACTCGGACGCGGTTTTACCCCGCCGAGCGATCTATTCAACGTCGCTTGTGTCGGTGTCGGTGGGATGGGCCGCAGCAATCTGATCAATCTCGCCAGTCAAAATGTCGTTGCGCTGTGTGACGTCGATTGGGGCTATACCGACAAGAATCTGTCTCGACTCGATACAGACGTCGCCAACCTTCAGGCTCACATCGATCATCCCGACGCCGCGGCTCCCGGCGCCCGCCCCTCCTCTGATACCGATCCCGTCAAAGCCAAGGAGCGGCTCGACAAAATCCTCCATCTCAAAAATGATTTGATCCCGAAGGCCAAGCGCTATTCCGACTATCGCAAGATGCTCGAGCAACAAAAGGATATCGACGGCGTCGTGGTGGCTACCTCCGATCACATGCACGCTCCCATCGCGCTCGCCTGTATGGACATGGGCAAGCATGTGTTCGTCCAGAAACCGCTCACCTGGTCGGTCTCCGAAGCACGCCAGCTCGCCAAGCGCGCTAAAGAAACCAAAGTCGCCACACAGATGGGCAACCAGGGCCGTTCCATGGACGACACTCGCACTGCCGTGGAGTACATCTGGTCGGGCGCAATCGGTGAAGTCCGCGAGGTTCACGTTTGGACGGACCGGCCTGTTGGCTATTGGCCACAGGGAATCCCTCGTCCGAAAGCCGCCATCGAGCCGCTCGACACGCTGAAATGGGATAAGGCTGGAGTGGATGCCCGGCTCGCCAACGCGATGGCCTCAGGCAACTATCCCGTTCCCGAAACCCTTTCTTGGGATCTCTTCCTCGGTGTGGGCCCGGAAGTGGGCTACCACCCTGTGTATCATCCCTTTAACTGGCGCGGCTGGGTCGATTGGGGCTGCGGTGCTATTGGTGATATGGGCGCCCATCTTCTGGACGTTTCGATGTGGGCTCTCAATCTCGGCTGTCCCACCAGCATCGAAACGGTCTCCAGTCCGTTCAACGGCGTCTGCTTCCCCACCGCGACTATGACCTTCTACGAGTTTCCCGCTCGCGGAACGATGCCCCCGGTGAAACTCACCTGGTATGACGGCGGCTTTATGCCCCGCAGGCCCGAAGAACTCGGCGACGAATCTTTGAAGCCCGAAGGTGGCGCCCTTCTGATTGGTAGCAGGGGCAAGTTGATGCACAACACCTACGGCCGCAGCCCGCGCCTGCTCCCGGCCTCGCTCCAGCAATCCGCTGGAAAGCCCCCGGAGAAGCTCGCCCGCGTCGATAAGGAAGATCATGAAACCAATTGGGTAGACGCCGCGAAAGGAAAGACGACCGCCTCCTCGCCCTTCGAATACGCTTCCAAGTTGACCGAAGTGATGTTGCTCGGTGTGGTTTCGCTCAAATCCGGCAGCAAAAAACTTCTTTATGACGGCGAAAATATGCGGATCACGAATGTCTCTGAGGCCAACCAATACCTCACGCGGCAGTATCGTACCGGCTGGTAAGCCAACCTCGCGAATACTTACGAGAAGGGCCCGGAGGATTCCGGGCCTTTTTCATTTCACCCAGAAAACCTCTCTCAGGCGAATTTTGCTTTCACTTCTTCCGGAATGGCGGCTCCGCTGAACTTACGCGGACCTTCGGCATTCCGAATCGTCCAAACCCTTTTTTCAATTCCTTCGACGGCCAGCACATCTCCGCGGTAAAGCCGATGCTGCACCTGAAAGCTGCTTTTGCCCCATTCCGTGACGCAGGAGTCGACATGAACGATATCCCCGAACGAGGACGGCACGATGAAGTTGCAGCTCGCGTGCACCAGCGGAATCCCCGCAATCTGGTAGCGCGCCAACAGCTCAGGCTTCTTGATGCCCAATGCACGGTGAAACAGCGCGTTGGTGCAACCGTCGAAATATTCGAAGTAGCGAGGGAAAAATACGATACCAAACGGGTCGCAATCGCCCCATTCAATTTGAATTTCCGATCGGTGAATCAGCATATCCGTCAGCACCCGCCAAAGTGACACTGGTCGAGTCTATCGCACACCGCCTCCCCAGTTCCAAGCTTGGTCGTGAGTACTGATACCCACTTTGGAGGTTAGCGGGGTGCATTCGACGAGTCGATGCACCGGACTAACCAGGAGTTACGAGTAAGATCGATGCTTCGCGACCCGTGCTAGACTAACGAAAATCGAGGCAACAAATTGACAACTAGCCCAACATTGATGGCCCGACGGCGGGACCGCAGGTTTTATTTCGTTGTTACGGCATTGGTCGCAGCGCTGGTGTTCACGGGGTTTGCGCGAACTTTTTATCTGAATGGCTTCTTCGCCAAACTGCACTTGCCGTCACTGTTTGTAGTGCATGGCGTAGTGTTTTCGAGTTGGCTGGTGGTGCTGGTGACGCAATCCGCCTTGATTTCGGCCAAACAAGTCAAGGTTCATCAGAGGCTAGGCTACGCAAGCATCGCGATCTTTGCCGGCATGGTGGTTTTAGGCTGGATCATGTCGGTAGATGCCGCGCAGCGCGGCTTCACTCCACCGGGTGGTCCTCCTCCGCTCACATTTCTAGGATTTCAACTGCTTGGCCTTTTTATTTTCGCGGCGATTATTATGGCGGGGTTTCTCTATCGGAACCGCCCCGAGACTCACAAACGGTTGATGGTCGCGGGAACGGTGACGCTAATCACGCCGGCGGTCGCACGAATTTTCCTGTTGTTCACAACAAGCATGATTATTTTCAAGGCGTTCGGAGTTCAACTTGCGATTCTGATCGGGTGCATGGTCTACGACTACGTCAATCGAAAACAGGTGCATCGTGCCTATATCTGGAGCACGCTGGCATTCGTAGCGTGGATACCAACGAGTATATGGATTGGCAAGACGCAAGTGTGGCTGGCTGTGGCGCACTTGCTCACTGGATCTTGAATCATCCCAACCCGGGAAGAGTCGGAATTTGCGCCGCCTCGACTCCAGCATTGGTTCCGATACCCAAGTTACCGATTAGCCGACTTCCAGGATAGGTCTGTGTCAAGAGGCAAAAAGCTCTCCTGAGGCGCTTGGGATTTGACGTGCTCCCTCTATTGCGCGCAGAAGTGTATATGATTTCGCATCGTTTTGAGCGGTCCCCTTTTTCTGCTTCATCCTGAGAGTGAGTCTCCGGCAGTTGTTGTGCTTGTGAATTCGCGGCTAGCCGCGAATTCACAAGCGATTTCGTAGGGCGTCCGTTCTCCGTGAGCCCTGTGAGGACGACTCTCG
>DATJZF010000045.1:0-4601 GCA_035499255.1 Dongiaceae bacterium | reverse complement strand
CCCACGATGGCCAGCGTCTTGGGACTGATTTTGTCCATAGTGTCCTGCGTGGTGTGCCAATAAGGCGTCTCGCGCGGGTCCAGGTCAATGATATCTACGGAGGGGACATTGCGCCGGGTAAACGAAAAGTGGTCGTCTCCACCGGGGCCGCCAACCTCACTCACAAACACATCGGAATACCCCAGGTTTGCTGCCACATTCCAGATAAAGTCGACCAGCCACTTCGTCGATTCCGGGTCTTTGCGAAAACGTGGCGTTCTCCCGCCGACGATATCGGCCAAAATGAACGCTTTCACATTCTTTAAATCTCCGCTGGCCGCCATCTGCGCCGCCATTTGCCGGCTGCCATAGGTATTGTCAGGATCTTTCCACTCCGGATTGAACGCTTCCTCGGCGTCGAAAAAAGCGATCCAGATCGAATACTTGTCGGGCTGCGCTTTGCACAGCACTCGCGCCAGTTCGAGCATCACGCCTGTGGAAGAGCCCGCATCGTCCGCGCCGACGAAACCGTCCATTTTCTTCGTATCGTAGTGAGTCCCTAGCAGGAGGATTCCTGTCTTCTTCCCCGGAATTTTGACCAGGATATTCTTCATCGGCACCCGGCCTACCGGGGTGTCCGCTGAAAACGAATCCGTTTGCACGTCGCAGCCGTAGGACCTTAATTCCGAGAGCATGTAATCCTGCAGTTTGCCGATGGCCTCAGACCCGGGCGGCCGCGGCCCAAAACTTACTTGCTTCGCGACTTGATCGTAGGCTCGCTTGCCGTCAAAACCGCCAGTCTTGTCGGCGGCGGGAGCCTGGTTCTCTGGCGGCACGGGGGCTTGACCGGCTACCGCGCTCATGAACGGAGGCTGTGCCGCTGGCTTGGCGGCGGGCTGATTGGACGAATTACATCCCAATGCGAGCAGGCCACAACCAACGACGCCGAGCAGTGGCCGTACACTCACTTTCAGGTTTTTCATGCAGGAGTGCCTCTGCTTTCCGCTTCAAGCGCTTTGCGTTTTCTGCGCACGACCATCGCGGATACTCCAATTCCCACGAAATACAAGCCGACCATCGGCAGCATGAAAATCAACATCGTTTGCGCATCCGGCGTGGGGGTGATGATCGCGGCGACCACCGCGATTACCAAGATTGCGTAGCGGAAATTCTTCCACAAAAACTTCGGCGTGACGATCCCAAACAGCGACAAAAAGAAAATCAGGATCGGCAATTCAAACACCAAACCCAGCCCCAGCAGGATCATCAGGATCAGATCGAAATACTCGTTGATGCTGATCATCGGGACCACGGGTCCTTTGAAACTCACCAGGAACCGCAGCACGTACGGAAGCGTGACAAAATACCCGAACGCGATACCGCCGAGAAACAGAAACACCGTCGAAAACAGGAAGCCGGTCACCGCGCTTCGCTCGTGCTTGTACAGCGCCGGAGCCACAAACAGCCAAAGCTGGTACAACACAATCGGCGACGCCAGCACAATCCCTAAATACACGCCCAGCGTGATGACCATGTTCAGATAGCCCGCCGGATGGGTATAGATGAGTTTCTGTTCGAGTCCCGCGTCCTTCAGGGCTTTAATCATCGGTTGGGTAATGAAGGTGATGAATCTCTGGGATAGGTACACTCCCACAAAGGCACCGACGCCGATCGCATACAACGAATTGATGATGCGTTTCCGCAGCTCGCCCAGATGCTCGAAGAACGTCATCTGCCCCCCGGCCGCCTCGAGGCGACCGGCAATGGACGTATCAGGCTGGTTGCTGTTGGTCATGAGAAGGAGAAGCTTCCGTCACGCGCTCCCCGTTGGAGTTGCCTTCGACGGCTGCCGCCCCAGGCGTGCCCTCTGTGACTCCCACCGCCGCAGTCGTTTCCGCCACCGCCGCGTCTAACCTCGGGATGGATTCAGCCACGGGATTGACCACAGGTACCCCGGACTCAGGGGAGGGCTCGGTGGGGCCTGGCGGGGAGGGGGGAGTCGCGAGTGTCGCGGTTTCCGCCGAGGTCGCCGCCGGCTCTGCTGCCTTGTTCACCGCTGCTGCGGCGGCGGCATTCGCCTCCGCAACCTGTTTTTTCAGCTCGGCAATCCGCGCCTGGCGCTCCAAGTCCCGCATCTCCTCCTCGAATGCATTCTTGAAGTCGTTGGAGGCCTTGCGGAACTCCGCCATCAGTTTTCCGAAGCTACGGGCCAATTCCGGCAGTTTCTGTGGGCCAAATACCACCAGGACCACCAGGAAAACCACAATCATGTGGGGAATGCTAAGCATCTATGAGCTTATTCCGTCGGAAATCAGCCCCAAAAGGGCCTGTGTGCATCATAGAAAGGGTACGCATCAGTGTCAAACGAAGTTGGGTTAGGCGCATGCTATAATGGTGTTCTACGTCACAGTCGGCGGGGGTAGGCATGAATCCTGAACGTCGCGGGCTTGTCTTGGTCATTGTGGTCCTGGGAATATCGGCCGTGCTGGGAGGCATTTATGGGCCTTCGGTCAAGGCCACCAGCTCTTCGACAGACGATTACCAGACCTCCGTCCGCGATTTCACCAAGATTCTCGATGTGGTCCAGAACAATTACGCCGAAACCGTGGACGTAGACAAGGCCGTCTACCAAGGTGCCATCCCGGGCATGCTTCGGATGCTCGATCCTCATTCCAACTTCTTCGACGCCCGCCAGTTTGCCCTGCTCCGTGAAGATCAGCGCGGAAAGTACTATGGCGTGGGCATGGTTATCGCGCCGCGCGAAAATCACACCGTGGTTGTTGCTCCTTATGTCGGCGCCCCCGCTTATAACGCCGGCCTTCGCCCCGGCGACATGATTATCAAAGTCGACGACAAGCCCGCGGACGGCCTGACCACCACGGAAGTGGCCGACATGCTGAAAGGCCCCAAAGGTACTGTTGTGAAGATTGTCGTGAGCCGCGAAGGGTATGCCGATCAGCTGACTTTCACGGTTACCCGCGATGAGATTCCCCGCCACTCCGTCGATATCGCCTTCCTGATGAAACCGGGTATCGGTTATGTCCGGCTGTCACAGTTTAATGAGACTACCGACCGCGAAATCGGCGAAGCGCTGAAGCAGCTCAATGCCAACACGCTTGACGGCCTGATCCTCGATATGCGCGGCAATCCAGGCGGCTTGCTCAACGAAGCCGTCGCTGTCGGCGATATGTTCCTCGAGAAGAATCAGCTCATCGTTTCCTATCACGGCCGGAACGCCCCTGAGCGCCGCTTCTACGCCATCCGCGGCAACCAGGGCATGACTGTGCCGCTTGTGATTCTGGTGAACAACAATTCAGCCTCTGCCGCCGAGATCGTCACCGGCGCGGTGCAGGACCACGACCGCGGTATGGTGGTCGGCGAGACCACCTTCGGCAAAGGGCTGGTTCAGACCGTCACGCCGCTGGCCGAAAACACGGGCCTGGCGCTCACCACAGCTCGTTACTACACACCCAGCGGGCGGCTGATTCAGCGCGACTACAAATCGATCTCCCTCTACGAATACCACTACGAGCGCAAGGTTCCCGAGCATCCCACGGAGATTCGCCAGACGGACAGCGGCAGACAAGTCACGGGCGGCGGCGGCATCACGCCAGACATCGTTGTTGACGCGCCGAAGCTCACCAAGTTCCAGGAAGAGATGTACCGCAATGATGTGTTCTTCCCCGGCGAACAGGGAGTCGGCAGCTTCACGCGCTACTATCTCGGCACCAAGCCGGCCATTACGCATAGCTTCGAAGTCGACGATCAGATCATGAAGTCTTTCCGCGATTATCTGAGCAAGCACAATGTCCGCTACACGGAACCCGAGCTAAGCGAAAACCTCGATTGGGCAAAGCGCAAAATCAAGCAGGAAGTCTTCATGTCCAACTACGGCACTGCGGAAGGTTTCAAGGTTCTGCTCGAAGCCGATCCCCAAGTGCAAAAGGGTGTGGAAGCCGTACCGCAAGCGCGAGCGTTGTATGAAAACGCGCGCAAGGTCATTGCGCAGCGCAATGGCTCGAATCCCACTCCTGTCTTCAACACGCAACCGTAATTGTTTACAGAACTATTCTCTGGGAACGCCGATCTCCGGATCGGCGTTTTCTTTTTTTGGGACTTCGCAATTGGTTGAACTGTCATTCGAGCGCAGTCGAGGGATCTGCTTTTCTGTGTCGCCGCAGCCTGCCCCCGGGCTTGGTTCCTGGGGAAACTATGGGGTCCGCCTTCAGAGGCGCGCCGCCACCCTCCGACGAAAGAGCTCACGGAGCAAGATCTAATATGTCGAAACCAGCGCGTCCAGCGAGTGCCCAGCGCACACAGTTATGCCACACCCGTTTGGCATCACTCCACACCTTTGCTAGACTGAATTATCTGCTACTCGTGGGCGAGTAGCTCAGCTGGGAGAGCGCCTCGTTCGCAACGAGGAGGCCGAGGGTTCGAATCCCTTCTCGTCCACCAACGTCTAAAATCACTTAACCTCTTTTTTCGGAATTGGAAGAGTTGCGGAAGTTGTCCAACTTTCGGCCTTGGCGCATTTCGTTCCAACCACTCATTCGAAAATAGAGGGACGCGGGTGCCACTGGAAGTTCGCCGTGATCGTGCTGTAGGTGTTTGGATTGTTG
>DATJZF010000044.1:0-80195 GCA_035499255.1 Dongiaceae bacterium | reverse complement strand
ATCGTATGGGCAACCCCATTTCACCGGCGTGTTGTACACCACCGGCATTTCCGGCTTCTTGATGAACACCTCGCGGCAGCGCCGGTAATAATCCACGTCATCCGCGATCAAAACGCGCTCGCGTCCGTGCTCCGGGCAATGCTTCAGCAGAAACACTTTTTCATCCTGAAAAACGATCTTTCCCTCGAGCTTCCGGTAACAAGTCGAGCAGATCGTCAGCGCCACGTCGTAGAATATGTACGGCCGCACTCGGTCACTCATTCGACCTCATTTCTCAAGCAGCCAAATAAAGAAATAAACGACATTCGCCGCTGCTGTCCCCAGAAACACGAGACCCATCGCCAGTGCCACTCCGATCAGGGTCACGCCCAAATCTCCTGCCTTCGTGATCAGGCTCAGCCCTCCCGCGCAGGTGATTAGCCCCAGCACCCCGCTCGTCGCCAATACGATCAGCAGCGGTTTCCACGCCGTTTTGCGTGGCGCTTCGGGTGGAGTCGGTGGCGTCCAGTTCGCTGGTAACTCGCTCATGTCAGCCCGCGTTCTTCAAGTATTGAAACACTTTGATGATCAGCGATATTCCGAGCCACGCCACCGACAGCGCGAATACTCCCAAGAAGAACATCACACAAGCCGCGAAAAAGTTGAACGCATGGTGAGGTCCAGGGTCCATGAAGCCGCACGTCACAAAAGCACCCAACACCGAACCCAGCAACAAAGCGAACGCCACGCCCATCACGATCAGTATCGGCGTCACCGATCTTCGCCGCTCGAGTTCCTCATCGGTTCGCGGCTTCTCCGCCGGGGTCCAGTTCGATGGCAACTCGCTCATCTTGAACTCTTGAAGGACTGAAGCAGTTTGATAATCAGCGATAAAATCAGCCAACCCGCAGACAACACGAACAGCGCACAAAAGAGCATCGCGCAACCAACAAAAAAGCTAAACGCTGACCCCGCTGCCGAATTCATCCCTCCGCATGTTGCGAGAGCGCCGAACACCGATCCAGCTGTCAGCACGATCGCTACCCCCATGGTGATCAGGATCGGCGCAAACGACTTCCTCAGTTCACTTTTCTCCTCTGGCGGAGGCGTTTCCGGAGCTTGCCAGTTGGCAGGAAGTAGACTCATCGATCGACTCGCGTTGGTTCGCGCACCTGGTATCCTTCTTTCGTCTCCACGCGCTCGTACGCCAACCCGCCCCGCTTCATCCATCTCACAATGTCCGCGCGGTAATAAATCAGCATTGCCACGCACGCCCATTGAATCGACGACATTCCCAGCAGCACCCGCGGTTCCGGCTTTAGAAAATCAATTACCAATCGAAACGAGAGATACGACACCATGAACAGCTTGTACAGATCCCCGCGCAGGTACGGCAGCCGCCACAACCGCGCCAGCGCCACCGCTAGTAGCACCAGAAACACCACCTCATACAGCTGTGTCGGGTGCCGCCTCACTCCATCCCCAAAATCGACCCCCCAGGGCAGGGAACTCGCTGTTCCGTACGTCCGGTCCGGCAGTCCCGTGAGGAAACATCCAATCCTGCCGACTGCGATTCCCACGCACAGCGGCAACGCAAACAGGTCGCCCGTCTTTTGCCGGATGTCCAGCCGCCGTTTGATCCACTCCACCGCAAACGTCCCTCCGATCAATGCACCAACAATCGTCTTCCCCGCCAGCAGCGTCCTTGGCTCCCGCCATTGCGTCACCAGTCGTGCTGGATTCTCCAGCATCGCCAGCAACACCGCCCCCACCAGCGCACCCGTCGTCGCCGCCGCCACCACCCACCACCGTCGCGGCGTATCCAGGAAGTCGCCCCGCGATTTCCGCAATTCCACATACAGCCGGAACCCCACGCCGTAGGCCAGCGCCTCGAATAAAAAATGCGGATGGATCTTCACTGCGCCGATATGCAGATATACAGGAAACGTCATCGATTCCAGCACGCTACGCTAACCCCTCGCCCAACGTCAATCGGCCCTCAACATTCGTTTACCTTCCACTTTGCACGGTTGGCCTTCTTCAACCGCCGTATCTTGACTTGCCTGCTGGATGTGCTCCACAACCCCCACCCGCATGACCACCAGCACAGCCACCCCTCCCTCCTCGTGCTATCCAGTCACCGGAGGTGCATCGTGCCTTTTAACCTCGTCACTCTGTCCATCGTGGACGAACCGGTCACTCAGGCCGAAGCCAGGAAGATTCTCGAACGCGACCACTTCCGCTGCCGTTACTGCGGCTTGGACGGCAAAGCCAGCTTCGAAAACGCTCTCGTCCTCTCTGTCGATTTCGTGGTTCCGCGCGCCCACAAAGGCAAGAAGGATCCTTCCAACCTGGTCGCCTGCTGCCGCCCCTGCAACAAGATCAAGGGCACTCGTATTTACAAGAGCTTCGAGGAAGCCCAAAAATTCGTCCTCGCCCGCCGCGAGGAACTGCGCCTCAATTGGCAAAAGCAGTTCGGGCACAATGTTCAGCCCGCCGAAGACCCCGAATTCCAAACCGAACTCTGCGCCGGTTTATAGTCGTCCGATTTGAGTTTGGGCTTTTAACTTGTAACCTTACACGTTTAATGTTGCACGGGTTTGTCCCGCTTTCGGTCTTTTGTGGGTCTTGAGCCGCTCTTTTCCTTCCACTTTATACTTTTCACTTTATACGGTTTTTCGTTTTCAGTTTACTGCCTTCGCAATCGCTGCCTCCGCCACCGGCGCCATCAACGCGTACCCCTTCGCATTCGGATGCAGCCCATCATCCGAATAGCCTTCCTTCAGCATGCCCTTTTCGTCCACCGTCGCCGAAAAATAATCCGCGTACGTCGCCCCTACGCTCGTCGCATATTTTTTCAGCCATTCGTTTAGCTGAACGATCTGCGAAGGCGGCCGCCGAGTGCTTTGGATTATCTTCCTCGGCGCTTCCGCAGTCTGTTGCCCATTGCTGCGCATCGGCGCGTAGTCGCTGATCGGTAGCACCGAGCACAAAATCACCTGAATCCCGTGTTTTTGCGCCAGCTCCGTCATTGCCATCAGGTTCTCTTGTACCATCGTGATCGTCTGCGCCCCGGTATTTCCTGCAATGTCGTTCGTCCCCGCCAAAATGATCACCGCCGCCGGCTTCAAATCGATAACGTCCGGATACATACGGACCAGCATTTGCGGCGTGGTCTGCCCGCTGATCCCCCGATTCACGTACGGCTTTCCAGGAAACCAATCGCCCAGCTTCCACATGTCCGTGATCGAATCGCCCAGAAACACCACGCGCTTCGCATCCGCCGGCTGAGTCTTCAACTCCTCATTCGCGTCGTGGTACCGTCCCAGCTGGTTCCAGTCCTGCAGTTGGTCCGCCAGCGACTTCGCTTGTCCTGCCAGGCAACAACTCGCCTTCACCGGCTCAAACTTCTCCACCAACTGCCCCTGCGCCGTGCCGCAGACCAACAACGCGCCAACAATCACCAGCAATTTTGCTCGCAGCATTCCTGTCTCCTCACATTGTTCAGTTGCATGAACAGTAGCGATTATATGCTCTTAAATGTAGGGTCCGCCTTCTGAGGCGGACCTCTGCGGCTTAAGGGTGCCCCATCCTTTGTGCGCCTTTTTGCACAAAGGGTGGGCCTTCTCTTCGACTTTGTATCTCTTCTTCTCTCGCCCCAAACGTCTTCAGGCTTTCCGAACCAAGCGAAGGAAATCTCAACCGATGAATCCTGCACGCTTCTCTCACCGATTTCTGCGACAATGCAAACTCAATATGCCCCTGCGATCTTTCACCGCGCGCGTTCCCCTGCTTCTGGTCTGCCTCTCAGCCTGGGCTGCGTCCCTCCCCTTCGCCTCCGCCCAAACCTGCGGCCAGCATGGCGTCGCCGTGCAGGTCCTCGGCTCCGGCGGACCCGAATTGCAAGACAAGCGCGCCTCCAGTAGCTATCTCATCTGGCAAGATGGCCGCCCACGTGTGCTTGTCGACGCCGGAGGAGGCAGCGCGCTCCGTTTCGGCGAAAGCGGTGCGCAAATGTCCCAACTCGACGTGATTCTCTTCTCGCATTTCCACGTCGATCACAGCGCCGATTTCTCCGCACTCATTAAATCTTCCTGGTTCGAAGACCGCGCTCGCCCGCTTCCCATCTACGGCCCCGCCGGCAACGAGTTCATGCCGTCTACCACCGAATTCGTCGCCGATTTCTTCGGTGAACCCCGCGGCGCATACCGCTATCTGAGTGAACTCCTTGTCCCTGGTGAGCAGAGCACCTACAAGCTGCAGCCGCACAATATTCCTGGCTCCGAAAAACCCAGCGCCGTGTTCCACACCGGCGATCTCGCCATTTCCTCCGCTCGCGTTGTTCATGGAGCTGTTCCCGCTCTTGCCTGGCGCGTCGAACTGGCCGGAAAATCCATGGTCTTCAGCGGCGACACCAACGGCGAAGGCGGCCTTCCACAACTCGCCGTCAACGCTGATCTCCTCATCGCGCACAACGCCGTTCCCGAAGGCGCCACCGGCGTCGAGCGCCGCCTGCACATGCCACCCTCTGTCATCGGCCAGATCGCCGCCGATGCCCACGTCAAACAACTCGTCCTGTCTCATCGCATGCTGCGCACTTTAGGCAAGGAAACCGAAACCCAATCCGAAATCCAGAAGCGTTATCCCGGCCCTCTCCACTTCGCCAACGACCTCGACTGCTTCCCGCTCGATTAACATCTTTCGAGATGCTTTTGTAGGGGCGGCTTTACGCCGCCGTCTTCCAGTTCGATTGCCCCAGGTGCTCCCTAAGAACCCACCCGTTCGAACCTCAGCGATACCCCGAGCGCGATAATGTATCTTCAAACTTACCGCTTCTTCGGACATTTTCGTGACCGCATCCGCCACCACTAATCCCGCGCCGCCCGCCAGCTCGCGCCGCTTCGCCTTTCTCGTCGCCGCCGGTATCTTTCTCTCCCGCGTCGCCGGACTCATCCGCGACCGCGTCTTCGCCCACTACTTCGGCAACTCCGATGCCGCCGACGTCTTCAAAGCCGCCTTCCGCATCCCCAATTTCCTGCAAAATCTTTTTGGTGAAGGCGTCCTCTCCGCCTCCTTTATTCCCGTGTACGCCAGTCTTCTCGCTCGCGACGACAAGGAAGAGGCCCGTAAAACCGCCGGCGCCGTGGCCGCTCTCCTCGCTCTCTCCACTTCGCTCCTCGTCCTTCTCGGTGTTCTCGCTGCGCCTTGGCTCATCGACGCCATCGCCCCCGGCTTCCACGGTGAAAAGCGCGAACTCACCATCCTCCTCGTTCGCATCCTCTTTCCCGGCGCAGGACTCCTCGTCGCCTCCGCCTGGTGCCTCGGCGTTCTCAACAGCCACCGCAAATTCTTCCTCTCCTATACCGCGCCGGTCCTCTGGAACATCGCCATGATCGCCGGCATGATCGCCTTCGGTCCCGGCCGCACACAAGACTCTCTAGTCGTTATCACCGCATGGGCATCGGTAGCCGGCAGCGCGCTGCAAGTCCTCGTTCAACTTCCCACCGTCCTCAAACTCCTCGGCGGCCTCAAACTCTCCCTCGCCTATCAAGCCGAAAACGTCCGCACCGTCATCAAGAATTTTGTTCCTGTCTTCATCGGACGTGGAGTCGTCCAAATCAGCGCGTACATCGACGCCTTCCTCGCCAGTTGGCTTCCCACGGGCGCGGTCTCCGCGCTCGCCTACGCGCAGACGCTCTACACGCTGCCTGTCAGTTTATTCGGCATGTCCGTTTCCGCCGCAGAACTTCCGGTCATGAGCGGCGCGCTCGGTGCCGCCGACGAAGTCGCGCAAATCCTGCGCACGCGCCTCAACAACGGCCTTCGTCAGATCACGTTTCTGGTGGTTCCTTCCGTGGTTGGCTTCCTCGCCCTCGGCGACGTCATCGTCGCCGCTATCTACCAAACTGGCCGCTTCCAGCGCGCCGACGTCCTCTACGTCTGGGGCATTCTCGCGGGTTCCACGGTCGGCCTGCTCGCCTCCACCCTTGGCCGTCTCTACTCTTCCGGCTACTACGCGCTGCGCGACACGCGCACTCCGCTGCGCTTCGCGATCCTCCGCGTAATCCTCACCACCGCGCTAGGCTATCTCGCCGCTCTTCCCCTTCCGCATCTCTTGGGCATCGAACAGCGTTGGGGCGTGGCGGGACTTACCATTTCCGCAGGCATCGCGTCATGGGTCGAATTCACACTCCTGCAACGCGGCCTGCGCCGCCGCATCGGCCAAGTCGGCCTGCCCCCCTCATTCTTAATTCAAGTCTGGATCGCCGCGCTAACCGCCGGCGCGGCTGCACGAGGTCTGACCCATCTACTCAGCACGCGATCTATCTTCCACAGCGCGCATGGCGCCGTTCTCATCGCTATTCCCGTCCTTGCTGCGTACGGCGCGCTCTTTTTCGTCGCCGCCGCAGCCTTGAAACTCCCCGAAGCCCGCTCGTTCCTAAACATTCTCCGCCGCCGCGCCAACCTCTAGCGCAGGGCGAGTCCGCAAGCCCTGCGGTTTTCTGCTTCAGTTTGCCCCAAAGCCAAAATTGTCATCCCGAACGGAGTCCGCGCAGTGAGGAATCTCTCTTCTCTGAAGCTTGGAGTGCGAGAGCTCTGCTATCGCTTTCGCGATTTATGCCTTACCGAGGCTGCCACCAGCGGCAGCTCTGCTGCCGCCTCCAAGGTTTCACCGCACCTACCGTTCTCCACCCATCTGCGCGAAAATAACTCCAATGCCCACCGTTTACATCGCGCTCGGCTCCAACGTCGGCGACCGCGCACACAATCTTCGCGAAGCCGTTCACCTCTTAGATCGCCATCTGATCCGAGTCAAAAAGGTCTCCAGTCTCTACGAAACAGAACCGGTCGACTACCTCGACCAACCCTGGTTCCTCAACGCCGCCCTCCGCGCCGAAACTCGCCTCTCTCCCCGCGAACTTCTTACTGCTCTCCGCGGCATCGAATCTCACATGGGAAGCAGCAAGCCCTTCCCCAAGGGCCCGCGCCTCATCGACCTGGACATCCTCCTCTACGACGAAGCTATCATCGCCGAGCCGGACCTCCAGGTGCCGCATCCACGTATGCTCCAACGCAACTTCGTCCTCGCTCCGCTCGCCGAAATCGCGCCGGCTCTCCGCCATCCGAACTGGACCGCAACCGCCTCCGAACTCTTGCACAGTTCCCCCGACCGCGCCGCTGTCCGCAAATTATTCCCATCTCCTAAAGATGGCCTGTCATCCTGAGCCTATCCGACAGGGATAGGCGAAGGATCTCAACGTAAACTTTCAGCGCGATCGGTTCTCGTGAAGCGTACCTTTCCGTACCCTTTACCTCCTCTCCTCAGCTCGTTCTCCTCACCATCAACCGATGCAACGTCGTCACCCTCGGCTCCAACGCGTCCAACTCAATCTGTGACAACCTCCCGACGCTAATCTCCCTCCACCGGTACACGTTCGGTTCCGACTCCGTCTTCTCTCGCCCATTCAGCCGCTCCAGAAACTCCTGCGCCTCTTCCTTCGCCGCCACTTCCCGTAACGTCGGTCGAGCAACGGCCTCCACCGCGTAGCTCCGCAGCAACTTCCCCCAATACTGCTCGAACAAATCCGCCGATGCGAAGATGTCGCTCCATGCCACCTCGCCTCCGTACGCCACCACCACGCCGACCGCGCGCTCGCCCTTCAACCCGCTCGTCGCCTTGCGAAAACGCCGCTGCACCTCGTTCACCATCGCGTCCACCGACGGTGCCACTCGCCGCGATTCGTACAGTTTCGAATACGACTGCGTCGGCGCATCCGTTTCCAGCGCCATGGACAGCTCGCTCTGCGCAACTCGCGGAGGCGGAGCGGCCGCCGGAGCCGCTGCCGTCGATCCCGCCGTCACCGACGCCCAAACGTCCAACTGCCTCTGCTTTACCGCGGCTTGTTCCCGCACGCTCGGATGCACAATCGTTTTCGCCGCCGTGAAGTCCGATCCCGCCGACCACCGCCCGTGCTCCACGCAGAAGACGTCCAGCGGCAACGGCTCCGCCCCCGGTGCCACGATCCGGTCCTTCGCAATTACTCGATCCTGCTTTCCTCCGCTAACCAGCTCTCCCGCCAGCAGAATTAACGGCTGCTTGCTCCGATTCACCAGCACGAGCTGATTCACCGATGGCCCGCCATAATTCTGCACCGCCGCCCGCCCGCCATCGCGATCGCGGACCATCGTGTCCCCGCCTTGTTCCCGCACCAACACTTCACCGCGCGACAACCCTTCCTCCAGCGTTAGAAACTCCCGAGTATCAATGCCCGACGAACTCACCACCGGAAACACGGTTAAGTTTTCGTACGTGATTGGATCCAGCAGCCGCCAACCGCCTTCCGTCTTCCCCGGTGGAGGCTCTCCCGGACCCGACCAGAAAAATCCCAGGGTCGCCATACCAAACGCCGCCGCTCCCAAAACCCCGTTTCCAAACACCGACAAAATCGACCGTTCCATAGCCATCCTCCCGGGCGCGCGAGGACACCCATCCGTGGGGGCGGCCAGCGTTGCTGGACCCCTAGTCCGCACGCCGTCCTTAGAACGGTCCACTCGATATTTCTTGCAATTTTTTTGGAGTGCGGCGATTTATCGCCGCTTTACGCTTTGAGTTCCGCCGGCCGCGTGTCCCGGCCAGGCTTTCCTTACTTCCTTGTCTCTAATGCCTCGGATCTCCCAGATTCGTCCGCGGCTTATTCCGGCGCGTCTTGCTGGCTTCGCTCTCTTGCCGCTCATATTCCGCCAGCTCTTCCTCGGTATAGACATACGAATCTCGCGAAGCAAACATCGACGTGGTCCGGCTGGACTGCTTCTTCTTTTTTCGCGCCTCGCCAAACTCGTACCGCGTCATGCGCAACGGGCCTTCAATCGCCTTCACTTCCACCAGCAGGTCGCTCACTTTTTCCAGGAAGTCGTGCAGGTGGAACGGCCGGTTCACATACGGCACCTTCGCCGCTTCCAATTCACCGATAAACTGCCCGCCGCTCAGTTCTGGCACTACGAAGAGCACGCGAATCCGCCCGCCTTCTTCCTGCGACACCGAGGTCAGTTCCCGCAGCACCTGAAACGTCGCCGAGCCCACCCCCACTTGCGCCACATTCGCGATCACCAGCGAATATTCCGTGGTCTTCAGCTCCGCGTGCAGCAGCGGCAAATCCTCCACCACGCGCACGCGCCAGCCCTCCGAATCCAGAATCTGTTTCAACGCTGTCGCATTGCCGGGATCGCTTTCGAGTACCAACAGCCCGACGTGCCGGGCCGCCACCGTGGGAGGGGTCGCCATGCGTAAAGTATAGACACGGGGTTGCGCAAGGATAGGCGACCAAAATAAGGAGCATCTTATCCGCCACCTGTCCCAACGGGCAGCCCAGGAACGCCAACCGCCGTGTTGGCGGGTTTGAATGTCTGCGCCTTTACGTGCGACGCTACGGCGCACCAACGCTAAAACGTTATTTCGCTACCGGCCGCACCACCACTTCGGTTTTCATGCCGTTCCCGCGCGTAACCACCGGATACGGCTTGTCGCTGATGAACCGCAGTTGCCCATCCACCGTTATTTTGGCGCTCACCGAATAGGTGTGCTTCGCGCCGATCTTTACAGGATCGAACTTCAACTCAAATGGAATCGGCACTTGCTTGCCGCCTGCTGCGATCTTCTGCTCGGCAATCACCGTGGCCGGCATGTCTGCCGCAGAAACGTCCACCAGCTGCACCACAATTTCCGCACTGGCGGGCAAGGCCATTCGCTGAAGGTAGGTCACCGTGCCCGTCACCACCCCACCCGCTGATGGCTGGGTGCTCGATTGCTCCACCAGCTTGCAATCCTTCACCAGCATTTCGCCGTTGCCGTTGGGCTTATCCTCTTGCAAAAAACCACCGTTTCCTTTGCCCCACCACACCACTTTTCCGTCCGAGTACCGGTTCCCGTCGGCAGACATCGTCTGTTTCATTAAGTACTGTTTTTCGCCGTAGCGCACTTTGGCGGTCTGGTCGCGCAAATACACGGTCACCTTCGCGTTTCCCTCACACACATACTCGAAGCGTTTCCACACCATCGCCGCGCGCATCTCGTTCTTGGTCTGTGGCTGCGCACTGGCCGACGGTGCCGCGGTTTGCTGCGCGCATAGACTACTCCCGCCGATAACGATCGCCGCCGCTATGATGGTTGGCTTTACACCGCACAGGCTAAAGCCCATGCTACTGGTCCCGGTCGTTCTCATTGCTTTCCCTCGCGCACATTCTAGCCCAGTGCGTGACCTTGCGCATGCATGGTCCCTTGAACTTTTCACCTTGCACAGGTTTCTTTTGCCCGCTTAGACCTGCACCTCGCACCTTTTTTGCTCTGTTCTGCGCTACACTTTCCTGCAATGTTCGAGGGCAAACTCATGTCCTTCCTGGTCAATCATCCTGTATTGTTTTTCGTTGTCAGCCTGGTCGCTCTGTGGCTCGCGGCGCACTCCGGGGCTTTTCTTCGTCAAAAGCTCCATCCCGACGCGCTCGACGACGACGATGACTACAGCCTCGTGCTTGGCGCCACGCTCACACTCCTCGGACTTCTGATTGGTTTCACTTTTTCGATGGCTGCCGGGCGCTATGACCAGCGCAAAAACTACGAAGAAGAAGAAGCCAATGCCATCGGCACGGAATATGTTCGCGCAGACTTGCTGCCTCCCGCCGACGCTGAGAAAGTGCGCGTGCTCCTTCGTGAGTATCTCGATCTGCGCATCGTCTACTACTCGCACCTCTCCCATGAGCAGCTTCAGCAAAACGACGCGGCCACTGCCCAGCTGCAGTCGCGTTTGTGGACCGCGATTACCCCGGCGGTGAACGCGGAACCGAATCCCGTGCGCGCCCTGGTGACGTCCGGCATGAACGACGTGCTCAATCGCCAGGGATACACGCAGGCGGCTTGGCTGAATCGTGTTCCGGTGGCGGCCTGGCTGCTGATGATTGCGATCGCTATCTTCTCCAATGTGCTTTTTGGGTTTCGCGCCAAGGGCAAAAAATCCAAGTTCATGTTTTTGTACTTGCCGATCGCGCTCAGCATCTCGTTCTTTCTGGTGTCAGACATCGACGCGCCCCGCGGCGGCGTGATCCTGGTCCATCCACAAAATCTCCAGATCCTGGCCGACTCGATGCGTCCCCACTAACTGGTTTTCGCCGAAGCCGCTTCGATGGTGGTCTGAAAGGCCAGGGACATTACCCATTTTCCGTCGCGCTTGATCCACAGCCGGCTGGCGCGCACGGGTTTCCCGGTGTACGGCTGGTGCACGCTGGTCATGATCACGGTGTCGCCAAATTCAAAAAGCTGCAAGAAAACCACCGGGGAAGGCAACGCGCCGCGCCCCGTCTGGTGCTGCAGATTTAACGTCGACACCCGGTCCGCCTTCGTCAGCGGATGATCGCTGGTCGAGCCCAGCATCATAAATTCGCTGGCCACGTGCGGAGCAAAGGCGAACGAGTCGCGCGCCGCCACTGCGGTTTCCAGTTCTTCAAATGAGTAAAGTAAAGCCTGCTCCGTTTCGTTTTTCGGTTTGTATGGGATGGATTTGCAGGGGTTCTCGCAATCGTGCTGGTCGTTGTCGGCTGCCCCGGCCGCGCGCCCCAGCGCCACTTCGTGAACGAGCAGCAGCGTCCATGCCGCGCCACGTTTCACCCAGATGCGTAGGACGTAGTTTTTGTCGTGGCCGACGAGAAAGGCTTCGACTTGCGGGCGCGACTGGCGCTTCACCGTGGCTCCCTCTTCGTTGCCCAATGCAGGGGTTGGCATCGTGCTCAGAACCTGGGCGCGCACCAGGACGCGCCCGTCCGTGTCCGTCCAGCTAAAGTCGTTGTCGAGCAGCTTGCCTGCAGCTGCGGCGTCTCCCTTGCTCGCAGCCCGCACAAATTCGTGGTCGGCCTGCAGCGCCTGATCTTCCCCGGCGGCAGCCAAGCCGCACGCCGAGCTGCATAGCATCAATCCGGCGAGCAAGCCTTTCGATGCCAGCCCGCTCGGTGCAAACGATCTCACGGCTCTCCTCCCTGAGGTTGCAGGAAACTCCGTCCGTTGAGCCTAGTTATACGACAGGAGGGTGGGTCGGCGACGATTTCCGCAAATCGGGTTAACCATGCAGATACTCCCCTCCCCCAGTCTGTATTGCAGTAACGCCGGGTAAGTCGCTGAAAAAGCGCCGGCTTCAAGAGAAGGGTGTAACCGTACGTGCAGAAAATTGCAGGAATACCCAGGACAGGTTTTGCAATTGCCTTACACCCGAGGCACCGCCGGCTGGTCCCATTCCACGAGAGTGACCGCAGCATAGCCTTTAGCCTGTGCTGTGAATCTTTATGTAGTGGTCCAGTCTCTAGACTGGCCCGCGCCAGTCCGCGAGCGGCGCCGGGAACGCCAAGCGCCGACTTGGCGTTGCATTTTTGCCATTCCGGCATTAGTCTCCCCGATGCCTTTACCCTTGCACCTTTACACCGGTTTTTCTCGCCACTCGCCACTGATTTCCTTACAATCCGCGCATGGCGATCAAGACCCTGATTTCCCCAATGCTGTCGGTGCGGCGCGGCGCCGAAGCCATCGAATTCTATAAAAACGCCTTTGGAGCGGAAGTGCGGTTCCGCATCGACGCGCCGGATGGAGCCGTGGTGGCCACGCTGGCCATCGAAGGTGCGGAATTCTGGGTGGCGGACGAGTCGCCCGAGCACCAGAACTTCAGCCCGGAAACCCTGAAGGGTTCCACAACGCGCCTGGTGCTGACCATTGAAGATCCGGACGCGATGTTCGCGCGCGCGGTGCAGTCGGGAGCCACCGTCGTCCGCGAAATGTGCAATGAACACGGCTGGCGCCTCGGCCGCGTCCTCGACCCCTACGGCCACCACTGGGAAATCGGCAAACCGCTCGATCAGTGAGCCTCAGAATTGGAAATCCAAGTCTTGTGGATTCAGCGTCGAGACGCTAGCGCCTCTGCGGGCGCGTTCCATTCGAAAGACTGTGGAAAAACCGGGAACGAGTTGGGCATACCTCAAGTAATACTTCAAATGTCGGCGCGCCGACATTTCTGACATCGTTATATTATTGTATAGTTATATAGAGCCTGATCAGGCCGGCTGAGATCTCTCGCTCGCCGGGATGACCGAGCTTTGAGATTGAAGGGAAGCGAAGAACGAAGGAAGCCCCAACGGCTTACCCATCCTTTCCACATAAGACGCGGAAAGGATGAGGCACCCTCAAGTTCATGTGATCGACGGGGCGAGTGGCTCCATGCCTTGGAGACTCAAACGATTCGTTGGGCAGGGTGAGCTGCACTTCGTTACCTTCAGCTGTTATCAGCGCAGGCCATTCTTGAATCTCAGCGGTGCCAAAGATTTATTTGTGGCGATACTGGGCGAGGTGCGCGAGGAATTTCGTTTTCGGTTGGCGGGATACGTGGTGATGCCTGAACACGTGCATCTGCTGTTCGAGGAAATTGCGACGGCGAGTCCCGCGAAGATCCTTCAAGTGTTGAAGCAGCGCCTTTCGCGGGCCTTGCGCGGAGGACATTGGAAATTGGCGGCGAAGTGGCCGCAGTTTTGGCAGCGGCGTTATTACGACCTCAACGTGCACTCGGAAGAGAAAGTGCGCGAGAAGCTGGATTACATGCGTTTCAATCCTGTAAAGCGCGGTTTGGTGCAGCATCCACGGGATTGGAAGTGGAGCAGTTTCCAGTTTTACGAGAGTGGAGTAGGGCCCCTGTCGATGGACCCTTGGGAAAAAGTGGAGTTGTGAGGGTGCCCCATCCTTTGTGTGGTGTGCGCACAAAGGGTGGGACTTATCTTCGATGTTGGTTTTTTAGAAGAACGGAAAACGTAAGACCAAAACCGTAAGAGCGGACCCATCCTTTCGACAGACGACGTCGAAAGGATGGGGCATCCTCAACTCCCAGCGGCGGTGTAACAATGTCGGCGCGCCGACATTGTTTTCGCTCCCCAAGGTGCTATTCTTTTGCCCCATTCGGGCGCTGCTCCCCTCTTCTGCCCGCATTCCTTTTCTCCGAGGTTGCTTATGAACCCTGACGCGAATCCTGCGCCCGCATCCGCTGCACGTTCCAGTTGGTTAGTGAATGCCGCGAAGTGCCTGGTGGCGTTCATGGACGGGTTGCTGCACCTGCTACATATTGAGAAGCCCGCTGCGAATACGAAGCGGCGGCGGGATATGGTCAAAGCCATTCGGAAATTGTGGGTGGCCGGAGCGTTGGGAGCGTTCTTCACGGCGTTGTCTCGCAATCTGCCCGTGGACCTGCCCTGGCCTCTTCCAGCTTTCGATTGGACGCACCTGGCGCGACAGTTGCTCCGCTACGGGTATTTGCTCTGGCTGCTCGGTTATTTTCTGGTGTCGTCGGTGAGCGTAGAACGTTTTACGACAGACACCGCCAAGGACTCGCGAGAAATTTTGCGAGATATCCTGTTCGATATCATTCAATCCTTTCTGGCGCTGCTCTCCGCGTATGCGATGGGATTTCTCCAACCGGGATCTGCCATGGCCGATTGGGCCTTCTACTTTCCGAACGGAGCAATCCTGATGATCTGTATTTTGTCGCGAACGATGTTCGGAGCGGACCAGACAAAGGGGATCAACGACTTGAGAATGGTGGGCATGATCCTGACAACAGTATCGATAGTGACATTGATTTTTGGGTTTGAGCAGTACCTGCTTTACAGCACGTTACTGTTCGTGCTGGTTCTGTTGTTCGTAATGCTCCTGATGTATTTCCGGATCCGTTTGGACACGGAGGACACGACGGCGGCCGGAAAGACGTAGGTTTGGAAGAATCAAGGGTTGGCGAGCGTCCCTCGAAAAATGTCGGCGCGCCGACATTTTGTGCAGAAAGCGCGGGTCTGAAGCCTTGCCGTTACAAGGCAGGCCACTCTGGTGAGTGGCGCTCCCAGGCTACTTGCCTACGACTAGCGCATGGCCGGAGGAGAAGCGCTTCTCGCCGGTGCCATCCCAGAAGATGCGATTGGTGACTAGCGGGCCTTTACCGACGACACCTTTGGTGAAGAAAATCTGCAGCGCGTCGCGAGACCATTCGGCGTCGCGCGCGAAGCCGTCGGTCGGACCGAGAATCGTGCGGCGCTTCGATTTCAACTCGTACAGGAAGAACGTCTCGTTGAGGCCCATGGAATCGACGGGCGCGCCCGCCGGTGCGTTCACGTAATACGCGGAGACGAGGAGCAAGTCGGAATTGACGGGGCAGACGCGAATGGTGTCGCTGGTCATGACCTGGAACTGGTCGCCGTAAATTTCTTTCAGCGGGACGGCTTGCGCGGGCTTGTCGGTGCTGAGGAAGTAGAGATTCTGCACGTCCGAGGTGAGCAGCGTATTGGGTGAAAGCCAGCCGTGCAGCGAATCGAAATTTTGTGTGGCGAGCGCGGTGGCGGTTTCCGGCGAGGCGCTGGGTGCGGTGAAAACCTGCCAGAAGTTGCCGTCA
The DNA here is from genome assembly GCA_035499255.1 of Dongiaceae bacterium. Taxonomy (GTDB): domain Bacteria; phylum Acidobacteriota; class Terriglobia; order Acidiferrales; family UBA7541; genus Acidiferrum. The sequence continues at coordinate 64,764 of DATJZF010000044.1, read as the reverse complement.
TATTTCAGGTAGGCGATGTGCGAGTCGTCGGGCGACCAGAAGGCCTGGCGCACGTTGGTGCCGGCGATGTCGCGCGGGCGCGCGGTATCGAAATCGAATTGCACGATGGAGCGTTCCGGGCCGGTGCTGGAGTTGGAACGAGTGAACAGAAGATGTTTCCCGTCGTGCGAGACGGCGAGTTCGGAGCCGGCCGGCGCGGCAGTTTTGTGGACTTCCTTGTTGACGAAGATAACCCGGTTGGCGGAATCGAGATACGCGACGGCGGTGGGGGACTGGAATTTGACGATGGGATCGAGGACGGCGTTGCGCTTGTCCTTGTCCTTATCTTTGTCTTTCGCTTTGTCGGCGAGGGCGGCTTGCTCGTCGGGATCGAGCGGCTGATTCTTCTTGCGAAATTCGGGGAATTTGTCCGGAGCGCTTACGCCGCAGCCGCGAAGGTCGCCGATCTGCGCGTGAATGAGCTGAACAGAAAACGTGTACTTCGTGTCAGCCATGCCATCGGAGCACGATTCGCGAATGAGCTTGACGGAGATGGCCGCGCCGGTGGCGGTGTCCTTGGCGTGGTAGGTCCAGGCTCTACCCGGCTCGTCGGTGGCAACTTCGCCGGGCTCGAGGATGATGGGCGGGTAGTTGAGGCGGTCAAGTCGCTCGGGCCCTTTCATGCCGAGCCGCAGAGACCAGGAGGGCTCGTTGCCGTGAGCCAGGATGAGAAAGGGATGGTGCGTGGAGACGGGTGAGGCGACGGCGTCGGCGGGAGCGGGTTGCTGCTGCTGGTTTGGCGCGGTCGCGGGCTTGGCGGCGGGCTTTTGTGCGGGTGGCGCGGTTTGTTGCGGCGGCGTTTGTGTGTGCATGGATGCGGCGGCGAGGAGCAGAGTAAACGCCGGAAGGAGAATGGGTTTTGCGCGCACGCGCACCGTCCTCAGAAGATAGAAAGAAGGAAGTTGTCCGAATAGCAGCAAGGCGATTAGAACAGAGGCGGGAGCGAGGAAGCAAGAGGAGGAAGGAAAGGAAGAAGCAAAGAAGTAAGGAGGTAAGCAAGCACGGAGCGAAGACAATCGCGCCGATCAGGAGATCGGCGTTTCCAGAAGAACGCTCGCAGACTTCCGCCGGCCAAAGCGGAGGAAGTTCATTCTGCGAAAACGGCGGAATGGAGCGCTTGAGCCACTCTGGTGAGTGGCACTCCCAGAGGCGCTACGGTTGAAAATGTCGGCGCGCCGACATTTTGGGGCGAATCGGGGTGGGCGAAAGAAAAGAGAAGAAAAATGCTTGACATGGCGAAAGAAAGGCGAAATACTGTGCGGGCTCGAGGTGAGCTATGTCCCCAGTTCTTCCCCATACGACGCGGATTCGGGAGAATCGGCGCCGCCCCGCAACACACCCCGCGGTACAACTCCTTCCTTTTTGCCTTGTGAGCCCTGACCCACACACGGAGGCCGTCGCCCCTGCCCGGGGTGAAAACGGCTGGTGCAAGGGAAGTCTGGAACTGCCCCCGGCGGATTGCCCCCCGCCACAAGTCCAGACTCCCCGTGCGCCACTGGTGGGCATAGCACGCCTCGCCGCGAACTCTCCGGCTGCGGAGACGAAACGGAGTTCGCGGGAAAAGCCGGAATATTTTGTTTTGCCGGTGAAGTCGATCCTGAACCGGTGCGATTCGAACCGCGTACCGTTTGACTGGACGATCAACCCGTATCGCGGGTGCGAGTTTGGATGCAAGTACTGCTACGCGCGGTACACGCATGAGTATATGGAGATTGATGGCGGAGAGTTCGAGCGAAAGATCTTTGTGAAGAAAGACGCCAGCGTGATTCTGGCGCGGGATATCGCGGGGAAGTATTCGTACGAATCGAAGGCGTCGGGCGGCACGGAGGCGGAACACATCGCGATTGGGACGGCGACAGATCCATACCAGCCGGCGGAGACGGAGTATGGCGTGACGCGCGCATGCTTGGAGGAGTTGGCGAAGCGCGAAGGGCTGAGCCTTTCGGTGGTAACGAAGTCGAACCAGATTGTGCGGGATATCGATGTGTATAAGAAGATCGCAGCGCGGTCGGCGCTGTCGCTGAACATTACGGTGACGACGCTGCGGATGCGGTTGGCGCGATTACTGGAGCCCCGGGCGCCCCGGCCGGATTTACGGCTGACGGCGGTACGGCAGTTGCGCGAAGCGGGATTGAATGTGGGAGTGTCGGCGTCGCCGCTGCTGCCCGGGATTAACGATGGGGAACTGGAAGCGTTGGCGGAATCGGCTCGGGATGCGGGCGCGCAGTGGTTTTATTCGGGAGTGTTGTTCCTGATGCCGTCGTCGGCGAAACAGTTTTTGCCGTTCATACGCGAGAAATTCCCGAAGCTGGCCAAGCAGTACGAGCAGTGGTACGCGAAGAATGGATACGCGCCGGAAGAATACCGCAAGAAGATTTCGGAGCGCGTGCGAGCGATCAAAAGGAAGTGCGGGTTTGCCTCGCGGCCATGGGAAGGCATGCGTGCGACGGCAGCGGGTCCACGACAAATGAAGCTGGGCTGGGACGCCGGCGCAATCAGCGAGCAGATGACACTCAGCGCGATGGCCAAGGTTAGCTGAGACTTGGTCTCCTGGCTGATGTTGCAAAGTCGCCGCTTGGGTCAATTCTTCGGCGGTTGGGTTGGAGCTAGTTGCTGCTGGGTGGCACGATGTTCTTCTTTATGCGCATGTAGGTAGCGAGGTTGCCGTAGTGCTCGAGGTTGTGCATGTTGTTGACGGTGAGGGCGCTGAGGGGGGCGAGTCGTTCCCGAATAGCTTGATGGTTTGCACGGCGGTAGCGTTGGTAGTGGCGTCGGACGGCAGGACCAGGCACAGTACTACCAATCACAGTAACTTCCGCATGGACGTCTCTCCTTAACCCACACAACGGCAAGGATAGGCCGGATGTTTCGGGTAACGGCGGGGCGTTCGGACTGGGGAGCGGATTCCATGGCAGCAACTCAGGAATGACTGCCTGTGGAAATTGTGGGGATGGCAGTGGCCATTCACAAAAAAGAGAACTCTCCTTCTTCCGTTTGTAACCTCAGCGAGCTATCAAGAACCAAGAGTATTGCGGTGGAGAGCGGGAGTTCCATCGCCGCGGTCACCGTGTAGTTGAACGAAATCCTACGAATCTGAACGGGTACGTCAATGGAGCAAATTGTAGTAGGACTGATTGGTCTGCTCGCGAGACTGAGCAATAGCTGGAACAGCGTAATCACGACGGTTGAGGAATTTCGCGCAAGACTGGCGGCGCGCGTTCCGAGAATAGTGGAAGGCGGAACGGCGGTGATCTTGTGGAGTGTGCCGATCGTTTTCTGGACGGCGGTAGTTCGTTTTGTGATTAAACACTGGTGATACGAGCGAGAGAGTTCGCAGCGCAGCTCGACCCCGTTTTAATCTAGCCCGTGCTCGAGTTCACTTAGGCTTCCGCGATGCAACGGCGCTGCTTTTCTTCATCTGAACCTTGGTGCCGGTGACGGGCTCTTTACGGTTTAACTCCGCAGCCTGTTCCAGAAGAACACGCACGGCGGGTCGCTTGACATCCGCGACGCTGCGCAGCTTGACGTGCCGCAGGTATTTTCCCGTTCCCTCGAGCAACTTGTCCGGATCGCGCAATATCGCCCCCCGCAAAAATCCAAAGAGGACATGATCTTTCGCGATCATGTAGAAGCAGAGAGGCCCGTTCAGGTCGAAGGAGGGGATCTTCCACGGATTGACATACTCCTGCGATCCGGCGACGGTCTTTTTGACGAGGGTTCTCACGGCTTTGGCAACTGGAGGCAAGCTTCCGCTCTTACCTACGTATTTATCGATCCAAGCGCGAGCTGCTTTGCCTTCTATAGTGGGCATTTTCGTCCTCCGGGCAACGAACTAGAGGCGGGAGCTTATCACGGGCGAGAAAGTCCGGTCATTTGTAATCGAAGGGGTCGGGCGACAGCAAAATGGGGCGAGTTGGTGGAGAATGTGGCGCGGCAACCCGTGTTTAGTGTTTAACCATCCAAGCAAATAGACAACAACCACTCGACGGATGGGTGGTAATCTGGCCAAAAGCCTAACGACGTTCGTGCCGAGGACTCGTGCTCCACGAGTTGGCACGGCGGTCGGACATCCCAGAAAACCCGGTGCGATGACAAGAGGTCGAGAACACGGCGAAAGTGTGTGTGACTCTGCGTCGCCGCAAGGCGGAGGTCAAAGAGAGAATGATCAAACTGGAGACAACATTTCGTTGTGCCTGTCCAGAGACGGGGTGCGAGGCTCAACTGGACGCGGCCAACTGGGAAACGGCGCTTGCGGAAGGCCGACTGATGAGTTGCAGAAACGGAAAGCGCAAGCGACAAGTGGTTCGCGAACTGATGTTGGCGGAGTATGACGAGAAGGGCTGGCTGACGGACTTGGAACTGCTAAGCCGGGAATGCCGGGAGGTCGGTTGAAGGTCGTGAGCACAGCGAGGAATCGCTGCGCCACATTAGCGAGCGTCACAGGGACGGATTACTGCAGGGGTGGTTCTTCTTTTGGCTTAGAGATTTTCTCGGTGGTATCGACGGTGAATAACAGGTAGTTGGTCAACGAGTGTTTGTCATGGTAGCGCTTGCCATGAAACTCCGTGAACATATCGGCGGCCCAGGGAAGCCATAGTTGCTGCGCTCCGGAGGCGAAGTCGACCGGACCGTAGTCAACGATTAGATGATCTCTGGTCAGTTGGAGTTCCTTGACAGGCTCGCGGAGATCGGTTTCCACGCGAAGAACCGAGAAATTAGCACTGGAAATCCAGATGCGTCCTTTCAAAGGAATGTCGTAGGTTTTCCTGCGGGTTTTCCACGAGCGGATTCCGTCGCGTGTGTCGGGCTTCTGGGCAAAATGAACCTGCCAGGCGGCGAGGCCGCGGATTTGCGCCAAACCTTCGCAGGAGTAGTTGAAGCGGTCGCGATAATAAGGCTGGAGGACGTTGACCCCCAGGGCGTTGAGGCTGGTGGTGACGATGGCGCCGTCCAAACCGGAAGTCCCGGTGCTGCCGGCACGCGATTCGTCGAGGTACATCGAGGTTTTTGCCAAGGGATAGACGAGAACAATGTAGGAAAAGTCGCGAGACTTTGCTGGGCCGGGCCAGCCGTAACGGTCAATCTCCTCCTGCTCGATATGTTCGGTGGCAGTGAACTTCTCGAAATCCAAGAGCTGCGTCTTCAAGCGATTGAAAGCGGAATCGAGTATGGCGTTCGTGTCGCAAGAGACGTTAGGGGCTAGGTCGGGAACGAAGGAGTCGATGTCGGGCGGCGCCCAGGGATGTTCGGCGACTTCGTTGGGGGCAGACTCGGGCAACTCAGGAGCAGCGACGCCGGCAGTGGCCGAGGCAGGAGCGGTGTCACTGGCGAAATCCAACTGCGCTAAATTCTGCTTCGCCTGCGTGGCGTTGGGATCGGACGGGAAGGTGGTGACCACAGACTCCCAAGTGCTCTTCGCGTCGGATCGCTTGCCAGCCGCGTATTGAATCTGGCCCAAAAGATACAGAGGCGCGGCGCTTTGATTTCTGGCGAGGCGCACTGCGCGGGAGGCTTCGGATTCCGCTTCGATCAGCCGAGTGACTTTGAGGTACGCGCCGGCGAGATCATAGTCGGCGCGCCAACTGGCGCGACCCGAGGCGACGGCCTTCTCGAGAAGGGGAATGGCCGCGGAGGGAGAGTCGTTGCGGAATTCCATTTGCGCCAGGGAGACGAGAGCCAACTCGTGATTAGGATCGGAGACGAGGGCACGCTGGAAATTTGCCCGAGCCAAATCATTGTGTTGCAGGGCGAGTTCGCAAAGGCCGAGGTTGTAAAGGATGTCGGGGTTATCCTGCGACTTGGGCAAGAGTTTCGTGAAGCTTTTTTGCGCAGCGGCATAGTGGCCTTTTCGGAGAGCCTCCATGGCGTGTTCCATGTCTGGCCGAAGCTTGGAGGGTAAGACGGCCGCGGGCGCAGAAGAACGACTCGCGATGGCGTCCGACTCCGGGACCAGGTAGAGGAAGATCGGCACACCGGAATAGCCATAGTCGAGCGAGAGATGCTCGGTGGTCTTGCGGAAGCCCGGACAAGTCACCTCGACGTCGTACTCACCCATGCTGAGCTTGTTAAAACGTGCCGGAGATAAGTCCTGAGCGGCGGACGTGGCGTTGAACTTCTTCAGGAAGGACGTAAGGTGAACGACGGCGACGGCGTCAACGGAGTTGCCGTGGATGTCCCGCACGGAGATCTCGAGGTCAAAGACGGAGTTTGCCATCAACGAACCTGTGGAGACGGCAGCGGCTGCGGCGGGGGGACCGGAGGGAGCTTGCGCAAGGAGTGGCGAGGCGATTCCGAATGCAAGTGCCAGGGAGGCGAGAAGTTTTGGCCTTGCGGGCCCGTTAGACATAAAGCCGCACCCTCCGAACGGTGAAAGCGACGAATATGCGCTCAAGATATGGTCAAGGTGAGTGTAAGGGACGGGTATGACGGGAGTCACGCGGGGAGGTGATGTATGTAGATCGCACCGACGAGCGTTGGCCTTGGGCTATAGAGGACGCAATTCGCCCAGCACCGTAGGAATCAGCTCGGAGACGGTGGGATGAATGTGCATGGCGCGCTGGAGGACGGTGTAAGAGGCTCCCGCATACATTGTGTCGAGGATGCAGTGAATGACCTCGTCGCCACCGACGCCGAGAATGGCGGCGCCAAGAATTTGCTTTGAGTCCGCATCGACCAGCACTTTCATAAAGCCTTGGGTTTCGCCCTTTTCGATGGCGCGGCCGACGCGGGACATGGCGCGAGTGCCCAGCAGGAGACGACGGCCGGAGGCGCGGGCCTCGCGTTCGGTCATGCCGCACCGTCCGAGCGGGGGGTCGATATAGAGGTTGTATGCCCTGATACGGTCGGTGACGCTGCGCGTGCCGTTATCGAGAAGGTTGGCGGCGGCGATCTCGAAGTCGTTGTACGAGGTGTGGGTGAATCCTCCCCGGCCATTGCAATCGCCCAAGGCCCAGATGCCTGGAACGTTGGTGCGCAAATAATTGTCGACGACGATGTAGCCGTGCTCATCGCGAGTCACACCTGCCTTTTCGAGGCCGAGGTCGGAGGTGTTGGGAATGCGTCCCATGGCGAGGAGCAGGTGCGAGCCGCGGATCTCGGGAGCGCCTTCCGAGCAATCGACACGAACGCCGATTCCATCGCCGTGCTTCATCAGCGCGATACAGTTTGCGTTGACCCGAGCGTGAATACCTTCGCGATCGAGAATGGCCTGCACCTCTTTAGAGACATCCTCGTCTTCATGGGGGATGATGCGCAGGGACTTTTCGATGATGGTGACTTCGCTGCCGAAGCGGCGAAAGATTTGGGCGAATTCGAGTCCTACGGCACCGCCGCCGACGATAAGGAGGTGTTGGGGAAGAGTGTCGAGGTCAAGAAGAGTGGAGTTGGTGAGATAGGGCGTCTCCGCGACCCCGGGCATAGAAGGTATAGCAGCGCGCGCGCCGACATTGAGGAAGATTTGCGGCGCGGTGAGCAGCTCTTCGCCCACGCGGACCAGGTTGGGTGATTCGAATCGAGCATGGTTTTTGTAGACCGTGCAATTGGGAGTGTCTGCAAGCCACTTTTCCAAACCGGCGCGGGATTTGCCGGAGATCTCGTCTTTGCGGGTTTTGACGCGCTTCATGTCCACGGAAACGGGACCAGGCACGTTGACACCGAAGTCCGCGGCGCGGCGCGCCATATGGGCGGCGTAGGCGGAGGCGACGAGGGTCTTGGTAGGAATGCAGCCGGTATTGACGCAGGTTCCGCCAATGAATTTCCGTTCGATGAGGGCGACCCGTTTTCCAGCGTTCGCCATGCGCACGGCGAGGAATGGTCCGGCTTGTCCGCTGCCGATGACGATCGCGTCGAAGGAAGTGGTCATGAATTGGTCCAGTCTCTCTGGAAGGAGGCGGTCGAATGGTTGGATGCCGCGCGGGGTACCCAGAGACAAGGTAAATTAAGCCGTACCAGAAAAACCGCGGATTCGAGTATTCGTTGCAGGACTGCTGTCCACAGGAAGACATGTTGGCCGAGGGCGTTACTTAGAAAACGGTGAAGTAGGTGGTGTAGGGCTCGTCAGTTATTGCAGTGAAGGGCAGAAAGGGTAATTCGTCTTCGGCGTCTCGAGTGCGCCAGGTGTTGGCTGGGGATTTCTGAGCGGAGAGCAGGGCTTGGCGTGTGACTGGTTTCCCCGTCGGGTTAATTCCGAACAAAACTAGCGGACCGTAAAGAAGGGCGACGGTGTTGAGGTGTCGCTTGTCGAGTGGCTCGAGGCGCGGGCTTAGCGGGATTTCGAGTTCGACCCGATCGTCATCGCGCCATTCGCGGGCTATGGAGTAGAGGCCGCCGGGAGTGGGAGGAATGTCGGTGAGGCGCCGGCCATTCAGCGAGATAGAGGCGTTGTCGGCCCAGGCGGGAATGCGCAATTGCAAGGCGAAGCGCTTTGGGTTTTTGGTGTGCAGGATGAATTCGACGAGCGAGTCGAAAGGATAAGCTGTTTTTTGTTCCAGCGTGTAAACGGAGCCGTCCTGAAGCCATTTTAAGGCTGACGGGATAAATAGGTTGACGGCGACGCGCTGCGGGCCGCGAAAGTAAGAGCTGATGCGGTAGTCCGCGGCGATTTGCGGCATGGTGCCGGAGCAGCAGGGCCAGACGGATTCTTTGTAGATCTTTTTGGCGTTGAAGTTGTTGTCGGCGTAGTAGAAGGTGCGGCCATCGGGCATCAGAGGCTTGGCGCCGAGGATGGTGTTGTACATAACGCGTTCCATGGAATCGCCGTAGCGGGAATCGCCAGTGACGCGGAGGAGATAGCGGGTGAGTTTGAAGTGCGCGTAAGCGCCGCAGGGAGTTTCGAAGCTGGCATGAGTTTTGGAGAGGCTGTCGAAGAGGTCGTCGGAATCGGGCGCACGGAGTTGCTCATCGGGGCCCCAGCCGCCGGTGGCGTAACTTTGCGCTAGCAGAAAGTCGAAGCCGTTTCTGGCGGCGTCGAAATGTTTCTGGCTGCCAAGGGTGAGATAGGCCTGCATGGCGGAGCACAGGGAATTGACGTGGCTGTAGGCGTGGCGACCCGCGAGATTGCTGCGGCCTTCGGCAAGCGGCGCGTAATAGATGTCGTCGAGATATTGCTGGCCCAAAGATTTATAGCGGTCGCCAGCGCCACGCTGATAGGCGAGAAAGAGATTTTCGGAGATGGTGTAGGACTCGTCCCAGGTGTAGAGCTCGTCGGTGCCGGGACGCCAGCTGACATCGTGTTCGACGGCGGCTTCGGGGAGCTGGGTGAGAGCGACATTCGTGGTGTGATCGAGGAGCGCCAGCGCGTCGGGATCGTGGACGTAGGTGTGGGAGTCGATGAGGCCGCAGACGAATTTATCGTAGCAATAGGCGGGGAAGCGGTTGTTTTTGTAGAAGGCGGGCGTGATGGTCTGCGAGTAGAGGCGATTCAGGCGAAGGACTTTGTCGCGGGTGACAGGATCTCTGACGATGGCGTAATGACGGGCGAGCGCGGAGATCCATTGACCGAAGGGACAAGCGGGAGCGAAGCCCGTGTCGCCGTGCTGGAAATGAAAATCGGGGACGTATTCGTACCAGCCGCCGAGTTCTTCGCCGGGAGCGGGCTGGCCGGCCATGGCGCGGAGCGGTTTGAGAAGTGAGTCTTCGCTGAGATTCATCAGGACGGAGTGGGTGGTATGCAGCTGGTCTTCGTGGAGGGGGGAGTGGAGGGTGACGTCAGCGTAAGAGAATTCCTGAAGTGGAGTTTGGTGTGGGGCGAGCTCTGGCAGGAGTGGAAAGAGGCGATGCGTTGCGTGCGCGGCCAGGGAGAGGGACGAGGATTGGAGGAATTGGCGGCGGGTGGGCATACGGGGGAATAATACGCGAATGTTTTGTGTTCTGGGTTCAAATCGAAGAGAGATTCATCGCACGAAATGCGTGCGATGGAAGGAGCGCCTCATTCGCCAGACTCCCTTCGGAATGGCGAGGTTGTTTGCGTTCTATTCCGGCGGACAGATTGTACCGATGCATACGTTGAGATCCTTCGTCGCCAACGGCGCTTCTCAGGATGACAGGTCTTTTGATGTGGAGTGAACGGATCGGTTGGGAGCTGCGTGTGTGGACCGCAAGAGCGGCGATGAATCGCGGCACTCCAAAAGTGCTGGCCTGAAGCCAGCTGCTACAACCTATGGCTTGTGATCTTGCGGACATGGGGTCCAGCGTGCTGGACCCCGACAAAGAACGCTAAACGAAGCGAGGGGCAGAAACATTGCTGTCTCTGCCCCCTACCCTGTGACTATTCGGTGAGTTTCAGGGTTGCAACTAACGGGAGATCGCGGGAGGAAGAACCCGCGAAGAGTTTGTAATCGCCTTTTGGTTGCGTGAATGCGTTTTTCTGCGTGTCGAAAATGGAGAGGCACAGGGGATTAAGCGGCAAAGTGACGGTTTTGGATTCGCCTGGAGCCAGCGGTAGGCGGTCCCACGCGACCAGGCGCTTGAAGGATTCGTTGGCCGCTGACGGGAGTTGCGCGTAGACCTGCGCGATTTCAGTGCCCGCGCGGGAGCCGGTGTTTTTCACCGTGAAGCTGACCTGTTTCTGTTTGTCATCCACTTTCAAATTGGAATAGGCAAAGGTGGTGTAGGAGAGGCCGTAGCCGAAGGGGAAGAGCGGCTCCTTCTTTTCGGACTCGAACCACTTGTAGCCCACGCGGGCGCCTTCGGAATAGCGGGCGTCGAAATTGGGCAACGGTTTGTCGGGAGGCACTTTGTCTGCGCGAGCTTTCAGGAGCAAGTCCATTCCGGGAAGTTGCGGGTGCGGAAGGTCGGCTTCGGACTTAGTGAAAGTGATGGGGAGCTTACCCGAGGGATTCACGTCGCCGAAGAGAAGGTTGGCAATAGCTTGGCCGCCGCCGATGCCGGGATACCAGGCTGCAAGAATGCCTTTCACGTCGCTGAGCCACGGCATCAGGATGGTTGTGCCGGATTCGATGACCACAACGGTGCGAGGATTCGCGGCAGCAACAGCTTTGACGAGCGCGTCCTGATTATCGGGCAGCGCAAGCGGGAAGTCCGCATCTTCCGCGGTGAACTGATTCACGAAGACGATGGCGACTTCGGAGGATTTCGCGAGAGCGGCGGCAGAAGCCGGATCGGTGCCGGGATTGTACTCAACCTTGGCTTTCGGAGCGGCCTGGCGGATGTATTTCAGAGGGGAAGAGGGGAACCACACGGGCTTTTGCCACTCCGCGGAGCCAGGCTTCGGATCGATGGCATTTCCACCGGGTGCGTCGACTTGCGCCGAGCCGCCACCGGAGAGAACACCGACATCGGCGTGGGAGCCGATAACCGCGATGGAGCGGATTTTTTCGGAGAGCGGGAGAATCTTGTCATTCTTGAGAAGGACCGTGCTCTCTTCCGCGATTTGCTGCGCATCTTCGAGGCCTTTGAATGGGTCGACGACACGGCGCGGCACGACCGGATGATCGATGACTCCGGCGGCAAACATGCTGCGGAGAATGCGGTGGACCATATCGTTGAGGCGAGCTTCGGGAACTTGTCCGGACTGTACGGCCTTCTTTAGCGCTTCGCCGAAGTACTCAGCCTGGGGCTGCTCCATATCCATGCCGCTTTTGGCGGCGGCCACGGTGGAGTGTGTGCCATCCCAGTCGGAGACGACCCAGCCCTTGAAGGCAAAGTCCTTCTTCAAGACCTCGTTGAGGAGGTAGTCGTTTTCGCAGCCGTAAACGCCGTCGAATTTGTTGTAGGAGCACATGACAGCCGCAGGATCCGCGATGCCGATGGCGATCTGGAAAGCCAGGAGATCGCTCTCGCGGGCGGCGCGCTTATCGATGCGGACGTCGACGATCATGCGTCCGGTTTCCTGGTCGTTGAACGCGTAATGCTTGATGTCACCCATGACATGCTGCGACTGCACGCCCTTGGCCAGATTGCCGACGATGCTGCCGGCGAGGAGCGGATCTTCTCCGGCGTATTCCCAGTTGCGGCCGTTGCGTGGTTCGCGGGCGAGATCGACGCCACCACCGATGGACATGTTGAAGCCCTGATCGCGGAGTTCGCGGCCGATCACCTCGCCGTAGAGATTGGCGGATTTGAGATTCCAGGTGGCGGCGAGGGCGAGGGGAGAGGGAAGCAGAGTGGCGTAGCGGGATTGCAGCGCACCGAGGCGAACACCGGTGGCGGAATCGGCGAGGTTGATATCGGGAATTCCAAGACGATCAATGCCGGGAGTGTAGCCAGCGCCGAGATTGGAGCGCGGGGGAACAGGATCGCCGTCGCGCAGGACGCCCCAGCCGGCGCCGTGAACGAGTTGGATTTTCTCGTCGAGGGTCATCTGGGCGACGACGAGATCGGCCCGCTCGTCCGGAGAAAGGGCGGCATTCATCCAGGGGCGGGCCGTGGGCGGCTCGGTCTTCGCGGAGGCGGAGTGAGAAAAGAAACGGATAGCGAGAATCAGAAAAATCGTAACTGAAACGAGCCAGAGAAGTCGCTTGGTCGATTGAGAGAGTTCCATGTTAATCCTCGATGAGGGCTGCCGCGAAGAGCAGGAGCGAAGAATTGATGCAGAGAGAAAGCCGTGAACCCGGAGCGAGCCGAGAGAGAAGCACGTGCGCGGACAACGGGCCGAAGGATCCCTTGAGCATGCGGAAGAGCACCTTTACGGAAGCACTATAGCGCAAGAATAACGATTTTGTAAGAGGAATTTGGCGAGGGGTGCGGGAAAGGCAAGAGACGGGAGAGAGTCGATAGTTGCGGAGATGCGGCCTCCTTGTTGGCGCCAAGACGCGGTGGTTGAGATCCTTCGTCGCACAGGACGCTCCTCAGGATGACCACTTTGAGGCTCCAGAGCTCAACAGGAGACTCAGTGCGCAGAGAATCAAGGGACGATGATGCGGGACTCTTCGTGTTTGAGTTCCTTGGCGCCGGGAAATTGACCGCGAAGGAATTCGATGAACTTGCGGGCGCGGGGCCGGCCGTTAGTGCGAAGGAGACCCATGCGGTAGAGGAAGACCAGGAGCTGGAAGATTTCCAAATCCTTGGGAGGAGGGACGGAGGCAGCAGTGGATTGCTGCTTGACATCGTTTAGGAAAGCGGAGAGGGAGTCGTAGAGCTCGCGTTGGACGGGAATGACGGGCGGTTGCTCGTAGACGATGCCGGAGGTGAGGGTTTTGTAGGTTTCGGCGAGAGAGAGGAGGGCGGCGAGGACGTCGGGATCGGTGGCGGCGGGTTGGGAGGCGGCGAATTTGGCGATGGTGAAGGCGACAGCGGAGAGAAATTGTCCGTGGACCTGGATGGTGTCGGAGGTAATGCGGACATCGAGGAGCGGCGTATCGGCGGGAAGAGCGCGAGGGTGCTGCTCTTCGTAGCGGTGCGCCGAGACGAGGTAACCACAGCTCGAGGGGCAGTCGATGGTGAGTTCGCGCTCGGTGCCGCAGCAGACGGCGCAGATTTTTTCCGCCTTGGCGGGGCAGAAGCGGCCGGGCTTGCGTTTATTGCAGATAGGACAAAGCACGAACGATCCTTTGCTGCATGCGAGAGCGGCGCGAGAACCAAGAGAGATTCCTCGCTGCGCTCGGAATAACGGAGATAGGTTTGCTGATTTTAGAGAGCCAGCCCTAAAAGGCCGACAATCCCCTGCATACGACCACGTAAGGAACAGGATATCACGCCGTGATGACTTTATCGTGGAAGCGGCGGGCGGCAATGATGAGGAGAAGAGAGCCCATAGTGAAGAGAGCGAGCGCGTCGGTCCAGAGATGGACCCAACCGGCGCCACGAAGAATGATGCCGCGTGTGATGTTGATGAAGTAGGTCGCGGGGACGAAGTAGCTGATGACGTAGAAGAATTTGGGCATGGTTTCGCGCGGGAAGATGTAGCCGGAGAAGAAGATGCTGGGAAGAATGGTGAGAAACGCGAGCTGCATGGCGTGAGCCTGAGAAGTGGCTTTACTGGAGATGAGGATGCCAAGAGAGAGGGAGACGAAGATGTAAGGAAGGGAAAGAAATGCAAGCAGGAATACGTTGCCGTGAATGGGGACGCGGAAGAGGAAACGCATCGCGGTGACGATCATAAGGAGTTCGAAGAAGCCGATGCCGAGATAGGGAAGTAACTTGCCGAGGAGAAGGCCCATGGGGCGAACGGGAGTGACGAAAAGTTGCTCGAGGGTGCCGCGTTCTTTTTCGCGAACGATGGAGAAGGCGGTGAGGAAGGTGGTGACATTGAGAAGAAGCACGGCGGTAAGGCCGGGAAGAAAGAAGTTGGGCGAGCGCGAGTCCGGATTAAAGAGGATTTTGGGGCGCATTTCGACGGCGAAATTGGAATCACCCGTGGCGAGAACGCGACGGAGGGATTCGTCGAGGCCGATGGCGGTAGTGACATTAATGGCCTGGCCGGCGACGGAGGAGTCGGAGCCGTCGATGAGGACGAGGACTTGCGCGGACATCTGGTGAAGAAGTTTGTCGGAATAGTCGACGGGAATTTTGATGCCGACGCGGCACTTGCCGGAGACGATGGCGTCGTTGAGGTCGTGATCGTTATTGACGTAGCGATAGATGTGGAAGGTATCGGAATTTCTTAGGCGATCGAGGAGTTCGCGCGACTCGCGGCGGCCGTCGGCGTTGTAGACGACGGTGTTGATCTGGCGGATGTTGGTGTCGATGCCGTAGCCAAGAAGAAACATCTGGAGGAGCGGGATGATGAGAGAGAAGAAGAGCGTGGCGAAGTCGCGCCGGACGTGGAGAGTTTCCTTATAAAAGACGGCGCCGAAACCGCGGAAGGGATTAAGCACTGGGGGCCTCCGGTGCGGGAGCCTGCGGAGCTTGCTTGGTCTGTTCGGCTTGATGGCGGAAGGTGAGTTCGACGAAGACATCTTCGAGAGAAGGAGCGAGGGGGCGAATTTCGGCGACGTGAATGCTTTGTTGTTCGAGTTGGGTGCGAAGGTGATCGAGATCGAGATGGTCGTCGATCAGCGCATGGATGGATTGGCCGAAGATGGTGGCACTACGAATGCCGGTGATGGTGCGGGCCGCGCGGAGCGCTTGCGTGACGTGGGGAGCGGAAATCTCTACGCGGTACGTGCCGGGTGGGTTGACCTCGGGTAATTCGCGGAGATCGTCGGGAGTGCCGTCGGCGATGACCTTGCCGAAGTAGATGTAGGCGACGTGGCTGCAGCGTTCGGCCTCATCCATGTAGTGGGTGGTGACGAAGAAGGTGATGCCGTGTGCGGAAAGGTCGAAGAGAAGATCCCAGAGTTGTCGGCGGGCCACGGGATCGATGCCGGCGGTGGGTTCGTCGAGGAAGATGAGTTTTGGTTCGTGAAGCATGGCGCAGCCGAGCGCGAGGCGCTGTTTCCATCCGCCCGAGAGCTGCGCGGCCAGACGCTTGTAATAAGGAGCCAAGCCGTTGAGCTGAACGATTTCGTCGATGCGCCTGCGAAGATTTTTCTCGTCGAGGCCGTAGATGCGGCCGTAAAAGGTGAGATTCTCCTGGACAGTGAGGTCGGAGTAGAGAGAAAAATTCTGCGACATGTAGCCGATATTTTCGCGGACGGTTTCGGGATCTTTGCGGACGTCGATGCCTTGCACGGTGGCGTCACCGCCGGAAAGAGGAAGGAGGCCGGTGAGCATTTTGATAACGGTAGTTTTGCCGCTACCGTTGGGGCCTAGGAAGCCGAAGATTTCGCCCTTCTGGACGGTGAAGTTGACATCATTGACGGCCGTGAAGGTGCCGAAACGACGCACCAGATGTTGAGCATTGATGGCGGGAGCTGTGTCTTGTGTGGCCATGGCGTTTAGCTCGCGGAAGAAAGCTTGACATCGGCAGCCATGCCGGCAAGTACGCGATGCGAAGAGTCTTCGATGCGGACTTTCACGCCGAATACCTGGTGGACGCGCTCTTCGCGGGTCTGTACGTTGCGGGGAAGAAATTCGGCTTGCTGGTTGATCTGTTCGACCATGCCGTTGAAGACCTGATTAGGAAAGGAGTCGACGCGAATTTCGGCTTTCTGGCCGACGTGGACGCGGCCGATCTCGGTTTCGGGAATGTAGATGCGGACGTAAATCTGATCGCGCTCGAGAAGTGTGGCGACGGGGGTGTTGGGGGCGATGAGATCGCCGGGGCGGATGTCGAGGACTTCTACGGTGGCGGCACTGGGAGCGACGACCTGGCGTTCGCGGAAGCGCGCTTCGTCGTAAGTCATCGCGGCGTGGGAGAGGTCGATGTCTTCGCGGCGACTGCCGTGGATGTATTTTTCGTAGGTGGCTTGCGCTTGCAAGTAACGCGCCTCGGCGGAGGCGATTTCTTCCGGACGATAGCCGCGCTGCAGTTCATCATATTTGTGCTGGGCGTTCTGTCTTGCGGCGAGCGCCATTTTCCAGTTGGCTTCGGCGGTGTCGCGCTGCTGCTTGGAGACGAGATCCTTTTGGGCCAGGGCATCGTAGCGCTGGTAATCGAGGTGCGCGCGGACTTCGTCGGCCGTGGTGCGGTCGAGATCGGCTTTGGCGGCTTCAATGTCTTCCTTGCGGTAGCCGTTCTTGCGCATATCGTAATCGGCTTTGGCCTGTTCGGCGGCGGCACGGGCTTCCGCGATTTCTTCGGGGCGGAAACCGGCTTTGGCTTTTTCCGCGGCGGCGCGGGACTGGTTCAGCGCGGCCTGGAGTTCCTTGTCGTCGAAGGTAATCAGGACCTGGCCAGGTTGGACGGTGTCGCCTTCGCGAACGAGAACCTGTTCGATGCGGCCACCGACTTTGGAGCCGACGCGGATATTGCGAGCTTCGACAGTGCCAGAGCCGGTGAGGGCAGAATCGCGGTGGAACCAGCCCATGGAATAGGCGGCAGCGGCAGCCACTGCGGCGGCGACAAAAATGATGATTGGTTTGCGTTTCATGGGCGTTGTCCTTAGAAGAACATGGGGGCCGAAAGCTCCGCTGTAAGGGATACGGGATGCGGCTCGGAGTTGTTACGCGGCGCAAGGCCGGTCCAGAGAATATTGAAAACGGCATTCATGCGTTCGAGAAGGCTTCCGTCGCCGTAGAGCGACCAGATCAGCAGCGTGCCGAAGATGGCTTGTCGAAAGACCATGGCAATTTCGGAAGGCACGAGATCGGAGCGAATTTCGCCGCGCTGCTGACCGAGGGAAATCATCTCCGCGTGGATGGCGAGGATTTGCTTTTGCATGTCGACCATCGCCTCGCGAACGGGCTCGCTTGAAAGGAAGGCCTGAAGCAGCGCACGTACGAAAGTGGGATGGCGCATAGGCTCTTGCGTCATGCGGCGACCGAGGCCCTGCAGGAATTCGGGAATGGGCTGCGCGGAGGACTTGGCTTCATGGACTGCTTCGCGGAGTTTACCAATTTGCATTTCGCCGAAGGCCAGGAGGATATGGTCCTTGCTGGGGAAATAATTGAAGAAGGTGCCCTTGCCGATATCGGCCGCGTTGGTGATGTCTTCGACAGCGGTCTCAGCGAAGCCTTTGCGTTCGAAGAGTTCGAGAGCAGCCCGGAAGATGCGTTCGCGGATTTCAGCGGAGCGGCGAGAACGGCGGTCGGGGAGAGGGGAAGTGGCCACGGTGATTGACCTCGATTCGTATATGACTATTGGTCATATATGGATGAAAGTCAAGTATATTTTTGCGCTCTCGGTTGGATTCTCGTAAAGCATTGGAAATGAATGGCTTGACTTCCATATGATTGAACAGTGGAAGATTCGGTTCTTACCGGCAAGATTCACTCATACCGCATGCGGATCGGAATACTTAGGCAGTCTGGCGCGGCGGCCCACCTCAGAAGGCGGGCCCTACAAACGCAGAGCAAGGTGAAGACGCAGAAGGGCAAGGATGGACTACAGGTGCGAAGATTCGATCAACAACGACCAAGGAACGCGAGGTCAGACGTAAAAAACAAAGTCCATGCCTAAAATTAGATTTCTTTGCCGCTGGATTTGTTTTTGGGGGATTTTTTGTTGAGGTAGGAGATGAATTTCTGAGCGGAGGCGGGGACGGGGACAGCGCCTTTGAAGATAACGTCCGAAGCAGAGACGTCCTTTTTGTAGACTTTGTAGTTACCGCTGTTATCGGGGCGAACGGTGGAACCAGCAAGGGAGACGCCGGCGAACAGGCCCCGGGAGCGGGAATAAGAGAGGATTTCCGCACGCATGGTGACGTCGGTGGAGGCTTCGGCGGTGCGGCCTTTGGGACCAGCGGCGGCCGAAGCGTCGGCACCGAGCTTGACTTTGCTGCTGAGGATGGCGCGAGCGCCGCGCTCATTCATGACCAGGAGAACGAAATCGGTGGCCTGACCGCCGATCTGGAAGCCGAAGCTAACGCCTTCGATGGCCATCATAGTGGGAGCGCTCCAGGGGCCATTGAATTTCTCGCCCGTGCGGCAAGACATCGCGCCGCGACCGTAGCTGCCACCGAAAATGAAGGCACCTTTGACGACGGTCGGATAGACGATGACGCAATCGGCTTTGTCGATGAGGTCCTGGGGGATGTCATCGGGGATGTCCATGATTTCCTGAACAACGAGGCCGCAACTTTCCAGACGGGAATTCACGGTTTTTTCGTCGGCGACGAGAGACGGCGCGAGAAGCGCCAGAACCAGAACAAACGGAAGGAACTTTTTCATTCGCAATCACCTTCTCCGTTAGACAAGTCTGATGATACGAGCCCGAAAAAAGTTGGGCGGCTGAAGCAGCGCGGTGCGATGAGCCGGGAAGGCCGCGCGTCACTCCGCATGTGCATCCGACAATGGGAGAGCCCCCGCAGAATTCGAATATACTGGCAGTCCACAGACTTTGCCAATAGAGGAAATATGAACCCGAGGTGGAAAAGAGAGTTGCGCATGGGGATTTTGACGGCCTGTGCGGCTCTGATCGGGGGCATTTGCGGGAACGCGTTCGGGCAGGAGAGCGCGCCCGGCGCTGCCGCAACGGCGCCGGGGAGTATGGCGAAAGCAAATATGCCGGCGACAGCTCGCTTTGCCGTGCGGGCGGAACAACTGGTGCAAACGGCTCCCGTGGACAAGGGGGAGTGGGGACTGCTGGTGGCGGATGCGGTGACGGGAGAAATCCTGTACGAAAAGAATGCGGATAAGTACTTTGTGCCGGCTTCGAACATGAAGCTGCTGACGACGGCGTTGGCGCTGGACAAGTTGGGGGCGGATTACCTGTTTCGGACCACGGTTGAGACGAACGGGAAATTGTTGGAGGACGGAACGCTGCGTGGAGATTTGTTTTTTGTGGGGCGAGGGGATCCAAATTTGTCGAACCGGAAATTTCCGTTTGACGTGAAGGAAGAATTCGATGGGCCGCCGGAGCGAGTGTTGGCAGAGATGGCGGATCTGCTGGCGGCGCGCGGGTTAAAGGAAATTACGGGCGACATTGTGGGGGACGACAGCTATTTTCCACGGGAGCGGTATCCGGATGGATGGGAAATCGACGACATGGTGTGGGAGTACGGGGCGGCGATTTCGTCGATTGTGGTGGACGACAACACGGTGGCGCTGTCGCTGACGCCGGGCGACAAGGCTGGCGAGCCGGTGCAGTGGATCGTCGATCCTCCCACTTCGGAATTTGTCGTGAAGAGCGAAGTGACGACGGGGGGAACCAAAGAGAAGCCGGACCTTCGGCTGACGCGGGAGCCAGGAGCGGGACTAGTGGTGGTAAGCGGGACATTGCCAGCGAAGAGCGCGCCGCACAGGTTGATCCTGGCGGTTCAGGAACCGGCGCAGCACGCAGCGGAAATGCTGGCGCAGTTGCTGGCGAAACGCGGAGTGAAGTTCAGCGGGAAAGTGCGAGCGTTGCACGAGCCCGATCCGGCGGAGGGGACGCGGACGGTGCTGGCGGAGCATTCGTCGATCCGGCTGGGCGATTCGGTGAAGCTGGTGAACAAGATCAGCCAGAACCTGCACACAGAAGTGCTGCTGCGAGCGGCGGCGAGGCAGAATGGCCGGTGGACGGATGCGGAGGACCTGCAGAAGTTCGCGCAGGAGTTTTACGCGAAGGTGGGCATCGGGCAAGAGGACGTGGTACAGACGGACGGGTCGGGGCTTTCGCGGCACGACATGGTGACGCCACGTGCGTTTGTGACGCTGCTGGCGTGGGCGCAGAAACAGACGTGGTTTGCGGATTATTACGCGTCACTGCCGGTGGCAGGGGTGGATGGCACGTTGAATGAGCGGATGAGGATGGAAGGGATTGCAGGGAGGATTCACGCGAAGACGGGATCGGTGGCGCATGTGCGGACACTGTCGGGATATGCGGAAACTGCGGGAGGACGGCGGCTGGTGTTTTCGTTTCTGAGTAACAACGAGAGCGTGAAGGGGCGGGAAGTGCATGACGCGATTGACGGGTTGTGTGTGGCGATGATTGAAGAATTCGAACGAAAAGAAGAGGTAAGGAAGTAAGGAGGTAAGGAAGCAAAGAAAAACCAGCAGCGGGATTCTGGCGATAAAACCACACGGAAGTGACGAGAAGAGGATTTGAGGGCGGGATGAGCGGCGAAAAGATAGTTACGGTGTTTGGGAGTTCGCGGCCGGAGATGGGGCATGCGGATTATGAAGAGGCCCGGGCGTTGGGCGCAGAATTGGCGAAGCGCGGATTTGCCGTAAGCACAGGCGGGTACGGCGGGACGATGGAAGCGGCTTCGCGCGGGGCGAAAGAGGCTGGCGGGAAAGTGTATGGAGTGACAGCGGAGTTTTTTGCGCGGAAGGCGAACGCGTGGGTGGAGGTGGAAGTACGGAAGAAAACGTGGGCGGACCGGCTGTTCGGGCTGATCGAGATGGGCGACGGATTTGTGGTGTGCAAGGGCGGGACGGGGACGCTGGTGGAGTTGGCGGTGGTGTGGGAGATGTTGAACAAGAACGTGATTGCGGGGAAGCCATTAGTGGCACTGGGAAGTTTTTGGCGGCCGATTGTGGATCGCGTGCGGGAAGTGGAGTTGGGGCCGCAGGCGGTGGATGCTCGGGTGTGGGGTGAGGCGGGAGGGAAATTGGTGGAAGTGGTAGGGACCGTGGAGGAGGCGGGAAGGTACCTGACGGAACGACTGGGGATGGGGAGGGTCGAGAGGTTTCGAAGCGAGAAGGCGTGAGAAGGGAAACTGAAACGGAAGCAGAGGGAAACAGTAGAACGATGGAAGTGGAACAGTAACCCTAGCGCGACGTGCGGCGATCGAAGAGAGATTGCTCACTTCGTTCGGAATGACGGAATTTGGATTGCAAAGTGAAAGGTGAAAAGTTAAGGGCGCGGAATGGCGAGGCTGGCAGAAGAGGTACTGGAGTTTGACAAGCTGCGGGAGCTGTTGCGGTTGAGGACGACTTGCGCGCCGGGGCGGCGGGTGATTGATGCGCTGGAGCGGCGAACGGGGCGCGAACTGCTGGAGCGTGCGTTCGCGCTGATTCGGGAGGCGCGGGAGTGGCTGCGGCTGGGACGGGAACTGGGATTTGGAGCGCTGGCCGATCCTGAGGGATGGATGGATCGGCTGGACTCGCCGGGAGGCGTGCTAGAGCCGGCGGATTTTCTGGATGCGGGCTCACTGCTGGAAACGTCGGGATGGCTGAGGCAGCAGTTTCGCGAGGATGCCGCGAGGCTCCCTCTGTTGGCGGCGCGGTGCGCGGGACTGACGGATTTCAAGGATGCACACGCGGCGATCCGGCGATGTATTTTACCGAATGGCGAGATCAGCGATGACGCGTCGAGCGCGCTGCGGCGCATTCGGACGAGTATCCAGCAGACGCGGGACTCCATACAGAGAACGTTGAAGCAGATTTTGCGTTCACGGAATGCGGAATCGGGCGAAGACTACGTGACGTTGCGGAACGACCGGTTTGTGATTCCCGTACGCTCGGAGCACCGGCGAAACGTGCAAGGCGTGGTACACGGGGCCAGTGCTACCGGGCAGACCGTGTTCGTGGAACCGTTTGAGACGGTAGAGATTAACAATCAATTGGTGCAGCTGGCGGAAGACGAAGCGGCGGAGATTTTGCGGATCTTGAACGAATTGACGGATCGTCTGCGGGGGATACAAGGGCCGTTGCAGGCGGCGGCCGAGACGATCGCGGAGCTGGACAGCGTATTTGCGCGAGGAAGATTTGCGCGGGACTTTGACGCATGCATGCCGGAATTTTCGGATGCAGGCGAATTGAAGCTGGAGGCGGCGCGGCATCCGGTGCTGGAGGATAAGCTGCGGAAAGAGCAGCGTGCGATTGTGCCGATGTCGCTGGCGCTGGGCGGAGAAGAGCGCGTGCTGGTGATCAGTGGGCCGAATACCGGGGGGAAGACGGTGGTGCTGAAGACGACGGGGTTGGCGGCCTTGTCGGCGCAGGCGGGGATACCGGTGGCGGCGCAACGGGCGGTGCTGCCGCTGTTCGAGCGCGTGTTAGTGGACATCGGAGATGAGCAATCGATCGCGGCGGACCTGTCGACGTTTTCGTCGCACATGCTGAACCTGAAAAGCATGCTGGAAGAAGCGACGCCGAATTCCCTGGTGCTGGCGGACGAAATGGGAACGGGGACGGCTCCGGAAGAAGGAGCGGCGCTGGCGGAGGCGTTGCTCGAGGAGTTTCGGAGGAAGAAGTGTTTTGTGCTGGCGACGACGCATCACGACCGGCTGAAGGCGTACGCGTCGACGACACCGGGAGTGGTGAACGCGGCGGTGGAGTTTGACGACGTGAATTTGCGGCCGACGTACCGGTTGATGGTGGGAGTGCCCGGCGGGTCGAGCGGGATTGCGATTGCGAGGCGGCTGGGATTGGCGAGCCAGATTATTGAGCACGCGCGATCACTGATGACGCCGGAATCGGAGGAAGCGGCGGAGTTGATTGCGTATCTGCACCGGAGCCGCGACGAATTGGATCGCATGCGCGTGCAGATGGCGGAAGAGCAGCAGGCGCTGGAACGCGAGCGAGCAAAGCTGCGGACGGAGTGGGTCGAACGGCAGAAGGTGCGGATCGCGGAACTGGAAACGAAGTTCGGGGAGATGCAGAAGCGGTTCGAGGAAAATGTAGGGCGCGTGGTGGAGGCGGTGAAGGAACGGGAACTGCGCGCGCAGATGGAGAAGACCGCTCGGCGCAAGATGCAGGATGTGCGGGGCGAAGCGAAGGAAGAGTTGAACGCGGCGGTGGTGCAGACGATTTCGGAGTCTCAGGCGGATTTGGGAGTGAAGACAGAGACGTTTGAAAAAGTGAACGCTGCGGATTTGCAGACGGGTGCGAGGATTCGAGTGCGCGGGTTCAACAAGGCGGTGATTTTGCGGCGGGTGGATGGCGGGTCGGCGGAGGTTGAGGCGGGGCCGTTGCGGATGAAGGTGTCGGTGGAGGAAATTACGGGAGTGGAGGGAGCGGCGGAGAAGAAGGTGGCGCCCGGGCGGCGGGACAACGTGACAGTGAGCGCTCGGTCTGTGGAGGGCGGAGCGACGGGAGAGATTAATGTGATTGGCTTGACGGTGGAGGAGGCCAGCGCGAAGGTGGATAAGTTTCTGGATGAGGCAGCGCTGGCGAGTTTGCCGCGGGTGAGAATAGTCACGGGTCATGGGACCGGTGCACTGCGGAAAGGCATTGGCGAGTTTTTGAAGAGTCATCCGCTGGTAGAGGATTTTGCATTCGAGAGTGAAGAGCATGGAGGAAAGGCAATTACGGTGGTGGATTTGAAGAGATAGATTGGGCGCGGTGGGAGGCCGCGGATGGGTTGAGATCCTTCGTCGCAGAAAAACGCTCCTCAGGATGACAGGTAGTTGGGTGGTAGCCGGCGGCAGTAGAGCTGCCGCTGAGTGATTGGAGTTAAAGTTGGATTTCAGAGAAAGCGGGAGCAGGCTCTCCCGCACTCCCAAAATGGCGGAAGCGGGATCATTTGCGGATCGGGTGAAACAGCAGGCGGATATTGTCCGGGTCATCGGGGAATACGTGCGCCTGAAGAAGAGCGGACAGAACTTCACGGGATTGTGCCCGTTCCATGGAGAGAAGACTCCCTCGTTTGCGGTGCATCCGGTGAAACAGATTTTTCATTGCTTTGGATGCGGAAAGGGCGGAGACGTCTTTACGTTTGTGATGGAGATGGAGAAGTGTCCATTTCCAGAGGCGGTGCGGGTGGTGGCGGAGAAGTGCGGGATCGCGGTACCGACTCCGAAGGAGCGGACTCCGGAGGAAAGAAAAGAGAACCAGCAGCGTGCAGCGCTGATCGAAATGCACCGGGAGGCGCAGTCGTTTTTTGTGAAACAGCTGGAGATGACGGCGGAAGGGCGGGCGGCGCGAGCGTATTTGGAGGATCGCGGGCTGGACGCGGAAGCGATTGCACGATTCGGAATTGGATATGCTCCTGCGGGCGGCGATGTGTTGCTGCGATTTTTCAAAGGGAAGTATGCGGAGAAACTGCTGGGGGAGTCGGGACTGATTTCGCGGGACCAGAGTGGAAGGCTGTTCGACCGTTTCCGGCGGCGGATTACGTTTCCAATCGCGAACGAGTCGGGAAAAATCGTGGCGTTTGGCTGCCGGGCGCTGGGAGATGACCAGCCGAAATATCTGAATTCGCCGGAGACGCCAATCTATTCGAAGAGCAATGTGCTGTACCACATGGATCGTGCGAAAGAAGGGATCCGGCGGTCGGACTTCGCGATTCTGGTGGAAGGATATATGGATGCGATTGCGGTAGCGCGGGCGGGCATCAGCAACGTGGTGGCGAGTTGCGGAACGAGCCTGGCGGAGCCGCAGATCAAGCTGCTGGGGCGGTTCACGAAGCGCGTGATCGTGAACTACGACCCGGATGCGGCGGGGCAGGCGGCGACGGAGCGGTCAATTTCTTTGCTGCTGGAGAATGATTTCGAGGTGAAAGTGCTGGCGTTGCCGGCGATTGGAGACCAGAAGGCGGACCCGGATCTGTACATTCGCGAGAAAGGCGCGGAGGCGTATATCAAGGCGTTGAGGGAGTCGCCGCCGTACGTGGATTATTTGATCGGGCGGGCGCGGCAGATGGATTTGACTAGTGGTGAGGGGAAGTTGCGCGCGGTGAATTTCTTGTTGCCGTACGTGCAGAAGATTCCGAACCGGATCTTGCGGTCGGAATGGGCGACGCGGATTTCGCAGCAGTTGCGGGTAGATGAGCCGGTGCTGCGGGCGGCGTTGACGAAGGCGGCGGCGGAGCGGCGAAGCGAAGTAAAGACGCGGCCAGAACTCGTAGGGAAGCCGGCGAAGCCAATTGAGCGACGCCTAATCCGGATGCTGGTTGAGGCGGAAGGATTCCGGCAAGAGCTGGCGAAGCGGCTACAAGAATCGGCGCTGTATCACGGATTAGAAACGGAAAAGATTTTTGGGGCGTTGGTTGTGGCGGGGCTCTCGGGGCAGGCGCTGCAGGCGACGGAGATTGGAGCCTCGCTGCCGGAGCGGGAACGGCGGATGTTTTTTGAGATTCTGTTCGAAGAGGCGCACGAGGGGACGTGGGAAGAGGCGGAGAGCTGCCTGGAGGCGTTGCGGGAAAAGCAGGTGGAGCGGGAGTTGGCGCAGGTGCAGAGGGAGATTGAGAGCAATCCGACGGGCGAGGCGATGCGCGGGTTGCTGGCGCGAAAGCAAGAGTTGCTGAAGAAGCGGGCGGCGGGGTAGGAAGGGCCGGAAATCGTTGTTCGAAAATCGAAAAGCGGTAGTCGGAATCCGGGAATCGGACTTTTGAGGCTGTTTACTTCCCGCTTCGGCTTACGTTGCGGCGAAGCGGGACGGGCGAGGCCTTGGCCGTGCGCGACTTAAGATGAGGGTTGTTCGTTGATTGCTGGCGGCAGCAGAGCTGCGGCTGACCGGCTAGCGGGAATGGGTGAGAAAGCGGGAGCAGAGCTCCCGCACTCCGAAACTAGAGCGGATGGCCGCAAGGACAGGAACATGTTGACAGAAAGAGAGTTAAGCCTGTAACGTAGAAGGGTTACGCGGGAAACGGATTCGCTCGTCCCGGCATCTATAGATGTGTCTTTAGACGCAGGGGCCGTTCCGCGGAATCGCGGCAGGCGGGCAGCGTGCGGCGGCAACAGAGACAGGGCACGGCGCATAAGGTTTTCACGAAAAAATCGAGAGTCATGCGGAGGGTCGTTGAATCCTCCTTACGCCCATTGCGGGCTTTCTCGCTGTAATTCGTGTGGACAATGCGCGGGACGGTAACGTTAACGTTCGCGCAAAAGAGAGATTAAGTTGAGCGGGAGGAGTGCAGTGGCGGCAACGGGTTTAGAAGAAAAATATGATGCGGTACGGCAGCTCATTGCCATCGGCAAAGAGCGCGGTTACCTGCTGTATGACGAAGTAAACGATTCGCTTCCGGCAGAAGTGCATTCGTCAGAAGAGATCGACGACCTACTCACCACATTCGAACGCAACGGCATTGAGATTTACGAGGATGCGGCGTCGGCGAAAGCGGCGCGCGCGGTGGAAGTGTCGACGGACCTCGAACGCGAAGGCAAGGATGAGATGCACGCGGAAGAGGGCAGCGACCTGGATCTGACGCCGGGCTCGCTGGAGAAGACGAACGACCCCGTGAGGATGTACCTGCGGGAAATGGGCACAGTGCCGCTCCTGACGCGCGAAGGCGAAGTAACCATCGCGAAGAGGATTGAGCGCGGGCAACTGGTGGTGATGAAGGCGATCACGCGCTCGCCGATCGTGATCAAGGAACTGATCGCGGTTGGAGATGATCTGCGGAAGGGCGCGCGGTCGATCAAAGAGATCGTGCAGTTCGACGACGAAGAGCTGACCGAAGAAAAAATCGCGAACAAGACCAAGCAGACGCTGAAGCACATCGACAAGATTGCGAAGCTGTACGACGACGCGCTGAAACAGGCGGTAAGACTCGAGAAGATTCCGAAGGCAAAGAAGAAGCCGTATGTCCGGGCGAAGTGGGAAGTGGCGCGGACGCGAATCGAGATTTCGCTGGAAATTCGCGGAATCGATTTCAACCCGTTCGAGAAGAAGCGGCTCGTTGACAAGATGCGCGGAACCGTGGAGCGCTTGCAGTCGCTGGAGCGCGAATCGGTGCGGTTGGAGCGGCGCGCGGATGTGTCCAAAGGCGAGAACGCGGCGGAAGCTCGGAGGGAGTTGCGGACGCGGCGGTCGGAGCTGAAGGACATTGAGGAAGCGAGCGAAGTCGGGTTGACCGAGCTGAAGCGCACGCTGACGATCATCCAACGCGGGGAAGCGGAAGCCGAACAGGCGAAGAAGGAATTGATTGAGGCGAACCTGCGGTTGGTGGTGTCGATCGCGAAGAAGTATACGAACCGCGGGCTGCAGTTCCTGGACTTGATCCAGGAAGGGAACATCGGTTTGATGAAGGCGGTGGACAAGTTCGAATGGCGCCGCGGGTACAAGTTCTCGACGTATGCAACATGGTGGATCCGGCAGGCCATTACGCGCGCCATTGCGGACCAGGCGCGCACAATCCGCATTCCGGTGCACATGATCGAAACGATCAACAAGCTGGTGCGGACGAGCCGGCAACTGGTGCAGGAACTGGGGCGCGAACCTACCAGCGAGGAAATTGCGAAGCGCATGGACATTCCGGTGTCCAAGGTACGGAAGATCCTGAAGATTGCGCAGGAGCCGATTTCGTTGGAGACGCCGATTGGAGAAGAGGAAGATTCGCACCTGGGCGACTTCATTGAGGATAAGGCGGTGGTGTCGCCTTCGGACGCGGTGATCAACCTGAATTTGAAGGAACAGACCTCGTCGGTTCTGAAGACGCTGACGCCGCGCGAAGAGAAGGTGATCAAGATGCGGTTCGGGCTGGACGACGGGAGCGAGCACACGCTCGAGGAAGTCGGGCAGTCGTTCGCGGTGACGCGGGAACGCATCCGGCAGATCGAAGCGAAGGCGCTGCGGAAGCTGCGGCATCCATCACGCTCACGGAAGTTGCGGGCGTTCTTGGAAGGGCCGTCGCGGGATTATCTATAGAAAGACGTAAATTCGAAAATCGCAATTCGAAATTCGTGGGACGCCCGGTGTGAGCCGGGCGTTTTTGTTTTTCGGCGACGGATCCGTCGTGCCTGGGGATCGGTTGAGATCCTTCGTCGCAGATGGCGCTGCTCAGGACGACAGCTTCCTCGGAAACGGCCGTTGCTGAGCGTCTCGCGAAAGTCAGAGGCGAAACGGATGGGAGCCTCGCCGAGCGTCTACTGGAGATCGGGCGAGATTGCTCCGCACGATTAAAGGAGCCATTTCGCACTTGGGAGCACGAGAGACTTCTTTACGGCGATGAGTGGACGCGTGAATGACTGGATGAATTTTGAGACCGGATCGCTGGGGGCGATCCTCGGCAGTGAAAAGCGGCGACAAGTTGCTGCATTCCAAAGGCGGGCGGCGTAAAGCCGCCCCTACACAACAAGATGGATCAGGGTAGTTCGATGTAGGTGGGGAAGGAGTGGGGTTCGGGGAGGAGTTCGCCGCATTGGCGGAGGGATTCGAGGTGGAGGACCAGGGAGTGGCGAAGTTTCCGTTCGACTTCCGAGCGGGTCCAGCCAGAGACGACACAACCGGGGAGATCCGGGGAATAGGCGGTGTAGCCGGAGCCGGTTTCTTCGATGACGATGAGATATTTTTTCATGACGCAGGCAAAGCCTCGCAAAGCGAATGATTCGGCAGAGGAGCGGGTGAGGCGTGCCGGAAATTTCCGAAGGGCGGCGAGTCACGAAGGCGGCGAAATAAACGTGACCCGAAAAAGGTTCGAAGGGAAACCAACCACCTCGAAAAATCGCAACGCTTTCTAAGTACAAAAATAGACTGCGCAGATGCAGCCGTCAACCGGGCAGAATTCATGTTTGTGGATTCCCAGCGCCGCGGGGTGGGATGTTGTTGAAATGACGGACGAATGCGACTACCCAAACGATGCAAAAGAGGACAAAAGCCGTCATCAGATAGAGCATGGCCGTGGAATCGAAATGATGCTCCGCGGTGAGGTTCGCCTTGATGGCGAGTGAAGTGCCGTAGAGCAAGACAAAAAGGATTGCGCAGCCGAACCAGGCCATCTGTGCGCGGAAGAAGCGAAACGTATCCTGGCGATGTTCAGGAGCGAGCCAATAGGATTTGTTGGGGAGATTGAGGCGTTCGGGCGGTTTGGAGGAGAGAATGGACGGCACAACAAAAGCGACGAAGGCGGAAAGGCCGACGATGACGAACATCAGGATGAAGAAAAGTTCTTTGGGTTGGAAGCCGTTCGGTACGCCGTTGGCGGCGAAATGCGCAGCCATGACGGGCGGAAGTTGGGCGTAGACGCGGACCCATTGCAGAAGGCCGAGGACCAGCATCAGAAAATAGACCAGTTTGGGAAGGCGAGGATCGCTCATGGGAGTGGATGAGTCCAGAGTAAGGCGGGCGGGAAAGTCGCGCAATCGGATGAAGCGGAAGCGTACACAGGAAGTCCTTGCCTTTCGAGCGCGATTCACGGAGATTGAGAGGAATCCCAGCCAAGTCCGCGATAAGGTGTAAAAACGGCGAACGTCTATGGCGATGCTTAACAGACAGAAGATAGCAGCGGTTGTCATCGTATTTCTGCTGCTGGCGACAGTGTTTGGAATCTGGTGGACGGCGCAGGATTCCACCGAAAGCGGCGCCGCAAAGACCGCGACGAAAGCCAACACGCCGGTAGACCAGCGCCCACTGAGGAGGGCGCAACGTTTGGCGCAACAGGCGACGACACACGACGAGAAACCGTTGGCACAGGAAGCGTTGCGGCTGGCGGATTACGACGTAGACCTCGCCTTCGCGGATGCCATCCGGGATGCGCGGCTGCACCCACCGCCGCTCTCGCCGCAAGCCAAGGCGGACAAGGCGCGGCTCGACAAGGCGATGAAGGTGCTGGAGTCCGAGCAGGAGCGAGCCAAGACCTTGGCGGAACAGTTGGCGAAGGCTCCGGCGGAGAGGCAGGAAGCGATCAGTGCGGACCTGATTCAGGCGGAGGCGGATGCCGATCTAGCGCAAGACGAAGTGGATGACGCGAAACACGATTTCCAGATGGCTGGGGGCGATCCTGTGGATCGAATCCAGGCGATGAAGAACGAGCATGAGGAGACAACACACAACACGCCGACGGCGATTCCGGCCGCGCAAGAGCCAGCCGAGGCCTTCGGTGTGTACCACCGTGCTGTAGCGTGGAAGCAACTGCACGATAAACAGATGCTGTTGTGGCGAGTGAAGGGAAGAACGGAAGAAGAGCTGGTTGCCGTTCAGGCGAAGCACAATGCACTGGAAGCTCAGATTGAAAGCGCGAAGGTGAGCGAGCCGGAACTTTCGCATCACGCGAAGCAGAGCAATAGCGCACCGGGCGGTGAACATGTGTCGGCGGCGGAAAAGAGTCAGACCGATACCGCAGCGCTGCTGAAAAAGACGCAGCAGCTGACCAGCGACCAGAAAGCGCTGGAAGCGTATGACAAGAGAATCGAGACGAAAAAAGAGCTGGCGTCGGTATATGGCCAATGGATCGAGCTGGTAGGGTCGCAACAGAAGGATGAGGTACACCGGGCCTTGCAGGGACTGGTGATCATCCTGTCGATCGCGTTGATCGGAATATTTTTCAGTTCGTGGCTGGACTCGCTGGTGAAAAAGCTGACGATGGACCGGCGGCAAGTGGAGTCGCTGCGAACGGTGGCACGAGTGTCTTCGCAGATTCTGGCATTGTTCCTGATCGCGCTGGTGATTCTGGGTCCGCCGGGGCAGTTGGGGACGTTTTTGGGATTGGCGGGCGCCGGGCTGACGGTGGCACTGAAGGATTTCATTGTCGGCTTCGTGGGATGGTTTGTGTTGATGGGGAAACACGGGATGCGGATGGGCGATTGGGTGGAGATCAACGGAGTGACCGGCGAAGTGGTGCAGATCGGGCCGTTCCACACGGTACTGCTGGAGACGGGGAATTGGACGGATTCCGGGCATCCGACGGGAAGGCGAGTGACATTCACAAACAGCTTTGCGATCGAAGGGCACTATTTCAATTTCTCGACGAGCGGGCAGTGGCTGTGGGACGAATTGCAAGTGGTGCTGCCGACGGGGCAGGATCCGTACCCGACGGTTGAGGCGATCCGGAAGAAGGTGGAGGAGTTGACGAGCCTGAGCGCGAATGAAGCGGCCAAAGAGTGGAAAGATGCGGCGGGCTCGCGGGAATTGAGCGCGATATCGGTTACTCCGGTGGTAGATGTGCGGCCAGTCGTAGGCGGGACACAGGTGGTGGTGCGGTACATCACGCGAGCGAATGAGAGATCGACGCTGCGAACGAAATTGAATATGGCGGCGGTGGAACTGCTGGGAGAAGGCAGAAGTAAGGAGGTAATGAGGTAAGGAAATAAAGAAAACGGTGCTAAGACTCAGACGGTAAGAAAGTCGAAAGATGCAGGCGTATAGCAGTAGAAGCGAAAAAAACCGTTTAAGGTGAAAAGTGTCAGGTGCAAAGTTGAAAGTTAGGATTCGCTGCGGGAGCGGACTTGTTCGGAGGTCAGGCCGTACAGAGGCGGAGTAGGGACGCCGAGAAGCGCGAGGTAGAGATAGAGTTGGCCGCGGTGGTGAATTTCGTGCTCGGCGAGAGAGCGGAGCCACTTCCACGTTGTGATTTGGGTTCCGCCGGGTGTCGGGCATTTCTTCTGCAGGTCTTCGTCGGTGAAGCTGGCGAAGATTTCCATCGATTGTTTGTGAAGATCATCCATTAACAAGAGAATCTGATCGTAGGTTTCGCCGAACTCCTTGCCGTGCGAGGTGTAGCGGCTGGGTTTGCCTTGGACATTTTCGGCGAACATGAAGCGCTCGGTGACGGCGATGTGGCGGAGGAGATCGCCGAGAGTGAAACGGCCAGGGGCGTAGGACCAGTTGATTTGGTCGGGAGGGATGCAGTGTGCGACACGGAGGGTGCGTTCACGGACGTTGGAGAAGTAATGGAGGAAGGGTTGGATGGTGGTGATTTGCATGGAGGGAGAGTGTAGCAAAGAGAAGCAGGGAGGTAAGGAAGTAAGGAGAGGTGGCGAGTGGTCGCGGAAGAGAGATTCCTCACTGCGCAGACTCCGTTCGGAAAGACAGGGATTGGTGTGATGCGCCGGAATGAGATCGCGATGAGGCTGACGTTGAGATCCTTCGTCGCCCGCCGCGGCGGGCTCCCCAGGATGACAGGTTGTTTATTTTGGCTAACGCAGGTTGGAGCTCTACGGGTGTGGGAAGGCGGGCGGCATAAAGCCGACCCTACAACGGCTCGGCGGTGGCAGATGGCTCAGGAGGCGGTGGAGGCGAGGAGAGAGCGGGCGCGGGAGGCGGTTAGGGTGGCGGCGGAGTAGAGGGCGGCGAGGAGGAAGAAGCCGATGGCGATGGAGTAGCGTTGGGCGATCCAGCCGAGGGAAAAGCTCATGGCGAGTTGCATGACGGTGGCGAAGATGGCGAAGGCGGATTGTGTGCGACCCATGAAATGTTTGGGGACGATGGACATGAGCGAAGACTGAGCGACGACGCCGGAGAGGGCGCGGAAAAAGCCGAAGGCGGTTTGTAGCGCGACCGCTCCGACAAGAAACGTGACGAAGGGAATGGCGACATGGCCCAGCGCCATGCCTGCCATGGCGGCTACGTAGAGAGGAAGGCGAAGGCGCTGCGGGAGCTGGCTGGTGATGAGTCCACCGATGATGGCGCCGATAGCCCATCCGGCTTCGATGAGGCCAAAGCCGCGCGCGCCGGAGTGGAGAACGTCGCTGACCAGCGCGACGAGGACGACGTTGGAGCTGACGATGCTGGCCATGAGAAGAGCGTGCGTGATGCCGAGCGCGAGAACGACGGGCTGTTCGCGAAGATAGCCGAAACCTTCTTTCATGTCGGAATAGACGGAGAGCGAAAGGCCCGCTTCAGCCACTTCGGGATTTTCGCCAGCTTCGAGCGCTTGTGCGGTGCCTTCGGAGGATTCGGAATACTCGCGCGGATATTGGCGATGATCGCGCGGGGAGACGTATCCGGAGCGGAGCGACCAGAGGCAGAAGGCTGAGACGAAGTACGTGAGGCCGTCGACGAAGAGAATGCCGGCGATGCCGAAGTTGTCGTAGAAGAAACCGACGAAGGTGCCGGCGAGAAGCATGCCTGTCTGCACGCCGACGAGAACGGTGGCGTTGGCGCCGGTGAACTGGCTTGGCGGAATGACTTCCTGGACGAGGGCGTTGACGTTGGCCCAGTACATGGCCGAGCCGGTGCCGGTGATGAGGGTCATCAGGTAGAGATGCCAGAGTTGGAGATGTGCGCGCCAGGCGATGTACGCGATGGCGAGGACGGCGAAGCCGCGAACGATGTCGAGAAGCACGCCGAGGTAGCGGCGGTCGTGGCGGTCGATGAGCACGCCGCCGACGAAGGGCACGACGAGGCCGGGAAGCGTGACGACGATGACTTGCCAGCTGACGGCGAGGGTCGAGTGCGTGGCGGACATGATGTACCAGCTCACGCCGATGAAGTTCATTCCGGAGCCGAAGAGCGAGACAAACATGGCGGTGAAGAAGAAGCGGAAGGAGC
The DNA here is from genome assembly GCA_035499255.1 of Dongiaceae bacterium. GTDB lineage: Bacteria > Acidobacteriota > Terriglobia > Acidiferrales > UBA7541 > Acidiferrum. Next base: position 31,275 of record DATJZF010000044.1, on the reverse strand, counting down.
GCTGCGCCCAGAGAAGGGACCAGTCGACACGGTGAGTGGTGGCGGTGGCCATGAAGGTTAGTAGTGTACTAGGCGCAGGCGACGGGAGATGAAGTTGGGTGCGGAAGTTTCCATGCAAGTCCGCGTGATGTTGCGGACATGGGGCGCAGCTGTTCGCCAAAAGCGCTGAGGGTAAGGCGCTCGGAATGGAGGATAGAGCGATCAGCGATCGAAGAGAGATTCCTCGCTGCGCTCGGAATGACCGGATTTCTCTGTTGGCTAAGGGCGGAAGAGTTCGCCGGACTGAGTGCGGACTCGCCAGGGAGTGGAGACCAGGGCGACGTAGCTGGAGATATCGGAAGGGTTGTAGAAGACGATGACGGGCTTGCCCTGGGCGAGGTTGCCCGACCAATCGAAGCCATGGCCGGTCATGGGCTTGTGGCCGCCGACGGGAAATTCGAAAGCGATCATGCTCTTGCCGAAGCTCCAGAGGCCGGGCTTTTGTTTTGCGACGACCGTGCCGATGGAGTAGGAGCCGGCGCGGAGAAGGGAGCGGTACGCGATGGTGTGGATGATGACTCTCGCGAGCACTGCGAAGAGAACGGGAATGGCGAAGAGCGCGAGCATCTGGAGTTCGCCGGTTTGCCGGGGATGGCGAAGGACGACGACGAGATTGAGATAGAAAACCCAAAGAAGGAAGAGTGGAACGATTATCACGAGCTTTGCAATTGGGTTCAGCGTTACGTTGCGCGGAGGGTCCTGGAGGATGAGGTTGCGATAGGTGTTTAGGCGTTGGCCGGGAGGGATTGGCTTGGCGGCGACGGGATCGGTGGGGAGCGGGAGCATAGGGAGTGGAGTATAGAACAGTGCCGAGGAGTTGGCGCCAGGACGGCTGGCATCTTTGTCGAGTTATTTTTGTGTCAAGACAACGTGGTTGAGATCCTTCGTCGCTTGCCAGCTTTCGATGGCAAAATCGCTCCTCAGGATGACGAGTTTATTTCTGGCGTGACAGAAGAGGAAGAGAAGAACGGATTGCCTTTCGATCGTCAGAGCCCACGCTTTGTGCGAAAAGCGCACAAAAGGATGGGGCACCCTCAAGTACTCGGGATGCGCGCCGTGGGGGGATTGCGAAGACGCGATGAATCGCGCTTCGTTACGCTCAGCGTAAATCGCATTCCAAATCAGGGAGTGGTGACGATTTTGAAGTATGTGGCGGAGGGGGTGACGTTTCTATCGGGATTAGTGGGGTCGTAGAAGACGGGGATGGTCATGTCTTCGAAAATGGAGTTGGAGAGGTCGCGAGCGGTGCTGAGGATCTGCAGGCCGTCGGTGGTTTTGAATTGGTAGTCGATGCTGCTGTAGGAAGTTTTGCCCTGGCTGATGGTTTTTTGCGAGAGGACGCGGGCGAAGGCGAGCTCGCCGTCGCGGAGGAGAGGGAGATTGCGCTTGTCGCGGAAGAAGGGGACGAGGACGACCAAGCCAAAAACGCCCATTACGAAAGAGAGCGGAATGAATGGTGTAAAGGAGAGCGGATTGTCGTGGCGAGGTGCGCGGCTGATGGCGATGAAGATACCGGCATTGATGATAGCGATAGCGGCGAAGATGATCACGGCGGGAGCCAGGGCGCCAGTGAAGCGGATGCGCACGCGCCGGGGGCGCGGCAGGGATTGCAGGATTTGGAGTTGAGGATCAAGGGGAGGGTGGGCGCTGGCGAAATCGGGGTTGATGGTCATCTTGGCGGCAGCGATGGCTTTTTTCGTGGAGTAATAGCCGATGATGGGAATGACGCCGATCAGCAGGAACAGGGGAAGGATGAAGAGCAAGATGGCCGGGTTGCCGCGGCTATTCGAACGTCCGGCAAAGGTGACGAAGAAAAAGAGTGCCGCGAAGATGCCGAGAGGAAGAAAGGTAACGAGGGAAGATTTGGCGTTGAGCGTGGCTTCGGCGCGGTCGAGATTCCAGCCGCAGCGGGCGCAGAAAGGCTTGCTGCTGATGTTGAAGGCGCGGCGAAAGGAGACCGGGGAGCCGCAGCGGGGGCAGGTGATGATGGGCATGAGTTTATTTTAGGGTGGGCGGGGGACGGAGCGGGTTATGGGTGCGCAATGAAATAAGGAGCAGCACGGAAGGTGGGTGGCCGGACAAGAGATCTTTCTTCACCGGCCCAGGGAAACCGTATAAGGTGCAAGGTATTCAGTGAAAGGTTGAATGTGTGCGTGGCGGAAGCGTTGTGATATTTTGCGGGGCGGTGGCGCGTAGTAGAGCACAGAGCGGGCCCTGGAACAAACCGAAGATGCCGGGCTAAAGCCGCGGCGCTAGACCTGTGGTGAAGGAGTCCTGAAATGGCTACGACAACAATGCCTACGCCGGAAGCACAGCCGCAAGCGGCGATTTCGCCGGTGGGGCGGATTATCGGGATGTTTTTCTCGCCCAAAGCAACGTTTGAAGACATCGTGAAGAAGCCGAGCTGGATTGCGCCCTTGGCGGTGATTGTGGTGCTGTCGCTAGGCGGAGTAATCGCCCTGAATTCGCACTTCGATTGGCGAGGCTATATTGCTCAGCAGATGGAAAAGAGTGCGCGGACCGCCAATATGAGCCCCGAAGACAAGCAGAAGCAGATCGAAGGTGGGGTGAAAGCGGCGCCGATCTTCTCGTATGTGTTCGGAATTCCAGCGCCGATTATAGGAATTCTATTGGTTTCGGTGATATTGCTGGGCGCCTACAATTTGATGGCGGGAGCCGGAGTAAACTTCAGGCAATCGTTTGCAATCGTGTCTCATGCGATGGTTCCGGCAACGGTGGTGGGCTCAATCCTGTTTTTGACCGTGCTGTTCCTGAAGCCGGTGGGAAGTTTCGATCTCGAGAATCCGGTAGCCACAAACCTGGCGATTCTGTTGCCCGAAGATGCCGCGAAGTGGTTGGTGAATCTCTGTAAGAACATCGATGTGCTGGAACTCTGGAAGCTGGTTCTGCTGGCGATGGGATTCGCGGCGGCAAATCCGAGGAAATTGAAGGACGGGAAATCGTACACGATTGTGTTCGGCACATTCGCGTTGTGGGTGGTGTGCCGGGTGGCGTGGGGATTCATCGCGTCCTGATAGAATAGAAATGACCAAGATGGACGCGTAAAGCGTCCTCTACAACGGCGATTTGACGCCAGAAAAAGCACGGGTCTGAAGACCCGCCACTAAATTGTTTTCTTTCAAAGTTGAGCAAACGGATAAGACGGGGGCGCGGCTGGGGCGGCTGACTACACCGCGCGGCGTGATAGAGACGCCCGTGTTTATGCCGGTGGGGACGGCAGCCACGGTGAAAGGGCTGCGGCAAGAAGCGCTCGAAGAGATGGGCGCGGGCATCCTGCTGGCGAATACTTATCATTTATACCTGCGGCCGGGACACCAGTTGGTGAAAAAGCTTGGCGGGCTGCACGCGTTCATGAGCTGGAAGAACGCGATACTAACGGACTCCGGGGGATACCAGGTATTCAGCCTGGCGGATTTGCGAAAAATCACGGATGAGGGAGTGCGTTTCCGTTCGCACCTAGATGGAAGCGAGCATTTACTCACGCCCGAAAAAGCGGCGGAGATTCAGCTGGCGCTCGGGTCGGATATAGCGATGGTGCTGGACGAGTGCATCGAGACGCCGGCACCGAGAAATGTGGCAGAAGCGGCGCTGAAGCGGACAACAGCGTGGGCGGGACGCGCGAGAAAATATTTTCAGGAGTATGCAGAGCGCAACGGCGAGCCTGCGCAGTGGCAATTCGGAATTGTGCAGGGGGCGACGTTTGGGGATTTGCGTCGCGAAAGTGCGCGACAGTTGTTGGAGCTGGATTTTCCGGGATACGCGGTCGGCGGATTGGCGGTGGGCGAGCCACACGAAGTGACCTGTGAAATGGCCGCCGAAGTGACGGCGTTGTTGCCGCAGGACCGGCCGAGATATCTGATGGGTGTGGGGAGGCCGGAGCAGATCGCGGATTATGTGGCGCGCGGAATCGACATGATGGATTGCGTGCTGCCGACGCGCGCGGCGCGGCATGCTTGCCTGTACACAAGCGAAGGGAAAGTTCTGATCAAGAACGCGAGATATATAGAAGACCGGCGGCCGGTGGATGCGAAGTGCAAATGCTCGGTTTGTCAGCGGTATACGCGAGCGTACTTACGGCATTTATTTGCGGCGGGAGAGATCACCGCGGCGATCCTGGCGACCCATCATAATGTCTGGTTTTACCTTGACATAATGAGGCAAATCCGAGAGGCTATTTGTTTTGGACAGCTAGAAAAGTTCGCGGCAGAGCTGCGCACGCGGTATGAAGTGGGCCCAGCCTGAAGCGGGCGGTTCAGAGGTTGCCCCGATGATTGCCTTTCGATCGTAAGACCCACCCTTTGAGCAGAAGGCGCACAAAGGATGGGCACCCTCAAGCACATAGAAATACGCCGGAGGGTCGAGCGAAGAAGAGTCGTCGTACGAGCCCACCGATAGTAAAGTAAGAGTGGAATCAGGGCGATCGGGGTCGAGTCTCAGGACGAGAATCGTGCGGGGAAGGGGAAGCGGGGAAACAGACCGCTTTCGGTGGGATATTCTTCGTGCGGGTCCAAAGGCGACAAGGAGAGCGGACAGCCTCGAAAGGCGGTCCCTACAAAGGCATCCGGACGAAAAGAGCACAGCCAGGAATGTCTGTGCCACGGAATCTAGCAAGAATTGGATGTTGAATAGGTTGGAAAGGGTACGGTCGACGAAGGAATGAGTGAAGCGGCCCTTTTTTTGATGCAAGCGGGTGGCGGAGGAATCGGCGGGGCTTTTGGAGGGATGTTACTCCCGTTGATGCTGATGTTCGGCATCATGTATTTTTTGGTGATCCTGCCGCAACAGCGGCAGCGTAAGAAGGTGCAGGAGATGCTCGGCGCCATCAAAAATGGCGACAAGGTGATCACCACCTCGGGAATCTACGGCACCATCAATGGTATAGACGGCGACACCATCATTCTGAAGATCGCCGATAATGTGAAAATACGAGTGGCGCGAGCGGCGATTGGCCAAGTGGAGACGGCGAGCGATGAAGCGAAGTAGCTCCACAAAGGCGGATCGGCGGCGGTGCCAGACCATCTAACATGAATCCCAACTTGAAGTACAAAGCAGGCTTTATTGTGGCGGTAGTGGTCATCTGCGTTTATTTCGTGTTGTGTCTGCCAAGCTTCCCGACGTCGTGGGCGCAGGTGAAGAGCAACTTCAGCAACCAAATCAAACTAGGGCTGGACTTGCAGGGCGGAACGCACCTGGTGTTGCAGGTGCAGGTGCCGGAAGCGATCGCGCAGGAAACGGACCAGACGATCGACCGGCTGACGGCGGCGATGCGTCAGCGGAACATCCATTACGACGAGGCGCGGCGTCCCGACGATACGCACATCGTGGTGAGAAATCCTGATCCGGTGTCGCAATTCCGGGATCTGATCCACCAAATGTTTGAGGGCGACTGGGACTTGGGCTCGGCGCCGGGCGAGGCAAACGCATACATGCTGACAATGCGGCCGAGCGCGGTGTCGCGGATTCAGGAAACGACGATGGACCAATCGCTGGAAACCATCGAGCGGCGTATCAACGCGCTGGGTTTGACGGAGCCGACGATTCAGAAGCGCGGGCGCGCGGGACAAGACAACGAAATTCTGGTGCAGTTGCCGGGGGAAAGCGATCCGGAGCGCGCAAAGAACGTGATTCAAGCGGGCGGGCAGTTGGAATTGAAACTGGTTTCGGACCCAACACCGTATCCGTCGGAGGCCGCGGCGCTGGCAGCGCATGGCGGCGTTCTGCCGGCGGGTACGCAGGTAATTCCTGGGAGAAGCGAATCGCGAAACGCGCAGGGATCGCCGGACAATTCGACGGTGTACTACGTGATCGACCGTACGGCGGCGGTGACCGGGCGAGATTTGCGGAGCGCAACCGAATCGCGAAATACCGAAATGCCCGGGCAGTGGCAGATTAACTTTGTGTTGTCTTCGGAAGCAGGGCGGCGGTTCGGGCAATTCACAGAAGTGAACACAGGCCGGCAGATGGCGATCGTGCTGGAGAACAAGGTGTATTCGGCGCCAGTAATCAAACAAAGGATTGAAGACCAGGGGCGGATTGACGGAAATTTCAGCCAGGAATCGGCGCACGACCTGGCGCTGGTGTTGCGGGCGGGCGCGTTGCCGGCATCGATCAAATACCTGGAACAGAGAACGGTGGGGGCGTCGCTGGGAGCGGACTCGATCCGTCACGGGGTGCAGGCTTCGGTGCTGAGCTTGCTGGTGGTGATGATCTTTATGGTCGTTTACTACCGGTTAAGCGGGGTGAACGCGGTGCTGGCGCTGATCTTGAACCTGATTATTTTGCTGGCGGCGCTGGCGATGTTCGGCGCGGTGCTGACGTTGCCGGGAATTGCGGGCGTGATTCTGACGATTGGTATGGGCGTGGACTCGAACGTACTGGTGTTCGAGCGCATTCGCGAAGAGTTGAGGAACGGGAAATCGACCTCGGCGGCGGTGGAAGCGGGGTTTGACAAGGCGTTCTTGACGATTATCGACACGCACGTGACGACGGTGGTGTCGGCGTTTTTCCTGTTTATTTTTGGCACGGGGCCGATTCGCGGATTTGCAATCACCTTGACGATCGGTTTGATCGCGAACGTATTTACGGCGATTTATGTGTCGAAGACGATTTTCCAATACCACCTGGCAAAGATGGACCGGCAGGCGGAGCTGAGTATTTAAGAAGGAAGCAAGGAAGTACTGAGGTAAGGAAGTAAGGATTGAGGTCTGGCGTCGCGGTCAGTTAGCTGGCAAGACGCGCTGGTTGGGATGCTTCGTCGCCCGCCACGGCGGGCTCCTCAGGATGATGAGTTCGGGAGGGGCAGGTTGGTTGGGGCAGTGGCGCGGTTGAAGAGAGATTCCTCGCTGCGCTCGGAATGACAGGTGGGGTGCCCTCCATGCGGGTGCGGGGCGAAGCGGGGGCGGTGGTCGCAAGGTGGGCGTCGCCGGTGTCTAAATTAAGGGCGATGCGGAGCCAAAGCCGCGGGGCTAAAGGGGTTTTAGTACGGATAGAGGAGTGGTTTGGGGAGTGGGAATCGCTAGACTCGCGGGAACAAAGAGAAACTGCCTGGAGTCTAAAGAAGGGAAGCTAGAAACGGCATGATTGAGCTTTTCAAACAGCCCAATATCGATTGGATGGGCAAGGCCAAGTATTTCTTTGCATTAAGCGGAATTCTACTGGTCATCGGGTGGTCGGCCATTCTCTTCAAGGGTGGGATCAAATACGGAATCGACTTCCGTGGCGGCACGAACGTGGATGTGCGGTTCGCCCAGCCACCCAATATCGACAACTTGCGGTCAGGGCTCCAGGCACAAGGCTTGGGGAACAGCGAGATTCAGAGCATCAGCGATATCGCCAGCCCGAGTTCGAATGAAGTGATGATCTTCGTAGAGCAGAGCGGGCAATCCGAGCAGGCCTTGGACGAAGGCAAGAACAAGGTGCTCGCGGCGCTGAACGCAACGTATGGAGTTGCGGGTTCTTCGAAGCCGGACTTCAACGCGCTCGCGGTCACGCCGTCGGCGTTGTCCGTGTTTCTTTCGCAGAAAGATCCGCTGGGACTGTCGGTGAACGCGGGAGATAAATACCAGGCGCTGGCGAAGAACCTGCTGGCGTATCGCGACAGGGACAAGAACGGAGTTCTAACGAACTTTGAGGAATTGTCGCGAGTGGAGGGAGCGACACCGGCAGTGGTTTCGGCGCTCAAAGAGAATTACGCGCTGGCGCCGTTCACGATTCGAAACGCAGAAATCGTGGGAGCGAAGGTGGGTGGCGAGTTGCGCAATCAGGCCATTCGAGTAACCCTCTATGCATTGGCAGGGATGCTGGTATATATTGCCTTCCGGTTCGAGTGGGTATACGGGGCAGCCGCGGTCATAGCGGTGTTTCACGACGTGCTGATCACGTTGGGGCTGTTCAAGATCTTCGGATTTGAGATTTCGCTGACGGTCATCGCGGCGTTGTTAACCTTGGTCGGTTACTCGATGAACGACACGATCGTGATCTTCGATCGGATCCGGGAAAACAATCGCTTGCTAAGAAAAGAGCCGTTCGCGGACGTCGTGAACAAGTCGATTAATCAGACTTTGTCGCGAACGATCTTGACGAGTGGACTGACATTTCTCACCGTGCTCGTCCTGTTCCTGATGGGCGGCCAGGTGCTGAGAGCGTTCGCTTTCGCGCTGGTGGTGGGAATCGTGATAGGAACGTATTCGAGTTTTGGTATCGCCGCACCGCTGGTTGTCGCATGGAACCGTTGGCGGGGACAGGGCGTGGCGGCAGGCACCGGAACCGCAGCCGGCAACAAAACCCGGGGAGGCGAAGGCCAGCCGAGGCTCGCAACCGCTGGGAGGAGGTAGTGGCTACCCATGTTTGAAGAAATGGTGGAATCGACAACTGGTACGAAGAAGAAGACCAACAAGTCATGGACAGTGTTTTTGTCGATGGCGATTCAGGTGGTGTTCCTCGGAATTCTGATATTAATTCCTCTGATCTATACGGAAGCGCTGCCGAAGACATTGATGTCTTCGATCCTGCTGGCGCCTCCGCCCCCACCTCCACCGCCGCCGCCGCCGGCGCCCGTGCAAGTGGTGAAGATCAAGCCAGTGGCGCACTTGATGGAAGCCGGGAAACTGGTGGCGCCGAAGGTGATCCCGAAAGAAGTAAAGATGATCAAGGAAGAGGAGCAACCGCCTGATATGGGTATGGGCGGAATCGCCGGAGGGGTACCGGGAGGCGTCGCGGGTGGATCGATGGGCGGCGTAATCGGCGGCGTAATCGGCGGAGCGGGAGCAGGGGCACCACCGCCACCGAAGCCGACGGTGACGCGTACGCGCGTAGGCGGCGCGGTGCAGGCAGCGAAGCTAATCAACAAGGTACAGCCGATGTATCCGCCGCTGGCGCGGCAGACACGCATCAGCGGGACCGTGAAGCTGCACGCGATTATAGGGAAGGGCGGTAACGTGGAGCAGTTGCAAGTAGTGTCGGGGCACCCGCTGTTGGTGCAGTCGGCGCTGGACGCGGTGAAGCAGTGGAGGTATCAACCGACGCTGCTGAACGGCGAGCCCGTGGAAGTGGACACGGAAATCGACGTAATTTTCTCGTTGGCCCAGTAGTTTCAGGGGCGGTGCGACGGAAGCGTGGGACCCGAACGCCGCTCAGTAGAAGTGGAAGAAATCATAAAGGCAGGTTCCTGTCCGCAGGGGCCCCTAGGAAATAAGGAGCAAACGAATGTTAGCAACAGTGTTTGTCTACGCAGCATGGCTTCAAGAAGCCGCGACGGGATGGGACATCCGATCGATGTGGGGCAATATGGGGTTGCTCGCAAAGATCGTGGTGGCGATTCTGTTCGTGCTGTCGGTGTACTCGTTCGGCGTGATGATCGACCGGTTCCTGATGTACAACAATGCGCGGAAGCAGTCGCGCTTGTTCGTGCAGCAGGTGGCAGGCGCGTTGAAGGATGGCAAGCTGGATGAAGCGATTGCCATCGCGGAGCGCAACAAGAAGAGCCACATCGCCAAGGTAGTGGCGACGGGCCTTTCGGAATTCCAGTCGGCGTCGCAGCAAGTGAGCGACGAAGAAGTGATCGAAGCGGCGAAGCGGGGCCTGGAGCGTTCGGTGGCGATCGTACACGCGGAAATGAAGCGTGGGCTTTCGGCGCTGGCCACGATCGGTTCGACGGCACCGTTCGTAGGCCTGTTCGGGACGGTGGTCGGCATCTTGAACGCGTTTAAAGGCATCGCGAACAATAAAGCGACCGGTCTGTCGGCGGTTGCCGGCGGTATCGCCGAGGCGCTGGTAACGACGGCGTTCGGTTTGCTGGTGGCGGTGCCCGCGGTGTGGGCATACAACTACTTCACGAACAAGGTGGAAGCGTTCGACGTGGAGATGGATAACTCGTCGATGGAACTGATCAACTACTTCATTTTGCGCCGCGGCGCGAAGAAGTAAGCCAAGGGAAAGAGGTAGCCGATGGCCTACAAGCCAAAAGCAGGCGACCAGATGGCGGCGCCGAACGTGATTCCGATGGCGGATATCATGCTGGTACTGCTGATCATATTCATGGTGGTCACGCCGATGTTGCAGAAGACGCACCAGGTGGACCTAGCGCGAGTAAGCGACCCGCGGGAAATGAAAGACGCGGACAGAGACGACGCGATCATCGTAGCGGTGACGCGTGATGGCACGCTGTTCTTGGGTAACACGAAGATCAGCAAGGAAGACATCACTGGACAGGTGAAAGACCAAATCGCCAACAAGCTCGACAAAACCGTGTATGTGAAGAGCGACGCCCGAGCGAAGTACGGAGACGTCGTAGCGGTGGTGGACGAGATTCGTTCCGCGGGCGTGGACTCGCTGGGTTTGCTCACGGAAAAGGTGGAAAGCTCCAGCGGTCCGAAGCCAGAAACCAAGCCGGGAACTTGAGGTAGTGCGCTTGGCGGTCTAACATTCGTTTGCGGAGTGAAGTGCCGCGCCGGATCCCACGTCGGCGCGGGACAGCTCGAGGCGGATGGAGCAGGGAAAGAGGAGAATTCGCAATGGGGATGGATGTAGGGCAAGCCGGAAGTTCGATGGCATCACCGAACGTGGTGCCGCTGATCGACATTTTGCTGGTGTTGATCATCATCTTCATGGTGATTACGCCGCTTACGCCGAAGGGGCTGGATACGTTGGTGCCGCAACCTTCGCCGAACCAGCAGCAAAACGTCGAGCTGGAAAACAAGACCGTAGTGGTCCAGGTGATGATGAACAATAAGTTGAAGATCAACCAAGATGACACCACCTGGGAACAACTCGGACCACGCATGGAACAGATCTTCAAGGAGCGCGCTGAAAAAGTGGCGTTCGTGAAGGGCGATAACGATGTGCTGTTCATGGAAGTGGCCCGGGCGATCGATATTATGAAAGGCGCCGGCATCGATAAAGTGGGCCTCATCACAGCGAAGCTGGAAGCCGGGCAGTAAAATAGAAGTAGCAGGAAGCAAGATTTCGCGGAGATGTGAGAGTCCTCTCGCAGGGACATCAAGATGCGAGGTGACTCATGGGAATGGCGGCAGGCAGCAAGCGCGGAATCTTGTGTGAAGCGAATGTAGTGCCACTGATCGACATTCTGCTGGTGCTGTTGGTGATCTTCATGATCATCCCGCACAAGCAGGAAGGGCTGGACGCCACACTGCCGCAACCGGCGGCAGGCCCCGTGGAGCCAGACCCGAACCCGGAGACCATCATCGTACAGGTAGCCGCCGATGGCGCGGTGCGGATCAACGGGTCAGAAGTAAAGCTCGATGAACTACGCGGCCGTCTAGAACGAATCCTCGCTCTGCGAGCGCATCGAGTGGCATTTCTTCAGGGAGACCGTTCGCTGGAGTTTCAAGCGGTAGCACAGGTACTGGACCTCATGCATGAGGCGGGAGTTTCGCCGGTAGGATTGCTGAGTTCGGAACTGGAAAAAATCCGCTGAACGTGATGGAATGGCCTCATAGAGCGGCAGTGACGTTTGGCGCGAACCTCAAAGGGCCGAGGAAGCGCAACTCTACTCAGGGATGGATGCCTCGATGAAACAAGACAAGGTTTCATGGGAAACCGACTCGCGGTTTTCCCAATTGGCGCGGCAAGCGATGTTGCTGGCCGCGGTGGTGGTGATGGTTGGCGGACTGACGGGATGCAGCAAGCTTCGGGCACGCGATTTATTGAACAAGGGAGTGGCCTCGTTTAAAGAAGCCCAGTTCGACAAAGCGGTGGAGGACTTCAAGCAAGCCAAAGAACTGGATCCGGATCTGTTGAACGCGAGGTTGTACCTGGCGACGGCGTATGCCAGCCAGTACATCCCGGGAGCGCCGTCGGACGAGAACATGCGGCACGGCCAGGAAGCGGTCGCCGAATATCAAGGCGTGCTGGAGAAAGATCCGAACAATTTGAGCGCAATCGACGGGCTGGCATCGATTCTGTACCAGATGGCGGGGCAGCCGTTCGATCAGAAGAAGTTTGAGGAATCGAAGTCGTATCACCAGAAGCACATCTCGCTGAAGCCGCAGGACCCGCAGCCCTACTACTCGGTGGGAGTAATTGACTGGGCGCTGGCGTATCGCGGAAATACGGAGATGCGCGCGGAGTACAACAAGGCGCACATCAACAAGCAGATCAAGGACACGGAAGCGCTGCCGCCAGACGTGCGGACCGCGTACACGCAAAAATACGGCTCGATGGTGGACGACGGGATCAAGGCGTTGCAGACGGCAATTCAGTTGAAGCCGGATTACGACGACGCGATGACGTATCTAAACCTGCTCTATCGCCGAAAGGCGGATATGGTGGAGTCGGCGAGCGAGCGTGATGCCCTGACCAAGCAGGCAGACGACCTGCTGGACAAGGTGAAAGAGATCAAGCAGAAGCGAGCGGAGCAGCCGTCATCGGGAGTAGCACAGTAGACGGCAAAGCAGACTGCTGAAAGTGATGGTTGGGGCCCCGTCGCGCAGTGCGTGGCGGGGCCTTGCGTTTTGGTGAATAGCCCGTCGGAAGCGAAGAGGGATTCCTCACTTCGTTCGGAATGACGGTTCTTAGGGTTGGTCGTTGAGTCGCAGCAGCGGGTCCTTGTGTTCTGGTGGATGCCGCATAAATCGAGAGAGATTCCTCGTTCCGCAGGCTGCGCCCGGAATGACGGACTGGACTTTACGCACTCAACGGCGGCTTGGCGTTGCCAGGCAAGATGCCGGTCTGAAGACCTGCGCTACAAAAGGCCGTATATCGAGCGTAAACTGAATTATGGGATCACGCGCCAACCTGCCGCTGAATTTCAATCGGGATAAGACCGAGCGGCAGATCAACGCCCGCCTGGAAGAACTCCTGCAAAAACTGAAAGTGAACCGGCCGTCGGAGGACCCGTGGCTGGTGCGCCGGGCCTACGATATTGCCGCGGAGCGCCACCGGGACCAGTTTCGGAGCTCGGGCGATCCTTACGTGACGCATTTGTTGGAAGTGGCGCACATTCTGGCGGACATGAAGCTGGATGCGACGACGCTGGCGGCAGCGCTGTTGCACGATTCCATTGAGGACACGGAATATCCGGTGTCGCGATTGGCGGAGCGCTTCGGGGAGGAGGTGGCGCGGCTGGTGGAAGGCGTGACGAAGATCGGCCGGCTGGACATGATGGCGCCGGAAGCGCGGCAAGCCGAGAACGTGCGCAAGATGCTGCTGGCGATGGTAAATGATGTGCGCGTGGTGATGGTGAAGCTGGCCGACCGGCTGCACAACATGCGCACGCTGGAGTATCTGTCGCTAGCAAAGCAGCAACGGATCGCACGGGAAACCATGGATATTTACGCGCCGATCGCGCACCGCTTGGGAATGGCGCTGATCAAAGGCGAATTGGAGGATCTGTCGTTCCGGTATCTGGAGCCGGAAGCGTATCTCCGATTGCAGAAAGAAGTGACGGACAAGGCGGAGCAGCATAAGGGATTTTTGGAAGAAGTGCAGAACACCATTCGCACGAGGCTGGTGGAAAACAGCATTCCGGCCGAGTTGGAAGCGCGGGTGAAAGGGCTGTATTCACTGCACCGCAAGATCGTGAAGCAGGAGCGCAGTTTGGAGCAGATTTACGACCTGCTGGCGGTACGCGTAATAACGGATACGGAGCGGAATTGCTACGCGGCTTTGGGGGTTGTGCACCACATCTGGAAGCCGGTGCCGGGCCGATTTAAGGATTACATTTCGCTGCCCCGGCCGAATTTGTACCAATCGCTGCATACGACGTTGCTGCATGCCGGACAGCCGTTCGAAGTGCAGATTCGCACACAAGAGATGCACCGGATCGCGGAAGAAGGCGTGGCGGCGCACTGGAAGTACAAAGATGGGCGGCCGGTTTCGAACGACGATGATCAGCGGATCGCGTGGATGCGCCAGTTGATCGAATGGTCGCAGGAGTTGGAGGAGCCAGGGGAATTTCTGACCACGTTGAAGGTGGACCTGGCGCCGGTGGAGGTGTACGCGTTCACCCCAAAGGGGCGGGTGCTGGAGCTGCCCAGGGGCGCGACGCCGGTGGACTTCGCGTACGCGGTACACACGGAAGTGGGACACCAGTGCGTGGGCGCAAAGGTGAACGGGCAGATGGTAACGTTGCGGCACGAAATCGGAAGCGGCGACGTGGTGGAGATTCTGACGCAGAAGGGACACAAGCCGAGCCGGGACTGGCTGAGTTTCGTGAAGTCGTCGCACGCAAAGAGCAAAATCCGGCACTTCATCAACACGCAGGAGCGCGAAGAAGCGACGGAGATGGGACGGCGGTTGCTGGAGAACGAGTCGCGGAATTTCCCGAAGGGATTGAAGAAGATTCCGGCGGAGGACTGGCAGAAGCTCTGCGAGCAGTATGGCTTGTCGAGGCAGGAGGATTTGTTCGCGGCGGTGGGGTTCGGGAAGTACAGCGCGCGGCAGGTGCTGGCGAGATACTTCGGCGAGCCGAGCAAGGATGCGGAGCAGGTGGAGGAGGATGCCAAGCCGACGCTGGTGAAGACCGTGAAGCGGATGCTGGGATTTGGTGAAGCTCCGCTGATTGTGAAGGGACACGACGACTTGCTGGTGTTCCGCGCGAAGTGCTGCAACCCGATTCCGGGAGACGACATTGTAGGGTATGTGACGCGCGGACGGGGGGTGGCGGTGCACACGCGAATGTGCCCGAACGTGCAGAATTTGTTGTACCAGACGGAGCGGCGCATCGCGGTGGAATGGGGCGGCGAGGGGGCGGCGACGTTCCCGGTGGAATTGTCGATACGGGCGAAGGACCGGCCGGGGTTGCTGGCGGAGATTACGACGGTGATCAGTGGGGCGGGGTCAAATATCCGCTCGCTCGAGAGCCGACCGGACCGGCAGAATGCGCGGATTGAGGCGAGTCTGGAGATTACGGACAAGCGGCAGTTGGAGACGATCCTAGGGCATATCCGGCGGGTGAACGGGGTGTTTGGGGTGGAGAGAATTTATCAGGTGTGAGTGGGCACCTCGCGCCAG
Source organism: Dongiaceae bacterium (assembly GCA_035499255.1). Lineage (GTDB taxonomy): Bacteria > Acidobacteriota > Terriglobia > Acidiferrales > UBA7541 > Acidiferrum. The sequence goes on along the minus strand of DATJZF010000044.1, from coordinate 16,245 downwards.
CCGCTGTGTCCATTGTGATGTGAGCGCTTCCTACCGATTCAGCTTTGCGAAGATCCTGTTGGCCGCGAATTTCTTTTTTTGGCTGCTCTTCGCCATCAACTTTGCTCTGAGCAGCGAGCCGTTTGAACTTCATGAGAAGCAGTGGGAGGAACATTCCCCAGCGTACGTCTTCTGGGGACACGCCTTCTACGTCAAGCAATATGCGAATTTTGTCATGCGGACGACGAAGCTGGTACAAAAGCCAAGTTTCTACGCGGGAGTCCCGTTCAACCTTATCTTCAGCCGAAGAGGAATCGCGGTCGACAAGTTATATAGGGGAATCTCGGTGGGTGGCTATTATCTGATTGTCGTAAGCTTGATTTCCTTCCTACAGTGGTATGTCGTCGGTTTGATTCTCGACCGGTTTCGTTTGACCGTTCAGAAGCGCAATACGACGACCTCCGATTGAGCAGCTGAGGAGGCGGAGAGCAGAGGTCTCGCTGAGGGTGCGTGTGCGTGGCTGGATCGGGCGAAAGCGGCAGCAGAGCTGGCGCACTCCAAGGGGCCTGTTCGAAGGGACAGTAGCGGGAAATGCACAAGAGCGCGTGTGACGGGTGCCCTTGCGGCATAGGGCTCCTAGAATGGGGACATGAGGAAACTGTTATCCATTCTGGCGCTCGGTGCGGGCCTGGCGGTTGTAGGCGGGTGTGCAAAGAAGGCGCAGACGGACTATAGCGGGCTGGACCAGTCCGGCATGTGGTCAACGAGCCTGGAAGAGCTGAAGAAGCTGAAGGTGAGCGACATGGAGATTACGCAGCTCACCAAATTGAAGCAGACCGGTGCATCGGATGATTTGTGCCTGTCCTTGCTGAAGGCGGCGCGGGCGCACAATCACGAGTTCTCAAGTGCGGAGTCGGCGATAGGATTATCGCGCGCAGGGTATTCGGACTCGGAAATCCTCGAGATGGCGAAAACCGACCAGATCGATCTTTTGGCCGGCGAAGCGGTAATGCTGAAACTGATCGGGCTGTCGAATCCTACAGTACAGGCGATCATGCACCGCCGCATGCAGGGTCTGCCTACGCCGACGAGCGAGCAAGTGGGGCGGCTGAAGAACACGGGCTTGAGCGAGAAGCAGATTCTGGAGTACGTAGACGCAGGTCATTCGAACGAGCAGGTCGAGGCGTTCATTCATCAGCGCGAAGTGCTGCGCAATCATGCCAATACTTCCTTCGTGAAAGTGCAGGGCCGGCGACACTAATTTCCCCGCTGACGGACCGCTTTAGAGGCAATTCCTCGCAAATTCCTGATATTCTCGTCAGCGCTCTGCCTTAGAGCGATCGCAGACGGTCCACCCCAGAGGGTGGACCCGACGAGTGAGGTCTCACTATGAAAGACGTTGTGTTTACGCCGCGGGGGCCGAAGCCGATCGGGCCGTATTCGCAGGCCGTGCGCGCGAATGGATTTCTGTTTGTGTCGGGGCAAGTCGGATTCGATCCACAGACGGGCGAGTTTGTGGGGAGTGATGTGCGTTCACAGACGGAACGGGTACTGGAAAACTTGAAGGCGATTCTGGAAGCGGCCGGAGTTTCTCTGAATCACGTTGTGAAAACGACGGTGTTCCTGAAAGATATGAACGATTTTCCGGCGATGAATGAGGTGTATGCAAAATTCTTCAGCGCGGCGCCGCCAGCGCGTTCAACGGTGCAGGCAGCACGATTGCCGAAGGATGCGCTGGTGGAAATTGACGTGATTGCGGCGATCTAATAGAGAGGCAAGGAAGCAAGGAACTTCAGGTAGCGTGAGTGTTGAATATGCATACGAAAGAAAACGGCCGCCAAAAGGATCTGGCGGCCGCAAGAATTTTGGCGGGCTGAGATTAGGGGCGATCCGGGCTCTCGAGAGCTTTGTAAACACCGAAGCCAGCGGCTGCGGCGGTTACGCCGATTGCCACGATAAGGAAGCGGCTGCGACCGGCTGCTCGCGGGCCGCCGCCGTGCGATGCCGGGCCTTGATTGCCGCCGGCGCCCGCAGGACCCTGAGCGGCCTCGGCTTCCGGATCCAGTAGCACGCGATAGGACCGGCCTTCCGGCACGACCTGCATATCATTTTCGACCGTAACGACGATGCCACCACGGCGCGCGGTCACCATGAGCTCTTTTTCATTGATATAAGTGACCTGGCCGATGGTAGGAATGTCGGACTGCGGGCGAATGACGGCTTTTGAGGCGTAGAGCGTGAAGGCCTGCGCGTTGCCGGTAGAGAACGTTGCGGTGCCCGCTACGAGTTTCGCCGAAGGCGAGCCGTCGCTATCGTTGACAAAAGCGGCAGACGAGCTCGAAAGAAGCAGGCGCGCGGCTCCGGCACGAATCTGCACGTTGCCCTGAGGCTCTGTGCTCAGGCGATCTCCGCCGTAAACGGTCGTACCGACATCCGCGCCGGCGTTGCCAACGCTGGCGTGGTCCGCGGCGATTACAGTGCCGAGAGGTGTGGAGGTGGGAGTGCTTGCGAACAGCGGCAAGCAGGCAAAGGTTAAAGCGAATGCGGCTGCGTAGAACGCGCGCAGACGTAACATAGGTCGGCCTCCCGGGCGGAACGAGAGAAGGATACTTCGGGGGAGAGCCGGGCGTCAATCGGGATTCCGCGAATCAAGATGGGACTGCCATGCGGCTGAGGCCACGGCGCTATGGGGGCGGACATCGAGAGTTGGTGGCGTCAGGCTGAGTTCACTGCTAAAATCCAGTGCAACCAGTATGGCCGATTGGAAACAAATCACAGCCCGGATACGAAGGGCGCGCACCGGAAAAGATCCCGCAGGACAATTAGCGAATTTATTTTCGAAAACGCGCGACGCGATGGTGGCGTTTGAGCTGGCGCGCTATTTCGAAGCGAACGGCAACAACGCCGACGCAGGCCGCTGGTATTTGACAGCGGCGCAGCGCTTCCGCCGAGCGGATTGGAAGACCAAGGCGCAGGAGAGCGCGACACGATTAGGCGCGACGGAACCTGCGGAAGTTCCGGCCTCCGCACCACGCCAAGAACAGCCGACCGAAGCGGTGATCATGCCTGCAGCGGAACTCGAAGCGGAGGCGGAAGCGCAGCCTGCCGTCGAACTGGAAGAAGTGCGGGAGGCGGCGGATGTGCCGGCGCAGGCGACCACCGCAGCCGCGACGGGCACAGCGCACGGGCACCGGCGGGGTAGAGGCCGGCGGGGCGAGAGAGAGCAGCGCGGGCGGCGGGGCAGTGGGCATCAGACGGCCGCGAGGGACCGGCATCGCGAACCTGAGACGCGCAAGGAGCCGGTTGCGGCGCTGGAACCCGAAGAACGGCCGCGGGAAACGCATCGAGCAAACCGAGAGGCGGAGCCGGTGCCCAGTTTGCGCGGGAAGTACGGGGATCCGGGGCTGTCCTCGCGGCTTACGCAATTGGAGATGAACTTCCGGCGACTACTGGCTTGTTCACCGGCAAAGCTGGAGGAGGCAGGAAAGGCGCCGGCGGGGCCGGGGGTGTGGGTACTTACGGATTCGGATTTGACGACGTATTACTACGTGGAAGCTTGCCAGACGCTGCGTGTGGCAATTCCCAACATTCTGAAGGGAACGGCGGGGAAGCGGGGCGATTCGATTGCGATCAAGCCGGCATTGGCCGAAAACCTGGGAATTGCGGAGGCGCGGGTAAGCAAGTACCTGTCGGACCATTGCGTGGTGCGATGGCTGCAAATGGACGAGGATGCCGCGCATTTTGCACATTTTTTGATTGCGGTACTAAGACCGGCGTTGAACCAATAGAGTTGTCCTCCGAGCGAATTGGTATGGGCGTAGATAGCCGAGGCCCGCCGAATGCGTGGTGTTCCCGTTCGCGTCGTAGGTGCCCGTGCTGATCTGGTCGTTCGCGTTGTAGTTGGTCAGCCCGCCCGCCACACCGGGCAGTCTCGAGCTGAGCTGCTTGCGATTCACCTCCGGGTCGCAGCTGTGGGCGCTCAGAGGAGCGGCAATAGAGATGCAGAGTATCGCGGCGAGAAGTTGGCGAAGAATCTCGATCATTGCACGTCGACGTTAGCCAGAAAAGTCAAAATCCGCACGCTTCAAAAAACGAAGCATGCGGCACCCAGAACAGTCTCTGTCTTCAAGGGTGCCTCAATACTCGCACCCGCGACTCGAAGAACAAAGGTTCAAGAAAACACAGGAATTCCCGGGGGTTAAGGCTCGACCAGGGGAGGCCTGGCAATCTCCGGGTCGGCCAACGGCAATATAGGAAGAGGATTCTTCACTCGGGGCCTCACTCCGGCTCGAGATCCGGCTACGGCTTGGCCGAACTTAAAGGAAGCTCTGAAGATCGCACCGACGGGAAGCATGCCGCCGAGGCGATGCGCGCCGACGGAAGCCAAACCCATGGACGCGAAGCAACCACAGGATTGACAATCGGGGCTTCCGCCGAACTGGCAGGGTGTGATCTTCGTTCGAAGGTCCGCCGAAATGGTCTCGGTAGTTTGCGCGAAAATGCAATCCTGCGGGCTGCGCGGGGGTGAGGCAAATTGCTCGATGACAACCGCCGGCATGTCGAGCTTCGGATACAGTTTGCGTAGCTGCATCATTTCCGAAATGGCTAGGGCGCGTTCCGCGGGAGTCAGCATTTCCGGCAGTTGGTCGCCCATTTGCGGGGTGAACAGACTGAACCACACTTTTTTAGTCTCCGGCCTAGGAGTCCAGAATTCAAGGAACCGGGCGAGATAACCAGGGTGCTTCATCATTTGACCGGTAACGGTGCAGTGAATCGTGATTTGTTGTCCGGCGATGTTTTTCAAAATGCGAGCATAAGTTGCTGGCGCACGCCGGATATCGTGTTCGGGCTGCAGTCCATCGATGGACACGACAATCTGCAGACAGGGTACATTGGCCCATTCCAAGCTGATAGGTCGAAAAGCGCTGGTGACAATTTGGATATGGATTCCACGTGTGAGTAATTGAGGAACCAGCAGCTCCAGTTCACGGTAGCGCACCAGCGGGTCACCACCGACGATGGACAAGTGCAATGGCTTGAGGCGATCGACGACTTCGAGAACGCCGTCGATCAGAGCTTGGCCGGTGCTATCGTTCAGGTCACGCAATAACTGCGCGCCGCCAAGATGGGCCTTGTCGTAGGCGTAACAGCCCGGACAATTCAACGGACATTCCCGAGTGATCTCCAGCGAGAGAGAGGGACGCTTACCCGTAAGGATCTTGGCCCAGGCTCGAATAATCTGAGACGTCTGCATGCATGTCCTGACTTATCGCGCACGACGATCGGGGCGATTCGACTGACCGAATGAGCACAGATCTTACCCTGGTTTGGGCTAGAACGGTTGTATTCAACAGGTCGATGCCAGCACCATTTGACGTGATTGCCCGTTGTTAGGGATCACAGGCCGCAAATTGCCGGGAATCCGGGAGTTATGTCCTACGATGGAACCTGCTCCCCTGGGTCGGGCGGCGAGACCTGTGGGCTTACCGCCTCTTTTGCTGCGCGTTTGGCAAATTTCTTCTGCTCACGCCGTTCCGCCTTGGCCCGCTGCTTTTCCTGTCGCTTCATTTCTTTCTGGCGCTTTTGAAAGGTGATGGTCAAAGTTCTCCCCAACAACTCCGGTCTTATTCTACCTCAACGGAAGTGCATCACCACGAAGCTTCGATAAACGCACGGACGAAGCCGGAACGCGAAGGGTGGCGCAGTTTGCGAAGGGCCTTCGCTTCAATCTGGCGAATACGTTCGCGGGTGACAGCGAAAACTCGGCCGACTTCTTCGAGGGTCCGCGGATTGCCATCGTCGAAACCGAAACGCATGCGGAGGACACGTTCCTCGCGGGGGCTGAGTTTCCTGAGCACCGCGGCCATCTTTTCCTTGAGGCTCAAGTTCATCGCAGCTTCAGATGGAGAGATTACCGTCCTGTCTTCGATGAAATCGCCTAGATGAGAGTCCCCTTCTTCGCCAAGCGGAGTCTCGAAAGATATAGGTGTCTGAGCAATCTTGCGCGTCTGGCGCACCTTTTCGATGGTCATGTCCGACCGCTTGGCCAGCTCTTCCGCGGAGGGCTCGCGGCCAAGTTCCTGGACGAGCTGGCGAGTGCACTTGGCAAGCTTGTTGATGACCTCAACCATGTGGACGGGCACACGGATGGTGCGCGACTGGTCGGCGATGGCACGCGTGATGGCCTGACGAATCCACCAGGTAGCGTAGGTCGAGAACTTGTAACCCCGGCGCCAGTCGAACTTGTCGGCGCCTCTCATCAGTCCGAGATTGCCCTCCTGGATCAAGTCCAGAAACTGAAGGCCATGCTGGGTGTATTTCTTGGCGATCGAAACAACGAGCCGAAGGTTGGCTTCGGTCAGTTCATTTTTGGCCTGCTGGGCCTGCGCCTCACCCCGCTGAATGAGCGTGAGGGTACGTTTCAGGTTGTTCAGTCCTACTTCGCTCGATTGTTCGATCTCTTTCAGCTCGGTGCGGCGCAGGCGTAGTTCTCTGCGAGCTTCGGCGGCAACATCGCCGAGGGCGGCGTCCACGCGACGCTCGAGGCGGTGCGCCTCGCGCTCGATGATGTGCAGATGTTCGACCGTGGAACGCAGTTTGCCGATCAGACGCTGTTTCTCACGCCAGTGCAAGCGGATGTCGCGAAACGCCAGAGAGATCTGGATGCGGGTGCGCGCAAGGGCCCATTTGGCCCGAACATACGAGCGCTGCTTTGATTTGGGGATATCCGAGAGCTTTGCCGCTTGTTTCAACGCGGTTTCGTAAAGCTCTGCGATTCTTTCAATAGACTTCAGTGTTTGCTTGCTCTCACCGGCGAGCTTCGCTTCGGTCAGTTCCTCGTCGCCAAGCTGCACGATTTCCTTGATCGGCCGCACACCGCAGCGTAAATCCTCGCCAACGGCAACCAGTTCCTTGATCACAATCGGTGAACGGGTAATCGCCTTCATCACTACAAATTGTCCGCGCTCCATGCGCTTGGCAATAACGACTTCGCCCTCACGAGTGAGCAGGGGCACGGAACCCATTTCGCGCAGATAGACGCGGACTGGATCCTGGGATTTGGTGTCCACGCCCGAGCTCAGGTCAAGACTGGCTTCGAGGGGCAGTCCCTCACTTGCGTCAATTTCGGGACCCTCGGCGGCGGTTGCAGCGGCCCGCGCAGTTTTCGCGGTGGCAAGGTCCTCGTAGATCTCAATCCCCCGGCGCTCCAAGAGGGACAGGAGATCGTCAATCTCCTCCGATGAAGTCACTTCGGCAGGCAGACTTTCATTCACCTCATCGTAGAGCAGATAGCCACGCTCCTTACCAACCAGGATGAGTTGCTGGACGTGACCCAACTCGTCTTCAATCGGTCGCTCCACGTGGGCTCCTGAACCTTCTGCAACGAAACGACCCGGGTGACATCAAGATTCTTTTTCGTCCCTGTGGGCGGAGGCGCCGGGCTTGGTTTTCGGCGCGTGGGCCTTCATGTACTCCGCCAGTTCTGCATCCGTAACCGAGAAGCGCGCGGAGGGAAGATGGTCGCTGCGGGTGGCAAATTCTCGATGAAGCCGGAGGGAACAGATGTCCGGCGCATCCTGATAGCGCACCCGATGCGCCACAAAAGCGTCGTTCGCAATAGTCACAAAATACTCAGAGGATTCGCCGCCAGAGCCGCGACGAGTGAAGGTGTATTCGCGGACTGCCCCCTTGGTTTCAAACCCCACATACTGTAGGACAATCGTGTCACTCACAAGGGTCCGCCATTTCCGAAGACTGAAGACTAAGGTCGCAAGCTTCCGCCGTAGCCGCCCTCGAATTGATCAAAAGGTTTCGAAAGAACAATAACGGGGCACCTTCATCATGGCACACTTATGTGCGTCGGGCATACGCGATGCTTCGCGACGCGGTGCGAGACTAATCTTTGCGGGAGCGATATGTGAGTGTAGAAGTCGTCGCCGCCATAAACAGTATGAACAAACAGGGACACTATGCCCGTATATTTCGGCAACAGAGCAAAGTGCGGGTTGAGATTGACCAGTGCATGCTTGCCTCATTTGAGGAAATCGAAAAACTGGTCGATGGAGCCCATTCCTTTGAAGAACTAGCGGAGTCCTTCCGGAGGAGGCATGATATCGAGACGCCCGGTACCTAACACTACGCCCCACGGTTAATGAGCATGACCGAGCGGGAATCTGGATGGATTGCTAGATGCGCGAATTGAAGACAACCGAAAACAGGCGCTACGAGAAGATTATCCTCGCGATTGGCGTTGTGGCGTTCGTCATGGTTGGTTGGCATATCATCGTCAAGTAGCGCGAAAACGGCAGCAAGAACAGGTGAATAGCGGGGAGCAATTTGAAGGAAAATGCGAAGAGGTTCCAAACAGTAACCCCTTTTGGCTTCATGGACTTAGCTCCATTCAGTGGTTGGAGATACCGTTTAGAGGCCATTTTCGACCGTTCGACGCTTCCTGCTAGGTAATACAGTGAATCCAAAGGCAAACTGCTAGTATCCAATAGCTTAGGGGGCCGCTCGCCGCGTGTTACCCTGAATGGGAAGCTTTTGGGGGCTGTACCAGAGTTGTACAGAGAAGCGCAATAGGGCGTTTGGGGAATTCCGAAGTAAAGCACGAACTCTCGAAAGTGAGGCAGCCGCAGTATGCCTAATACTATCTCCACACAGATTTTCCGGTCGATGGACTGGGTGCTCTGCAAGACAGCAGGCATCACCTTCGACACGATCCAATACTTCAACAAGAAGAATCCGAATCCGTCGGTGAAGCCGCAGTGGTCGGACAAGCCGCTGCTGAAGTCGTGGGAGAAGACTAAGCCCACGCTGGGCTTCCCGCGGCAGACGGACTCGCTGTGCCCTGAGTGCGTGAAGGAAGCGCGGGCGGCGATTATCGGCGGACAGAAGGATTGGCGCGACCTGATGCACGAGAAGGTCGGCGAGATTAAGGCGCAGATTGTGGAGCGGGACGGGCAGGTCTGGATGGTGAAGGATTGCCCGCAGCACGGCCATTTCGAGGATTTGATGGCCGTGGATTCGTCGTTCCTGAAGTGGATTGAGAGCCAGTTCCCTGGCCGGGACATCCCGGCGCACAACGACGAAGGGCTGCACAAGGTAGGCTCTTCGAACGTGCGGTACGGGCGCGGGTCGGTGCTGACCGTGGACCTGACGAACCGCTGCAATATGATGTGCGATCCGTGCTTCATGGACGCGAACCAGGTTGGTTATGTACACGAGCTGAACTGGGAAGAGATCAAAGAGATTCTGGATAACGCGGTGAAGATCAAGCCGCGGCGGCAGATGTCCGTACAGTTTTCGGGCGGCGAGCCGACGATGAGCCCGTATTTTTTCGACGCGATCCGCTATTCGCGGCAGGTGGGATACAACTCGGTGCAGGCGGCGACGAACGGCATCGAGTTCGCGAAGAGCAAGGAGTTTTGCAAGAAGGCGTTCGAAGCGGGTTTGCGGTATGCGTACCTGCAGTTTGACGGCATTGGAAACGATGCGAACAGCCACCGGCAGATCGGCAACCTGTTCGACGTGAAGTTGCGCGCGATCGAGAACATGCACGAAGCGGGCATCGAAATCGTGCTGGTAGTAACGATCGTGAACAACGTGAACAACGACCAGGTAGGCACGGTCGTGAAGTTCGCGATGGAGAACCCGAAGAAGATCGCGTTCATCAGCTTCCAGCCGGTGTCGTTCACGGGCCGGGATGAGGATATTACGCCGGAGCGGCGTTTGCGCCAGCGGTACACGTTGTCGCACTTGGCGAGCGACGTGAGCACGCAGGTCGGAAAGATCGAGCCGACGCGCGACTGGTTCCCGATTTCGTTTATCAGCACGTTTGCAGGCTTCGCAGACATGGTGAAGGGCAACGAATCGCAGTGGGGTTCGTTGAGCTGCGGCTGCCACCCGAACTGCGGAGTGGGCACGGCGCTGATGATTAACAAGGAGACCAAGGAATGGGCTCCGGTGCCGCGCTTCCTGGATGCGCAACAGCTTACGAAGGATGTGACGGCGATTACGGATGCGGCGCGCGGGAAGGGCTTCTCGAACTTCATGATGGCCATGGCACTGCTGAAGAACTACCACCCGTTCCAGGGTCCGAAGGGCCTGAAGCTGTGGGACCTCTTCAAGAAGTTTGACAAGACTTGGGCATTGACGAAGGGTGCGGCGAGCAAGTACGGCAAGACCTCGCCGGAGCGTACCTACGAAGATGCCATGAAGCGCCGGACACAGGATCCGTGGAACTTCCTGTTTATCGCAGGGATGTGGTTCCAGGATTTGTTCAACTACGATTTCCGCCGCACGGAGATGTGCATTATTCCGTACGGAACGCAGCAGGGTGAAATCAGCTTCTGCGCGTATAACACGGGCATCGGCTGGCGGAACATCATCGAGAACATGCACAAGAACGCGACCGTGGCGGAGTGGTACAAGAAGCACGGGAAGCATGAGATCTACGCGAAGGGCAAGAACGTGAATTTGCCCACGTATGAGCACTCTCTGAAGATCGATGCGGACGATGCGGCTCGCGTGCGGCACATCGAGCACGACATTCCGGTGACTGCGGCGGAAGAGAACCGCATCCGCCGGAAGCAGGCGCTGGAAGAGCAGGCGAAGGTTCGCGCGATTTATGAAGAACTGGTGCTGAAGAAGCCCCAACCGACGGTGGTACAGATTGGTTCGGTAAGCGACATCGCGAAGGCGGTGCCGGCGAACTTTGCGAATGCCGGGAAACCCGTGCAGATTGCACCCGCGAACGGGAATGGCAACGCGAAAGCGGCCGAGCAGGCTGCGGAAGCGGTAGCTGGCGACTAAGAACGGCGGGCGGCATAAAGCCGCTCCTACAAGTTCTGTTGAAATTTGCGATGGCCTCGGCGAAAGCCGGGGCCATTTGCGTTAGGGGCAAGGTTAAGTTCGGAAATCGAAGAGAGATTCCTCACTCCGCGGACTCCGTTCGGAATGACGGATTTTGGTTTCCGTGCCGAAAGCACTGAGAATAGAATTGGTGTGCGCAGCGCGGATCGTGGCGTAAAAACAAGTGCCATACAGCCAGGCCGCGAGTCGGGGGAATGACGCTCGCGAAACGCGCTCGAAGAATCGTGCGAGGGGGGCAGGATACAAAGGATGTCTTTTCTTACCAATCGCATTGCACTGGTGACGGGTGGGAGCCGGGGGATTGGGCGAGCCATTGCGCTGGGGCTGGCGGAGGCGGGCGTGAAGGTGGCGGTGAACTGCCGGGAGAGGCGAGAGGCGGCGGAAGAGGTTTGCGGGGAGATTCGGAAACTGGGGCGGGCGGCGCTGGCGGTGCAGGCGGATGTGGGTGTGGCGGCCGACATCGAGCGGCTCGTGGAAACGGTGGAGCGGGAATTGGGTGAGGTGGAGATCCTCGTCAACAACGCGGGGATAACGAGGGTGAAGAAGTTCGACACGTTAACGGAGGCAGATTTCGACGACATGATGCGCGTGAACCTGAAGTCGGCGTTCCTGCTGACGCAGCGAGTGTTGCCGGCGATGCGGGAGCGGCGATGGGGGCGGATTATCAATTTGTCGTCGGTGGCGGCGCAGAACGGGGGAGCGGTGGGGCCGCACTATGCGGCGTCGAAGGCGGGGCTGATCGGGCTGACGCATTCGTACGCTTCGCTGCTAGCGAAGGAAGGCATCACCGTGAACGCGATTGCGCCCGCGCTGATTGAGACGGAGATGGTGTCGACGAACCCGAATGCAACGGCGGATCGGTTGCCAGTTGGGTTCTTCGGCAAGCCGGAGGAGATTGGGCGAGTGGCGGTAATGTTGGCGGAGAGCGAGTACACGACTGGGCAGACGATTAGCGTGAACGGTGGATGGTATATGACGTGAAGATGGAAGAGGCAGGGAAGTGAAGTAAGGAGGTAAAGAGGCAAGGATTTAAGACCAGAGGCCGAAAAATTGAGCGAGATACAGTCTCAAAATGCCGGGCTAAAGCCGCGGCGCTACGGTGACGGTGACGCGTGAGACTTTATTGACTGTGAACGGCGTGTGATAATCCGGTTAGGGAACGATGAACTGGACGGCTTGGGCAGCGAACATTGTGTTTCTGGGGATGCCTCCGCTGAGTTGTGTCTGGGGATGGTGGCTCTGGAGGCATTCGGCGGAAAAGCAGACGGCAGGATGGCGACAGAAGGCCACGATGATCGGCCTGGTGGCGATGACGCTGAGTATCGTGACGGGGGCGTTCGCCATGCTGTATTGGCAGCAATTCCCGGGCAGTGGCAAGCCACCGGAGGCGACGCGAATCGCGACGCTGGCGGGGTTCGGGTTGGGCGTGTTTTCGCTGCCGTTCTCGGTGCTGGCGAAGGCATGGACGCGTGTGGCGCTGGTGCTGTGCGGCATGGGGCTGATGGGGTTCTACTTTGGAATGTTTGCGGCGCCGTGAGAAGGCCGAAAATCGAAATTTGTCCTTCGAAAATAGAAACTACGAGAGCGCATAGGTCTCCATGGCTCGGGTTGTCTCGGAATTGGAGCCGGAGATGGCTGTGTCACGGTATAATCGTGAATGTAACTAAGCCCGAGGGTAGAAGAGATGCCGATTTACGAGTATGTGTGCGACGAGTGCAATGAGCGGTTCGAGAAGATTGTGATCAACAAGCAGGCCGAGATTAGCTGTCCCAAGTGCGCGAGCAAGAAGGCGACGATTCAGTTATCCGTGTTTGCGACGGCGGGAAATGGGTCGTCGAGTCCGTCAGGCGGGTTCTCGGGTGGTGGCGGTGGGAGTTGTTGCGGCGGCGGTTGCGGCTGCCACTAGAGTTGGGCGATGTTGCAGTTTCAGCTGAAGCGGTTCGCCACAGAAGGTGGACCCTACACGATCTAATCCCTCATGCAGATGAAGATGAAAATTGGGATGGGGCTGATGGCTCTGGGTGTAGGGGTGTGGTCGGCATGGATGGGATGGACCCGAACACGAAAGATGGATCCGATCGACTTGCCGGTCGAAGCGGCGAGTGGGCAGAGCGTAGCGCAGAGCTTCAGGCTGAATTACGACGGGCTGTATTTGGTGGAGGTTGTGACAGACAAGGCGGGAGCCACTGAGAGGCTGAGGAGTCTTGAGGCGGATTGGAGTGTGTGGAGTGGGGGACGAAAAGTAAGCCAGGGGGATACAGGCGAGCCGCACAGCGCGCCGGCGCAAAGGGCAGAAAGCCTCAAGGTATTGGGAGAGTTTAACGGGCGGGCGGGGCAGAGTTACGAATTGCGGGTCCGCTTCACCAAGGATGTGAAGGAGTTGGAGGCGGTCAGGCCGCGGTTGAAAGTGGCGGTTAGCGGTTTAGCGAAGGAAAACCTGGACGCTGCGAGTGTACTGTTGTTTTCCATTGTATTTATCTGCGAGTTGTTTGGGTCGATCCTGCTGGGGATTGGCATTTGGGGGAAAGCACAGAGTCATTCTCCTGTGGGTAGGAGTTAACGTGGCAGTGCACGAGAAGCCGACGGCCTGCCAAGAGAGGGGGCGGTGTGACATGAGTCACAAAACTGAGTGATTGACCTCACAGCCCCTCCTGCTCTATCGTCAGACACTCCACTTGCACGTCAGACCTCCTGTTCTTTGAGCAGCGCCCTTCCTGAAAAACGTGCCTGGCATAGCCCGATTGAAGATACCGGTGTCTAAATTTGTGGGCACCGCGTTCGGTGGTAGAAAGGAATTAGCGATGGCGAAATTGGAGATGACTGTCCAGGAGAGAATGGATTTACTGGCCTATCTCGAAGCGATTCTGGGTTGCGTGAAGTCGCTGCATGTGGGATTGGGCGCGGTGATGGCGGATGTGGCCGCAATCCGGAACACAGTTTTTGATGCGCCGGGCGAGTTGGAAACGTACAAGTCGAACCTAAAACTGGCGGCAGCGACGGCGAAGCCGATGGTTGATCAGGCGCTGCGGTCGTATGACGATTTGCTTGATGAGATTTTGGATTCGCAGGGTTGGCAGAACTAGAAAAATGAGGATTCAGGAATTTTAGAAGAGGTTGTTGCAGTCGTCTCGCCCTCGAGGCCCACTCCTCCACCCCCTCAGGTACGGAGTGGGCCTCGTCTCATAAGAGGCAACAGCTAAGAGTCAACAGCTGACAGCCAACAGTTGAGAGCTTAAAGACAGGGGTTCGGTGCGCGGGAGGTGGAGAGTTGGAGTCTCAGGTAGCACTTTACGTTGAGATCCTTCGTCGCATAGAGCGCTCCTCAGGATGACAAGTTATGGGTTAGGCATGAGTAGTACAAAGGTCTGAAATTAAGGCGAGAAAATCAAAAGCGGATTCCGCGCTTCTGTCGGAATGGCAGGCTTCCTCCACATTGTTAGCCAAGAACGATTGATTGAGATCCTCCGTCGCCCACGGAGCTCGTCAGGATGATGGGTTACGTAGCGAGCGATCTCTGGGTTGATTTGAGCTAACGGGAGTAGTTTTTAAGGTAGTCGGGGAGGGGAACGTCGGACTTGCGGTTGGGGTCGGGTTCGGGGGATTTGGGAACGGTTTGAAGCGGCAGGACTCCGGCCCAGACAGGCAGGGAGTAGTCGGGCTCGTCGTCGACGGGGCCGCCGGTGCGGACTTTGGCGCTGACTTCCTCCAGTTCGAGCGCGAGGACGGTAGTTGCCTTCATTTCTTGTTCGTTGGGCCAGCGGATTTCTTCCCAACGACCTTTCATAACATGCTCGGTGAAGATGCGCAGAGCTTCCATTTTTTCGGTGGGCTCATCGACGAGCCGCGCGGTGCCGAGAATAACGACAGAACGGTAGTTGACGGAGTGGTGGAAGGCGGAGCGGGCCAGAACGAGGCCGTCAATGTGGGTGACGGTGACGCAGACAGGAACGCCAGCGCTGAGTGTTTTGAGCATGCGGCTGGCGGCGCTGCCGTGAAGGTAGAGGGTGTGGCCACTGCGGCCATAGTTGGTAGGGATGACGTAGGGTTGGCCATCGACGGCGAAGCCCACGTGGCAGACGAAGGCCGAGTCGAGGATTTGGAAGACGGTCTCTTCGTCATAGTGGGCGCGCTTGGGGAGGCGCTTCACTTGTGTGCGGTCGGTGGGCTGAAATTGGGTCATCGCGATAGTTTAGGGCTTTTGAGGCGAGTTGCCAGAGCCAAGTTGGCTGTCGGATTTGCGGACGTGGGACATCAGCCAGAGCAGGAGATCGGGCTCGGCGAAGGCGCGATTCCAGATTTCGTGGCGCGCCCTGTGGTACTCGGTGTAGCGAAGATTGGCGCCGGCTTTCTTGAGCTGACGCATCATCTCGTGGACGGTGTCGATGGGGACGGAGGAGTCGGCATCGCCTTGGAAGACCCAGAGGGGAACAGAAGTGAGGGCGAGCACGTTGGTGAAATTGTCGAAGGCGGAGATGACGATGGCGGCGGCCCAAAGGTTTGGATAATTCTGCACCAGGGAATAAACGCCGAGACCGCCCATGGACTGACCGACCACGTAGACCCGATCGGGGTCGATGGAGAAATCGCGCTGAGTTTTGTAGAGGGCGTCCAAGGTGAGGAGTAGGGAAGAAGAGGGGCGATTGAGTTCGGGCTCAGACCAGTTTTCGCCGGTGGGACATTGCGGGACGAGGACAAAAGCGGGGAAGACACTCTGAGCCTCGCGGGAGGTCCAGACGTGTGTGCCGAGTTGGTTTCCACCGGTGAGTTGCTTGATGTTGTCGGAACCGCGACCCGCTGTTCCGTGAAGGAAGAGGACGAGGGGATATTTGCGTTTGGAGTCGTAGCCGAGCGGGACGAACAGGCGGTAGTTGAGACGCTGGTCCTTGTTCTTGTCGAGGGTGAGTTTGCGGAAGTTGATGTCGTCCTGGGTGAGTTCTGCGGCGCGGGTGGGCGCCGTGGAGGGCGCGATTAGAGAACAGAGAAAAACGGTCGTGAATATGTTTTGAAAGGCGCGCACGATATTAGCCAAGCTAGCTTAAGCAGGTCGTGATGGGAAGAAAGAGTTTCTTCAGGGGCTAAAGCCCGGTCCATGCCCAAGCGCTTTATGTCGGAGCCAAAGCTCCGACCCCCTATTAAAACGTAAGAGGAAGAGGTCTTCAGCGCGAGGGTCGTAAGAGCCCATCCTTTGCGCAAAGACCGCGCAAAGGATGGGGCACCCTCAAGCACTTCGGGCGGTCAGTCTTTTGGAGCTGGTTTTGAGGCGCCGCGGACTACGCGGAAGCCTAGGTATTCGGGCGCAGGCGTGCAGGCGGAACGCGCGTCGGCGGGACAGTCGGCGCTGCCGCCTAGAGTTTTGCCTTTGCCATCGCGGGTGAGGACCCATTCCGCGGC
>DATJZF010000043.1:0-40907 GCA_035499255.1 Dongiaceae bacterium | reverse complement strand
CTGACAACGGTGTCCAATTGATAGAGACACGAAATCCACGGATCATCCCGAGGAGCCATCACAGCAATGTCTGCCCTCCAAGCCGTTTCTATGCTCGGCCTTTTCTCGAAATTATATGTAGTCGCGATGGTGCTTTTGTTGCTCTTCTACGTCGCGCGACATTCCGTGCTGCACGCAAAACTCGCTCGTCTTCGCGAGCCTGGTTCATCCTCATTTAGCCCTACAATTGAACTCATCCGCGATCACACTGCCGGACTTCGCGAAGCTGAACACATCGCCCTGGGCTCCGGCCGCGCTCTGTTTGCTGCTCAACTCAGCCAACTCTTGGTCCTTTTCACGCCCCTCATGCGCTCGACCGATGCTCAGCCTTGGTTCGACGTCCCCAATTTCATCATTATCTGCCAACTCTGCTTCTTGCCGGTGCTTCTCCTCCTGGTCCTCGACTGGGCTCTGTCAGGCCACCTCCGTCGAGTTATTCGTCGCCGTTAAAATACTTCCTCGGCGGAAACAACCCCCTCCGCACCATCTCCTCCCCACACCTCCGCCGAATCTCCTCCGACCAGTTCACCCACCCGCGCTCGCTCAATCCCAAAAAATGCCGGGCCCGCGCATACTCCACCAGTCCCAAGTAGTACAACCGGAACATCACCATCCGCGACGCCCGCTCTGGCTCCCCCAACGCGGCCTGCCCCGCCAGCGCAAAATCCGCCACCCAATCTTTCAGTTTCGGCCGCAGATCCGGCCGCCACAAATATTTGGAATCCTGCTTCCAGTCCAGCGCGGCCACACCACGCTTCGTCTCCAACACTTCCCGTGCTCCACGATACACTTCCCAACACACATCAAATGCCATCTCCGCCTTGGTACTCATCGTCCCTCCGCATCCGCGATTACGTTAAGTAACCAATGAACCCGAATTCTCAACCCCGATTCCGGCCGTTTCCTTACTTCCTTATTTCCTTACTTCCTTACTTCTTTGCTTCATGTCCTCAGCCGGTACTCCCACACTCTTTCCTGTCCGTTTGTCCTAAACGGCTCCAGCCACTCTCTCTTCCTCTTCTCCACCTCCCATCCTCCGTGCTCCTCCTTCCGCAAATGCCGCAACTGCGCTGAAATGCTCGCCTCCGGGAACTCCGTCTTGCGCGCCAATTCCGCCAACGTCATCCACGCTTCGTACTGCGCCGCTTGACACATCACCTGTCGCACGACCTCCAGCTGCGTCGGCTGCCGTTCCCTGCGCTTCCGCGGTGCGCGTCCAATCTCGTTTTCCCTCATGTTTACCTCTCGCTTGATTACCATTCCGACAACGCAGGAATTCTGGAACCTTCAAGCCCGGCTTGGTTCTCGCAACCTGGCCACCTCGAAGTTCGACGGGTATCACTCCTCCGGGAACTCTGCGCAATCGTCCGTATCTGGCGTCTCTTCAGCCGAATCCGGCACCCAAGCTGTCCAGTCCGGGTCTTCATACTCCCCGGAGCAAGCGCTGCAGCAGCCGAAAAAGTTTTCCTTCTTTTCCACAGCTTTCCACATGCTGGCGGGTAATGCGTCACTGTTGCGCTCTATTACTGTATGGTTATTATTAGCTCTGTATTCCGGCAATCTTCCGCTTTGGAGGTTTCTGTGTCTAAGGCCCGCACCCAGGCCCCTTGGGAATTCCTTCTCTCCGCTTCCCGCAATACACTCCAGTCTTATGAGCTTTCCCGCCTCGCACACGCAGCGAATCTGCGCAAGGAGATGCTCACCATCTTTGATCAATGGCTCGAGGAAAGCACCGCCGCGAATCTTGCGCGTTGGCTCATTGAGCAGCGCGAACTCGCGGTCCATTCTCATTCCGATGAGTCCGTGCCTGCCGAGTCCCCCTCCGGCAACGGCCATCGTGCGTCCGATAATTTTTTGGTGGATCGTCTCGTTCCACCCAATGGTGCCCGCGGCCAGTCCTGAGTTTTCGCCCGCGATTCGCACCACGTCTTTGCTTGCTTTTCGCTTTTTCGCTCCGAGGCCGTTCACTATCGGCGTTTGTTGAGGTGCGCTTTGCGCGTTCGCTTCTGCCCGCGCTGTCACCCGCCCCTGTTGCGTTGCTCCCGCAAGCCCGCTTCCGTGTGGCTCCGTCTCACAGCTGTTTCGGGGCCGTTCTGCGCTGTCCACCACCCACCTCGCCAACTTACGTCTCACTAGCTGTATATGCTTTATGGGACTCACAGAACTTCCGTCACTGCGTTACGGCCCTGCCGGAATTAAAAAAGCGCGCCCGTCGCTCTCTTCGAGCAGCCACGGTCGCGCTTCCTGTTCTCCGAATCTCCGATATTCCGTTAACTGAACTAATCGACCTTGTATCAAATCAACGAGCTTGCCTGTCATCCTCAGGAGCGAGGGGGGCGACGCAGGATCTCAACCGACCTATCTTGGCGTTACGTCTAAATCTCAGCTCCAAAAAGAAAATGGCCTCGATCTCTCGAGGCCGTCCTACGAATTACGAATTTCGCGTTTCGAATTTCGTCCTCTAGGATTCCGCTCCCTTCGGCGGCACTCCCTTCAAACTCTCCAGCATCTGTTCCTTCCGGTACACCAGGGAATTGATGTCATATGTGGCCAGCTCGAACCCATGCCCGTGCGTAATCGCATCAGTAGGGCAAGCCTCCACGCAGTACCCGCAAAAGATACACCGCGAGTAGTCGATGTTGTACACCTTTGCGAAACGTTCACCCGCCGAAATCCGCTTTTCTTCGGTATTCTCTGCAGCTTCGATATAAATACAGTTTGCCGGGCATGCCGCCGCGCACAAAAAGCACCCGACGCACTTCTCTAGCCCCATTTCGTCGCGATGCAGTACATGAATCCCCCGGTATCGCGGCTGAAAGTTCACCGGCGTGGCCGGATAGTTCTCCGTCACCGTCTTCTCAAACATCGTTTTGAACGTGACGCTGAACCCCTTCACCAGCGCCACCGCCGTCGCCCCAATCTCTTTGATCAGTGATCCCATAGGCCTTTGTAGGGATGGCCTTCGGAGGCCGTCCGCTTTTCAGGAAATCCGTAGCCCTGCCAGTCTAACAAACCACTGCTCAAGCGCAAAACCCTGCTCGCCTTCAGCGCGCCCTCGCCAGGAGCCTTCCCTGCCGCGCGACATCACTTACTGCAGTACTCCTTCTTCAGTGCCTCAATAATTTGCTTCCCGTGAAATCGGCCATTCTCAATGAAAATCTCGCCGGTGAATCTTCCCGCAATCACTACGCCAGCCAAATAGATGCCCTCTACATTACTCTCCAGCGTGTTCGGGTTGAGCTGCGGTTTGCGCGTGTCTGGGTCGAGCTTTACTCCCAGACTCTCGATGAACGTGTAGTCTGGATGATATCCCGTCAGCGCGAAAACCTGCTTCGCCGGCACCAACTTCACGCTCCCACCATGTTCGATCACTACGCCTTCGCTCACGATCTCCTTCACTTTCATATTGAAAATCGCGCGAATTTGCTCTGCCTTGATCCGGTTCTCAATGTCTGGCCTCACCCAGTACTTTAGGGACTGCCCTAGGTCCGCCCCCCGCACCAGAAGAGTCACCCGCGCTCCGTTGCGATAAAGATCCAACGCCGCCTCTACCGACGAATTCTTTCCCCCAATCACTGCTACGTCCTGATTCCAAAACGGGTGCGGTTCCGTGTAGTAGTGATTCACGTGCAGCAGATGCTCCCCAGGTACGCCCATCTCATTCGGCAGATCATAGTAGCCCGTGGCTACCACAATCTTTCTGCCGTGATAGTGCTCCTCCGCGCCGCTCTCGCGCTCCGTTACTACCGTAAACGCGCCATCTTGCCCATCCACGCGCAGCACTTTCTCATACAACCGCAGTTCAAGCCCGTAATGCTCTGCGCCCTTGCGGTAATACTTCAGCGCTTCCAAGCGTGTCGGCTTGTCTCCGCCGCAAACCATCGGTAAATCGCCGATCTCCAGCAGCTCCGGCGTCGTGAAAAACACCATGTTCACCGGATAGTTGTAAATCGAATTGCACAAGCAGCCTTTGTCGATCACCAGCGGCCGCATCCCCGCGCGCTTCGCTTCCATCGCGCAAGCCAACCCCGTCGGCCCCGCCCCCACACAAATCACGTCATACGTAGCAGTCATCATTCCTCTTCGATTTCCCCAGCTCTCGTTCCGTTACCCAGCTCTCGCTCGCCTACGTCATTCCGAGCGCAGTCCGCGGAGCGAGGAATCTCTCTTATTCTGCCAGCTAACTAACTCTTGTCACCCTGAGGAGCGTCTTGTGCGACGAAGGATCTCAACCGCCGGGTCTTGGCTCCACTCCATCCGTGCACTTGTAGCGGCGGCTTTATGCCGCCATCTTGCCTCGTAGGGACGGCCTTCTGAGGCCGTCCGCTTGGCGCGCCGTGTTACATCGGTCGCCGACCCAGCCCTCTTTGGTGTAGCCGGCTCTCCTTCTCTTGGTGGCTTACAACTTACGACTCTCCAAAATCTCCTCCAACTCCCCGCGAAACTTCTCCAACTCCTTCAACCGTTCCTCCGTCGCCGCCACTTCCGTCTTCTTCCACACAAACACGTCCCCGCCGGGCTTCTTCAATCGCACGCTGAAATTCCCATCCACCATCCACGTCGCCGGCGCCAGCAACCGCAATCCGCCATTCTCCACCGCTGCCAGTGCCGCCACGCACTCTCCCCGGTGCACGCACAACGCATTTTCATAAGGTGGAATCGCAATCGGCCGGAACCCCGCCTCAAACAACCGCTCCAACATCTCCATCTGCACCCGTGTCAGTTCCATCACGCGCCGATTATATCGTGGCACAGCCATTCCTGGCTGTGCCCTCCCGCATGCTCCAGACTTCGTCCGTCGTCACTTCGATCCGATCTCACGCCAGAGAGTTGCTACAACTCAGCGCGTACGCTCCCACGTTTCCGCCCTGTGGCCACTTTCACTTCTACTCCGTACGCGGCCTACTGAATTTGAGACGCAACGCTGGAGGCGTGGCACACGTTAGCCCAGCGCGCCAGCGCTGGGTGCCGTTCTCACATAGCCCGAGCGCCCGTAGGCGCGGCGCTCTTGTAAATCGCAACATCGTGCCGCGCAAAACAAGAACGGCGCAGCCAAGGCCGCGCCGTCGGAAATTCTAGAACGCGTACAACTTTCTTCTCACGCTGCCGTAGAATCCGCCTCGTGTCCCTCCAACTGCGCCAGAATTTCCCGCAGCGTCCGCACTAACTCATCCCGCGACACATGGCTCTTCTTGAACTGCAACCGGAACCGGAACGCCTCGTTCTCCGGTTCATACTGAAAAATGAACGGCTGTGGCTTCTGCGGCCCCCCCAACCGATCATCCGAGCGGTCCTTCCGCGCTGCGTCCCGTGTCAAGCCGCCCGACAGAATTTTAGCGACCATCTCCGCCATTTTCTTCTCGGTCGGCTGCTTGGCAATCTGCAACAGCAGCGACTTCGAAAGAATCCCGGCGTCG
The DNA here is from genome assembly GCA_035499255.1 of Dongiaceae bacterium. Lineage (GTDB taxonomy): Bacteria > Acidobacteriota > Terriglobia > Acidiferrales > UBA7541 > Acidiferrum. Next base: position 35,451 of record DATJZF010000043.1, on the reverse strand, counting down.
ATGCACTTCTTCCGCAGCGCCTCTGGGATCAGTCGCAGAGACAGCGTCTCCGTCACCGAACTCCGCGCCCGGCCAATCTTCTTCGCCACGTCGTCGTGCGTGTAATCAAACTGTTCCGCCAGTCGCTGCAGCCCATCCGCTTCTTCAAACGGCGTCAAATCCTTCCGCTGAATATTCTCAATCAGCGCGATCTCCAACGTCTCTGCGTCGTCCGCCATCTTCTCGATGCACGGCACTTCGCGCAATCCCGCCGCCCGCGACGCGTGATACCGCCGCTCGCCCGAGATGATGTAATAACAGTCCTCGCGCGGCATGAATCGTACCAGCAGCGGCTCCAGCACGCCTTTCTCGCGGATGGACTCCGTCAATTCGCGCAGGTCTCCCAGGGCTTTTCGCGGCTGCTCCGGATTCGGCCGAATCTGATCCACGGGGATCATGCGTCCGACCGCCGCGCCGCTATAACTTGTCAGCGATTCTACGTAGTGCGCGTCATGCCGCATCTTCAGCGTGACGGGCAACCCGGCTCTCTTCGACACGTTGTACTACCTCCGCTGCCAGTTTTTTGTACTCCACCGCGCCCGGTGATTTGGGCGCAAATGTGAATATCGTTTCTTTGTACGCAGGACTCTCTTCCAGCCGCACATTTTTGCTGATTTTCGTCTTGAACAGTACTTCCCCGAACACAGACCGGATCTGCCCGTGCGTATCCTTCGCAATCGTCGTCCGCTTGTCAAATAGCGTAATCACCACCCCCAGCATCTTCAGCTGTGGATTTGGCCGCTGCCGGATGCGCTCGTAGGTCTCCAGCAGATCATCCGTCCCTTCGATCGCAAAGTATGCTGCCTGAATCGGTACCAGCAGATGCGTCGACGCAACCAGCGCATTTACGGTCAGAATTCCCAGCGACGGCGGTGTGTCGATCACCACATAATCAAAATCCTTCAGCAGCGGCGCCAGGGCGTCCTTCAACCGGTACGGCGCATCGAACTGCCCGCTCAATACCGTCTCCAACTTGGCCAGCGCTAGCCGCCCCGGTCCTACGCTGAGCATCGGGTCCTTGCTCACTTTCACCACATTCGCCATCGGCGTCCGCGCATCGCCGAGCACCTCGTACATCGATTCCTTCACTTCGCCCATATCAAAGAACGCGATCGTCGAATTCGCTTGCGGGTCCAGGTCGATCAGCAGGGTGCGCCTGCCCTTTCCCGCAATCGCTGCGGACAAATTGATCGCCGTCGTCGTCTTTCCGACGCCGCCCTTCTGATTCGCTACCGTGATGATCGCCGTCATCTACTTCCCGCCTCCACCAACGATCCCTGCTGGGCCCTTTCCATGCCGTTTTCTCGAACCTGGTTTTTCCTCGGCTTCTTACTTCCTTACTTCCTTACCTCGTTCCCGCCTTGTTCCAGAAACACCTATGCCCCGGAAGGCACTGACACTACATCAGTTTTTGCTGTGATTATGCCGGCAGCCAGGCCCGGTGGCATACGCTCACTCTAAGGTCCATTACCACGCCCACGCAAGCGAATTCTATGATTTTCCCTAGCTACCAGTGGAAATCTCTGGAGTGCGGCAGCTTTGCTCCCGCTTTGTTGTTCCTTCATCGAGCCCAGGTCAGGCAGCTGTGCTGCCAGCCGTTTTGCGGACTACCCCAATCCTTCAACGATTGGTGGCTAGCGGCGGGTCTCTTTTCGGGCTTGCTCTCGCCTGTACCTCCTCTGCTTCAGTGGCTCGCCAGACCAAAAGAAATCTCGCCGCAACTTCCGTCGCGGCGAGAGCTGAACGTTGTTTGAGTTTAAACCTATGCCGTCTTTACCCGGATTACTTTCGCGCTGCCAAACAGTCCGAGTAACCCCGCCAACAACAGCAATATGCTTGACGGCTCGGGAGTGCTTACCACGCCCGTTCCACCGCCCGCTGTGCTGCTGCCATGACCACAGTTCCCCGACGAACCGTTGCCGTCCGACCCCTTCCAACCGGATCCGTCGCCATCGTCGTCGCCGACACCTTCGGAATGGTGGAACAACGCGCTTAGCGTGTATCCATGCATTCCGAAAGCTTCGTTCATCTTTCCATTTTCGGACCCGCTCGAGATCAGGGATATTACCCCCGAGTTCCCTCGCGCTTCCGCATTTTGCCCGCCGGCGACAAAGCCGCGCGCTTCGTCCCCGATGTTTACGGTAGAGGGACGCACGCAATCTGCCTTTGCCCCCGCTGCCCACACCAGGCACGCCCCAAACAGCAACGCCCCCGTACGGATTAGCTTCTTCATTCAGGTCTCCCGCCGTGCGCAAACACGGCACACTTACGCCAATTTCAGTGCAAAACAGATGCCGATTCCGCGGCAAAATGCGCCATTTTTTGCGCTTTCATTTGCCGCAAAATCTGTGTCTTGGAACTCTTAAGGTACTCTCCCGACCGTCTTCTAAAATGTTTTGCCGAGTACGTTCGAAAGAAAATTACTTCCGCTCGTAAGAACCGAATTTCTTCCACAAGAAATAAAAAACGGCGCAACTCGCGTCTGCGCCGTGTGAATTCTATTCTCTACAGTTTTCTAGCTATAATTTCTGGCTGGCCTTCCTTAGAAGTCAATGCCCCAAAAATCCGCCGGCGGCTGCACCAGCTCTAATCCCAATTCCCAGCCAGTCCTGCCTTCATGTCCGCGCCAGATTAAGAGCGCAGCTGACTCTTGCTGGTTGCTCTCGTTTCTCACTTTAAGCCTCTGTCCAACCGCGAATCCTTGCGGCGCGATCGCCAGGCAGCCCTTGGGACTGATGTCTACCGTGTATCCTTCCACCGTGTGTGTGCTGCCCCCTTCGTGCCACTCCAACACCACGCGGACGCGCGAATTGACGCGTGCTCCCGAGCGCATATACTGCAGCATCTTCGATCCGAAATTTATGTCGTTTAACACGCTCACGACCAACCTCCTGCCACACACATCCCGGCGCGTCTTTCCTTCATTTCAACTTACGTTCCTCTTCCTAACCGGTCAATAGAACCCGTTAGCTAAGGTCCTCTATCGGTCATACCGTGCCCTCTCGGCTACCCTCACTCCCTTGGCACTCCGCCCGGTCTGCAGCTCCGCAGCTCTCTTGGGCCTATCGGCGATGCCACTTCGAAGAGATTGGGAATGGCAAGAACTCGTCATCCTGAGCGAAGCAAAGGATCTCAACCAGTGCGCTTGTTCAGGCCACAGCTATAAGGCTGCAACGCAAGTGTACCGAGCTTCTTCGTCTTGTCACTTCACACTTTCCTTTATCTGCTATCTTCTTCTATCCCATGTCCTTCTTGTCGATCTTTCAGCGCGAACTCCGGCCCACTCTCCGCCTCGCGCTTCCTCTTATCCTCGCCGAGATCGGTTGGATGAGCATGGTGATCGTCGACACCATGATGGTCGGCCGCCTTCCGAACTCCGCCGAAGCCATCGGAGCTGTCAGCATCGCCTCTAGCCTGTTTATCGTTTTTGCGTTTTTCGGCGAAGGAATCCTTATCGGTCTCGACACCCTCGTTTCCCAGGCTTTCGGTGCCGGCCGTCGTGAGGACTGTCACCGCTCCCTCATCAATGGCATCTACCTTAGTTTTGCCATCGCTCCCTTTTTAGCGATTCCCATTTGGGTTCTTCCTCCCTATTTCGAGTCTTTCGGCGTGACGCGCCCCGTTGCTCTCCTCGCCGCGCCATATATGCGGACGCTCTCAGCCGGACTTCTCCCCCTTCTTCTCTACTTCGCCGTCCGGCGCACTCTGCAAGGCATGAACATGGTGCGCCCGATCGCTTTCGCCCTGATCACCGCCAATCTTGTCAATCTCGTAGGCAATTACGTTCTGATCCACGGCAAACTCGGTTTTCCTGCCTATGGTGTCACCGGCTCTGGTATTGCAACTTGCGTCTCCCGCGCCTACCTCGCACTCGTGCTGGTCGCTTATCTTCTGTGGTACGACGCTCGGCACAAAACTGACCTTCTGAAGACACCTGTCCAGCCGGATCTCGCCCGCATTCGGGAACTCATCACCCTCGGATTTCCTGCTGCTCTTCAACTCACTGCCGAAGTCACCATCTTTGCTTTAGTCGCAACGCTCATTGCTCGCCTCGGTGCCGTTGCCCAGGCCGGGCATCAGATCGCCTTGAACACCGTGGCCTTTACCTACATGGTTCCTCTCGGCCTCTCTTCTGCCACTGCCGTTCGCGTCGGCCAAGCCATCGGCCGCCGCTCGCCAGCCGATGCACGCAACGCCGGAAACACTGCTATCGCGCTGGGCGCGGCGTTCATGAGCTTGATGAGCATCGTCCTACTCGTCTTCCCTCGCTACATCGCCCGCTTCTACACCAGCGACGAAGTCGTCATTCACAGCGCCATCACCCTTCTTGCCGCGGGAGCTGCCTTCCAACTCTTCGACGGCATCCAGACCGTCGCGACTGGCGCTCTTCGCGGCGCAGGTGACACACGCACCCCTATGCTCTGCCACTTCACTGCCTATTGGCTCCTCGGCCTTCCTCTAGGCGCCTGGCTGTGTTTCCGCCGCCACTGGGGAGCGCTCGGCCTGTGGGTCGGCTTGAGCTTCTCGCTCATCCTCATTGGCATCCTCCTCCTCACCTTCTGGCGCCGCGCTTCCAATCGCTTGTAGCGCACGGCGAACGCCGTTCGTACGCCCTACGGCATTCCAATGCGCGGAGAAAAACAAAATGGCGTCCTCTCGGCTTGAGAAGGAGTAGCGTCGCTTTCCTCTTCCGGTTGCGTCCAATCTCGCGTAGGATACCGCCACCGTTTTTCCCGCCGCCTTGCTTGTTTCAGGAGATCCTATGGCCGCAACCGCAATTCCCTCTGCTCCGCCCCGCCGCTTCTGGCGAAGCGCATGGGCGATCGTCGCTGGTTTTTTGTTTGTCGTAATTCTCTCGATCGCGACCGACCTCGTGCTTTACAAATTCGGAGTCTTTCCCCCGCCCGGCCAATACACGCCCGACAAACCGCTCGCCCTTGCCACCCTTTATCGCGTCATTTACGGGGTCATCGGCAGCTACATCACTGCCCGCCTTGCTCCTAACCGCCCCATGTTTCACGCCATCCTCGGTGGTTGCATCGGCATGGCCATTGGGGTAGTCGGCGCCTTTACCCAGTGGAACAACAATTTTGGCCCTCACTGGTACCCCATCGCTCTCGTCGTTCTTGCTCTTCCCCAGTCCTGGCTCGGCGCCAAACTCTTCTTGCGCAACCAATCGGCTCTTCCATGACGTCTCTGCGTTCGATCAAAACAAAAACGGCGCAATTGAAATCGCGCCGCTTCGCTCTTTCTGATATCTCATTACTGATATCCGATATCTTCCTCACTACATCTTGTATCGGCCCAGATCGTCGTCACTCAGCCCTTCCAGATAGCTCCGTAGCTGATCGTTCGTCGTTCGTTCCGTTAGCGCCGAACTGACTTTCGAGTTTTTCAGTACCGTCTCATCCACAAAAATCGGGCAATCCATCCGCAACGCCAGCGCCAGCGCATCGCTCGGTCGCGAGTCGATACTCATCAACTCGCCCTCCCGTTCCACCCAGATCAGCGCATAAAACGTATCGTCGCGCAGGTCGTTCACCACAATCTTTTGCACCGTCACTTCCAGACCCTGCAGCACATTTTTCAGTAGATCATGAGTCATTGGTCGCGGTGTCTGAACTTTTTCAATCTCCAGCGCAATCGCGTTTGCCTCGTACGCTCCTACCCAGATCGGCAGCACCGCTTGCCCTTGAATGTCTTTCAGCACCACAATCGGCATTTGCGTTACCGGGTCCATCATCAGGCCGCGGATCTTCATTTCAACTTCCATCGCGCCTCCTCATCCCCCGTCTACCGCCACGCCGCCTACGAAAACTTGTCATCCTGAGCGAAGCGAAGGATCTCAACCCGTTCCTCTTGCCTCGCCTCTCCGCGACCACTGCTCCACTCTGCGCCCTCGGCGGTAACTTAACTCAAACCTTCCTCGACAACCCCTCCAATCAAGCTGTTCGGCGTCACTCCCGTCACCTTCACTCGCACGTAGTCTCCCAGACTTTCTTCCCGCCGGGAAGTGAAATTCATCACCTTGTTCGATGACGTATGACCACTCCACTGGTGCTCCTTCTTCGATTTGCCTTCCACCAGCACCTCAAACATCTCCCCGACGAGCCGCTCATTCCGCGCCCGCTGGATTTCTCGCTGCTTCTCAATCAAAACCGTGAGCCGCCGCGACTTCTCTTCTTCCGCTATGACGTCCTCCATCTTCAGCGACGGCGTATTTGGTCGCGGCGAGTATTTGAAGCAAAACGCCCCGTCGTACTGCACCGCATCCAGCAGCGACAATGTTTCCTCAAACTCTTTCTCCGTCTCTCCTGGGAATCCCACGATCAAATCCGTCGTAATACTGATCGCTCGCTTCGCGTTATGCATCAACGCGACCTTTTCTAAGTACTCATCTCGCGAATACGTCCGCGCCATCGCTTGCAGCACACGTGTTGACCCGCTCTGCACCGGCAGATGCACATGCTCGCAGATGGCCGGTACGGCTTCGATCGCTTCCACAATGTCCTTCCCAAAATCTCGCGGGTGCGAAGTCGTGAACCTTACACGCCGGATTCCCGGCACCTCTGCTACCGCCACGAGCAATTCCGAAAATCGCATCTTCCGCGCTGACGGATCCCTATACGAATTGACCGTCTGCCCCAGCAACTGCACTTCCGTATATCCCGCGTCCGTCAGTTGCCGCACTTCTTCCAGAATCGATGCGCTCGTCCGGCTTCTCTCTGGCCCGCGCGTAAATGGCACCACGCAATAGGAACACGCCTTGTCGCAGCCCTCAATGATCGTCAGGTACGCTCGCCACGGATTATCCCGTCTCGTGATCTCCGTTTCGAACGTCTCGTCCGTATCCGTATCGAGCCCAGTCACTCGCCGGTTGCCCTTTTCCAGCTCCCTTATAAGCTCCGGGAGTTTCCGATAACTTGCGCTCCCGCAAACCAGGCTCACCCAGGGCGCCCGCGCAAAAATCTTTTGTCCCTCTTGCTGCGCCACACACCCCAGAACGCCAATAATTTTCTGTGGCACATCCATTCCTGGCTGCGTGCCTGTCGCAGTGTTGTTTGCGGGTGCCCCAGGTCCTCTCTTTGAACCTGGGTCTTGGGTTTCCCTGTTCTGAAACTTAGAACTTGAGATGGACAACTTGGAACTCTCTAGCCCCGGTCTCCACTCGCCAAGTCTCGAAAACACCTTCTGTGCGGCCTTCTCTCGAATCGAGCAAGTGTTGTAGAGCACCACATCCGCTGCATCGACACTCTCGACCTGCCGGTAACCCCGAGCCAGCAGCACTCCCGCCACCTTCTCCGAGTCGTGCTCGTTCATCTGGCACCCAAACGTCTCCAAATAAAACGTTTGTCCATTATTTGTAGCGCACGGCGAGTCTGCGAGCCCTAGGGTTTCCTCACAGAGAGGCCGCCCGCCTTTGTCCTGGCCTGTGTAGAGACCGCCTTCCGAGGCGGTCCGCAAGCCCATGTTTGGCTTGTCGCATTCGGGCACACCAACACCAGTGAGCCTTTCCAGCCCAATGTCAAACGCCTTCCCCATAGCCCTACTCTACCACACGCTTTTTGGGAGTGCGGGAGCCCCGCTCCCGCTTTTACGCATCGCCGACGCCATCCAAGACTGTTCGCCGGCAGTTCTGCTGCCGGGCTGACGATCAAGCACCAAGCTCAAAATTCCTTACCCTTTGCTTTTAATTCCTCTCTTATTCCAAATGCTCCATCTTCAACGTCACCGCATATTTCGTTGGCAACCCTCCAGCCGGCATCTCCACATCAATATCATCCCCGTCCTGCTTCCACTTCAATTCCCCACTTCCTCCCAACAGCGATATTCTCGTCCCGTCTTTAGCCATAACGCCGCGGAGCACTAACGTCGCCTGCGTCGGCTCCCCTAAAATCACCGCATACACCGTCGACCCTTTCCGCGTAAACCGCACCTTCAACCGTTCGCTCGCCTCCCCCTCCGCTCGCGTCCACGGCCGCGTCCCGTAAATCGCTTCTCCATTCACCTTCAGCCACGCACCCAACGCTTCCAGCCGATCCATTTGCACCGCCGGAATCGTGCCGTCCGCCTCTGGCCCCACGTCCAATAGCAAATTGCCGTTCTTGCTCACAATGTCCACCAACAAATAGATCAACGCGTCCTTCGCGATCGTATCCTTCTCCCCCTCCGCGCGGTTATAGCCGAACGACCTTCCCAACCCTCGGCACTCTTCCCACTTCTTTTCTTGAATCTCCGTCAGTGTTTCGTATTCCGGCGAAGTGAAATCCGAATGCTCCACGCCGAACCGGTCATCAATCACGCCGTCCGGAACCGCGTTGTAATACTCGGCCATGATCTCCAGGGGGTGCCCGGACTTCGGATAATCGATGTCGTTCCATAACAGGGCCGGCTGGTACTTCCGAATCAGCTCACGCACATGTGCGTCCGCGTATTTCCCATACTCCTGCGTCTGCGGCTCGACGCTTTTGGCCATCTTCCAGTTCGTGATCGGACCGGGGATGAACGTCCAGTCATACCCGCCCGAATAATACAAACCCATCTTCATTCCTTGCGCACGCACCGCCGTCGTCAACTCACCTACCAAATCGCGAGAAGCGTGCTGCCGGTCCTTCGGCAAAACCGGATTCGGCGTCTCACTCGGCCACAACGTAAACCCCTCGTGATGCTTTGACGTCAGCACCACATACCGCGCTCCTGCCATCTTGAACACCCGCGCCCACTCCTCCGGTTTCCACTTCTGAACTTCTTTGTTAAACGCGTCCGCAAAATTGTAGTAATCATAGTCCGCCCCATAGTGCTCCTTGTGATACGCCTCCGTCGGCGATCCTTTAATCCGCAACGTGTTCAAGTACCACTCCGCGTACGGATTCCTCTTGATGTATTCCTCTTCCGATAATTTCGTTCCTTCCGGCGTCAGCACCGCCCATCCCGGCACCGAATACAATCCCCAGTGAATGAAAATTCCCAGCTTCGCATCTGCATACCAGTCCGGCAGCGCATGCTTCTTCAGCGATTCAATCGTTGCCTCATACTTCTGCGCGCTTTCAGTTCTTGTAGGGACCGCCTTCTGAGGCGGTCCGCTCTTCTGCCCACACGCAACCGCTCCGTTCACCAATGCAATCATCGTAACGACGACTGTCGCCGCAACATTCTTCATCGCTTTCTCCATTACTCCCCGGCACTCTGAGCCCTCTGCGTTAATCTTTGCCTTACCTTAGACTCACCTGGATCCATGGGTTTCACTCTCCGCACCCTTCGGATTTTCGTGCGCCGCACTCGTCTTCTGCACAAAAAACAACACATCAAAATCCCGCGGCTTCACCTCCACGAATCCGCCATCCCTGGCGTTCTCGCTATAAAGCGCACCGACGCTGCGCATCCTCTGCGGCGACTCCAACCACTTCGCAACTGCGCTGTCCGCAGGCGCACTCCGCAAATCTACCGCAAACAAAGGAATTCCCGTCGCCGCTAGCACGCCATCCAGCGTGTCCCCGCTGGCGGGCCCGACTGTGAACTGCCTCAAACCTCTTCCCTTTTCCAACGCCTGAAACGATCCCTCGTCAAACGAGAACCCGCACACTACCATGTCCTTTCCATACATCTGCCGCAGCTGGTTCCCCATGGACGCCCCGCCTCCGAGTTGCCCCGCCGACACGTGGCCGTTGTGTGCCCACAGCATAATCTTGGCTTCCGGCCCTTCCTGCTCCAGGATCCATCTCACGTTTTTCGCCATTGCGCGGTCTCTCGTCGACACGTTCCCTTTTTGTTTAAAGGAATAAATCTCCGCCGCCTGCCGCGTGATCTCCAAATTGTGCTGCGCCATCGTCCACTCTTTTTCAGACGACGCCTTCACATAAGCTGCCTTGTGGCTCACAAATTTGTTTTCGATCGCCAATAGCTTGTCTTCTTGCCGCTCCCAAAATACCTCGCTTTTCTTTGCCGCCTCCTTCTCCTTCTTCAGGTCGCTCACCGGCTCAAAAATCTTCGCAGCGTTTTTTGCTTCCTCCGGATCGACTTTGGCCAGGTAGTTCATCACGTTCGTCGCCGCCAGTCGCGCGATCTGTCCGTCGAATCCGAAAAACTTCACCTTTTTCGTATGTGCGGGATCTTCGTTGTACTTCCTCATCCAATGAAGCAGGTCCAGCACTTCCTCGGTATTCCAGGTCCAAAAATAGAGTCCATCCAGTGCGCTTTGCGCATCACCCACTTCATTCACTACGTAATCGTTAATCGCGAGCGACTCGGGCCAGTTCGCCTCGATCCCCAAAATCGTGAATCCTTTCTTCTCGACCAGATACTCCAGCATTCGATGCTTCAGCTGAAAAAACTCCCGAGTCCCGTGCGTAGCCTCTCCCATCGCCACGATCCGCGCATCCCCCACCATCGCATCCAGCCGCTCCATATCGGTTAAATCGTTGCTCGGATCCATGCCAGCCAAGGGAATCGCCGCACCCTTCACCCACTCCGTAACTTGAACGACGCTGCTTTTCTCTGTAGTCCGTGCTTGCTGCGCATCTACGCCTCCGGAGCGGAGGCCAAGCATCAGTACAAAACACACGCCCCATCGCATCGCGGGCGTTCTCCAGCCGAATTTCGAGTTTCGAATTTCGAAGTTCGCCGCTTGACTCGCCACAATCCCTTTCCCTCAATACTCGGACACCCGACGTTGCCCACCACCGCGACTGTCTAGCTACCGACTACTAACTACTAACTACTAACTACTGACTACGAACCTCCAACTTCCCCGTCGCCACCCACGCCATCACAAACAATATCCCCAGCACGGTATCCGTGGCCGCGAACACCAGGTCTCTCGGATTCGTCCGCCCCTGCATCACCAGAACCGCGATCATCGGCCCGTACGTAAACTTCTCTACCATCGAGGGAATCATCATCGGTCGAAATCGCATCGGGTCTCGTGCGATCACAACAAACGCGATCTGCCAGGCCAGCGCTACTCCAACAAATCCATAATAGAAGCCCGGATGCGTGATCCCTGGAGGGTCTTGCCTTCCAATCACGTCAAACAAGAAATACAGCGGCGTGATGATCAGCAATCCCCAAATCCCCGCCACCCAATACACCACTTTCGCGAATTTCATGGATGTCCTCCACTGAGCCAGAGATATCCGGTTCAACCTACAGCGAACTCTTTATCACACACCCGCATCTATATCTTTTGACCCGCTGCAACTCGTGTGCTACGTTGAATTTGTCGGCCAAATTCTGCTTTTCCTGAGGGACGGACACCATTTTATTGCTTTCCGCCGTACTCATCGGCAACATCTTTGAAATTCTCCAACAAACCGGCTTGGTCGCTCGCGCCGTTCTCGGCATTTTGCTCTTCTTCTCGCTTGTCTCCTGGGCGCTGATTTTCCAGAAGCTCGGTGTGTTCGGCCGCATTCGCCGCCAGTCGGATCAGTTCCTCAAGATCTTCCGTGCCACCAAAGGCGTCGCTAATCCCCAGGGAGTCATCTCCGCCGGCTCGCCTTTCGCCAACGTCTACGCTTCCGGCTACCGCGAACTGCAAACCCAAGTAACGGGCGAAGGCAATAATCCGCATCCTAAGATCAAATCGCTCCAGGCCATCACCGTCAGCATGCAGCTTGCCGCTGCCGACGAAGTCCGCCGCGTGGAAAAAGGCATGTCCTGGCTCGCCACCACCGCCGGCGTTACACCCTTCATCGGCCTGTTCGGCACCGTGTGGGGCATCATCGACGCATTCTCCGGCCTCGGGACCTCCGGCTCCGCCAGCCTTCGCGCCGTCGCTCCAGGCATCGCCGAAGCCCTCGTTACCACTGCGGCCGGCCTCTTCGCCGCTATCCCTGCGCTGATCGCCTACAACAGCTTCCTCCAGGATATCCGCGATCTGGCCCAGCGCCTCGACACCTTCGCCCTCGAATTCACGGCCCAAATCGAAAAAACCTTCGCCCCCTAGCCAAGTGCTACTAAATATGTCCCCTCAACTAAAAAACGATTGTCATCCTGAGCGCAGCGCAATTTGCGTAGCGAAGGATCTCAACCGATCCGTGCAGCTCGATTTTTGAGGACCACCACCATGCCTCAACTAAACAAATCCACCCAAACCTCCCTCTCCGACATCAACATGGTCCCCTTCATTGACGTCGTCCTCGTTCTCCTGATCATCTTCATGATCACCGCCCCCATCCTTCAATCCGGCATCGAAGTCGACGTCCCCAAAACCCATACCGTGAAAGAAATCACTGAGCAGCGCCTTGTCGTCACCATAGACAAGAGCCAGAAAATTTATCTCGGCAACGATCCGGTCAACATTCACCAGCTTCCCAACAAGATTAAAGCCCAGCAAAAGCATCCCGGCGACGCCATCTTCCTCCGCGCCGATGAAACCGTCCCCTTTGGCGCCTTCGCCACGGTCATCGACGAGCTCCGCATCTCCGGCGTCTCCAATATCAGCATCGTCACCCAACCCATCACCGACCGCAACAAAACGCCATGATCTCTCATTACGCCATGCTCAATACCCGTAGCGCCGTGCCTTCAGGCCGGCATCTTGGGTTCCTTCCTCCTTGCTCCGTCGTGATCTCATCATCCATCCAAACGCAAGCCTGTCATCCTGAGCGAAGCGAAGGATCTCAGCCACTGCGTCTTGTTGCCCAACAACAATCCTTGTCATCCCGAGCGCAGCGAGGGATCTGCTTCTTTCTTCCACTCGCCGTTACACTCTCATGACCTCCGCCTACTTCACCCTCGACGACCTCTCCTTTAAGCGCTTCTTCACGTGGTCGGTTATCCTCCACATTGTCCTTACCGCTGCAATCATCCTGTCCGTTTGGCTCCAGCGTTCCGGCAATGCGTGGGGCGGCATCGGAGGCGGAAACGACTCCTCCGCCGTTGCCGTTAATCTCGTCACCAACGCCGGCATTCCCATGCCTCGCCCGAACGTGCCCACAGAAAGCGAAGCCGTCGATCCCACTACCGGTCTCCACAAAAGCGAGACTCCCCCGCCCGAATTCAAAACCGACGCCACCAAAATTCCAGAATTCAAGAAGGAAAAGCCCCTTCCTCCCAGCAACAAGTCCAAGGTCTTCGAGAAGAAAACGCCGCCTCCCGAAAACGCCGTGCCCTTCGGCAAAGGCGGCCAGATGAACATCCCCAGCGGATACTCCAACACTCCCGGCCCCCTCAGCGGCGGCGTCGCAGCCACAGGCCAAGGCGGCGGTGATTTTGCGGGTCGCTATCCCTGGTACATCGAATCGGTTCGCCGCGCCATCAACCAGAACTGGTATCAGAACACCATCGATCCTGGCGTTCGCGCCGCTCGCCGCGCCCGCACCACTGTCACCTTCACCATCAATCGCGATGGCACCATCAAAAGCATTCGCGTCTCTGAGTCTTCCGGCAATCGTTCCATGGACGATTCCGCCCAGCGTGCTTTGCTCTCCATTGACCACTTCCCCCAACTCCCCGCCGACTACTCCGGCCGCTACGTCGACGTCATCTTCGACTTCGACCTCTCCATGACCCGATGACCTCCTCATACGGAGTGCGGCGATTCATCGCCGTTTTTACGACTACAACCAAGACACCCGCACGACCCGTCTATGTTTCAGACAAGAAAACCTGTCATCCTGAGCGAAGCGAAGGATCTCAACCTCCGCGTCTTGCGTGTCCGCGATTCTCGTATAAAGACACTCCCACGCGCGCCACAAACCACAAATTCTTGAGGGTGCCCCATCCTCTCCGCTTTGTTTGCGGAAAGGGGGGGCTCTTACGATCTAACACCGCCAATCCTCTTCTCTTTGCTCTTTCCGATTCTTCATCTGCTATTCTGAATTTTCCCAGCTTCTCCACGAAAGAACGCACGACCCGGAGGATCGCTTGCTAAAGAAATTCGCCGCGCCGCTTTTTCTTTGCTTCTTTACTTTATTACTTCTTTCCTCCTCGACTTTCGCTCAAGACTGGTTCCGCACCGGCACCGGTATCGGTGTGCAAAAGCCTCGCATTGCCGTATCCGACTTCGCTTCCCGCTCCGACGAAGCTAAATCTCACGCCGCGCTCTTCACCAATGTCGTCCGCGACGATCTGTCATTCTCCGGTGTAGTCGATCTCGCCAGCCTCAGTTTCTATCCTCAAACCGTGCCCTCGCAGCCTGGGGAACTCCGCATGCTCGATTGGTCGCAAGGTCCCGTCAACGCCAACTTCATCGCTTTCGGCAATCTCGCCGAGACTTCCGCCGAAGTCACCATCTACGGCTGGATGTACGACGTGGTGAATCCCTCCAACCAGGCCATCGTTGGCAAGGTTTACCGCGGCGCTCCCACAGATGTGCAAGTCCGCAAGTTCGCGCACATGTTTGCCGACGAAATCATCTCGCAACTCGCTGGCGGCCTGCCCGGGATTGCGGGCACGCAAATCGCTTTCATTCGCGGCGCTGTTGGCGCCAAGGAACTTTGGGTCATGGATTACGACGGTGCCAATCAGCACAAGCTCACCTCGCTCGGCAGCGTTTCCCTCACGCCCCACTGGTCGCCCGACTCTTCCCGTATCGCCTTCACTTGCTTCCAGCCCGTCAGCGGCGTCATGAGCGCGCAGATCTGCATGTACTCCTTCGACCTCGGCAAGACCGTTTCCTTCGCGCGCTTCCGCGGCACCAACAACTCGCCCACCTGGTCCCCGGACGGCTCGCAGGTCATGTTCTCGTCTTCCATGCAAGGTGGCGATCCGGCCCTCTACGTCACTGATCCATCCGGTAACCGTCCCAAGCGCCTCACCTTCAATTCGCGTGGCGCCGATACCTCACCGGCGTGGAATCCGAAAACGGGTCAGCTGATCGCGTTCGTCAGCGATCGCGGTGGCACGCCCCAGCTATATCTCATGAATTCCGACGGCACCAACACGCAGAAGCTGGATCTGCCCGACATGGGTTACGTGATCGATCCTGCCTGGTCTCCCAACGGCCAGCTTCTCGCCTTTTCTTGGCGCCGCCCCTCCGGCAATTACGACATCTACATCATGGACGCCGCGTCTCGCCAAATCCGCGAACTTACCCGCGATCAGGGCCGCAACGAACGTCCCTCCTGGGCTCCAGATGGCCGGCATCTCGTCTTCGAGTCCACCCGTGGTGGCAGCCGTCAAATTTGGACCATGCTCGCCGACGGTTCGCAGCCCCACCAGCTCACCAACTCCGGCCACAACGAGTCGCCCAACTGGTCCACCCGATGAACGCGCGTCCTCCCGTTCTGTCATCCCGAGCGCCTGCGAGGGGTCTGCTTTCGCCTTTCAATTCCAATCGCTCGGTCGACCGGCCAGCGGAGACAACGGGTCATCCTGAGCGCGACTTCGGCGCGAAGGATCTCAGCCATTTCCCAGCCTTCCTCTGTTCCCTCTGCGCCTCTGCGTTAACCTTGTTCTTTCCTCGTCGCCACTCACAATCCACGCTGTGCGCACTCCCACCCTTTCACCTTTGCACCTTTATACCCTCGCACCTTTCTGCTAGAATGTATCGTGTCACGACATATTCCCCTTTTCCCCGAAACCCGGCCTCCTGGTGCTACTATTACTTTGCCAGCCGGCCAAACACGGGATCTCAGTGTCTAGGAGGACACGCATGATTCAGCCGCACCGCCGCCCGCTTGTTCGCTCGCTCGTTGTCTCGCTGTCTGCCCTCGCCTTGCTCGCCGTCGTCGGTTGCAACAAAAAGCCCAAGGCCACTCCACCCCCCGCTTACACCCCTCCCCCCGCCGCGGTGAAACCGACTGCCTCCCTCTCCGCAGACAAAACCTCCATCAATCCCGGCGAATCTGTGAAACTCGCTTGGACCACTTCCGACGCCAACAACGTCTCCATCGCTCCGGAAGTTGGTGCCGTCACTCCTCAGGGCACCACCACGGTCACGCCTGGCGCCTCTACCACCTACACCCTGACTGCCAGCGGTGCCGGCGGTAATGCCGACTCCAGCGTCCGCATCTCCGTCAGCGCTCCCGCTCCCGTCGCCGAAGCTCCCAAGAACACTTCCTTCGACGAGCTCTTCATGAAGGAAGTTCGCGACGCCTACTTCGATTACGATTCCGCTGAGATTCGCCCGGATGCGCGCACAGCGCTTCAGAAGACTGCCGAATTCCTCAAGGGCTACCCGAACACCCACGTCGCCATTGAAGGGCATTGCGACGAGCGCGGTTCCACTGAATACAACCTCGCTCTCGGCCAGCGTCGCGCCAACGCCGTCAAGCAATACCTCGTTTCCCTCGGCGTGAATGGCGACACCCTCACCACCACCAGTTGGGGCAAGGAAAAGCCCTTCTGCACACAATCCAGCGAAGAGTGCTACGCGCAAAATCGCCGCGGCCATTTCACTCTGGCAAAGTAATTGGCTCGCTCACAGCCCGCGTTCAACCACGAAAATTGTCATCCTGAGGGCCGCGCAGCCTGCGGCCCGAAGGATCTCAACCGGTCCGTTTCATCAAAACTGTCATCCCGAGCGCAGCGAGGGATCTCTCCTCGATTTCACATGCGGCAGTCTCTCTTCCCTTCCTTACTTCTTTACCTCGTTACTTCTTTTCTTCCGACTTGCCCCATTCCTCTTCACCCGCTAAATTTAAATTGTGGGACTCTGCGTCCCTTCTGGAGGCTTTCTCATGCGTATGCGTAACATCCTCATCTTCTCTGGCGCCATGTTCGCCAGCGCCGTCGCCGGCAACCTAATCGGGCCGAAGCCCGCTCTCGCCGTCGCCCGCGAGATCATCGAACTCCAGCGCGACGTCACTTCGCTCCTCCAGGGTCAAAAAGAGCTGCAGACCCAAATGACTCAAGACCATACTGTCCAGAAAACTCTCGTCGAGCAGGCCGCCGACAAGGTCAACAATCTCAACACCACCATGTCCTCGCTGCAGAAGTCCGTACAAGACGTTCAGGCGAACTCCGGCACTCGCCTCGACACCATGTCCACTCAGGTTCAGGGTCTCTCCGATAATCTCGAGGAAATCAAATCGCGTCTCGGCAAGCTCAATCAGCAACTGGTAGACGTGCAGAACTCCGTCCAGAGCATCGACGCCCGTCTCGCCGGCGGAGCCCCTGCTCCCGGCAGCACACCCGCCAATGCTCCCACGGGTGCCGGCTCCTCACCTGCTCCCTCGGGCTCTCCGAATTACTCTGCCGCCCCCGCCGGCGGCCCGGCCCCCTCTGCGGACACGCTCTACTCCAACGGTCTCCGCGACATTACCAGCGGTAAGTACGACCTCGCTCGTTCCGAATTCCAGGACTACCTCCACTACTACGGTGACACCGATCTCGCCTCCAACGCCCAGTTCTACCTCGGCGAGATCGCCTACTCGCAAAAGAAATTCGACGCCGCCGTCGACGAATACGACAAAGTCCTCAACAACTATCCCAAGAGCTTCAAACTCGCTCCCGCCCGCCTCAAGAAGGGCATGGCCCTCATCGAACTCGGTCAGAAGAATCCTGGAATCAAAGAACTGCGCGAAGTCGTCAAGCGCTACCCCGGCACCGAAGAAGAACGCCGCGCCCGCGCCCGCCTTAAAGACATGGGCGTCTCCGTAACAGCCACCGCAGCCCACTAGCCCCGTCCTCGGTAACCTGCGCGGGCTACCTCTCCACCTTTCTCCGCGCCGGTTTTGAAATTGTCGCCCGTCACACACCGCCTCGCCTCATCCTGCGTTATGCTTTCCCTTCTTCCAAAGGAGCATGAATGTCCAGCCACTCGATTCTCATTTCGTCTGTCACTCTCGCTCTCGCCTTTTCTTCCTTGATTCCCCTCCCTTCCCGCGCTGCAGACGACGTCGTCGCCGTCGAATCCGGTGAACTCAAGGGCGTTCTCAACGCAGACCAGTCCGTTCGCCTCTTCAAAGGCATTCCCTTCGCTGCCCCTCCCGTCGGCGAACTTCGCTGGAAGGCCCCGCAGCCTGCCAAGCCTTGGACCGGTGTTCGTCCCGCCGATAAATTCGGTCCGGCTTGCCTCCAGACGGACGTGTTTGGCGACATCTTCTTTCGCGACGCGCAGCCCAGCGAAGACTGCCTCAATCTCAACATCTGGATTCCGGCCAACGCCGCTTCTAAAAATCTCCCGGTTTTCGTTTGGTTCTACGGCGGTGGCTTCGTTGCCGGTGGTAACTCCGAAAAACGATACGATGGCGAGGCACTCGCCCAAAAAGGTGTCATCGTCGTCGAGCCCAACTATCGACTCGGCATCTTTGGCTTCTTCTCGCACCCTGAACTCACTAAAGAATCCGGCCACCACTCCTCGGGCAACTACGGTCTTCTCGACCAGGTCGCCGCGCTCCAGTGGGTCGTCAAAAACATTTCCGCTTTCGGTGGCGATCCTCACAGCATCACCATTGGAGGCGAATCCGCCGGCTCCCTCTCCGTCAGCGCTCTCATGGCCTCCCCCCTTTCCCGCAATCTTTTTCAGAAAGCCCTTGGCGAAAGCGGTGCTTTCTTCCCGATCGGGCCCGCCGGGGGCATGCAGCTCAATCCTGTCTCTGTCACCGAGCCTCCTAACGTGAAGTTCGCAGAATCCATTGGCTGCAAATCCCTCGCGCAGCTTCGCGCCAAATCCGGCAGCGAACTTCTCCAGGAGGCGGCCAAACGAGACGGTGGTTTTGCTTTTGGTCCCAATGTCGACGGCTACTTTCTTCCCACCGACGTTCGCAACATCTTTGCCCGTGGCGAGCAGGCCAGAGTTCCGCTTCTGGCTGGTTGGAATGCCGACGAGGGCAAGATTATGGTTCTGATGAACCCGCAAAAGACCACCGCGAAAAGCTTTTCCGATCTCGCCCGCGCCCGTTTCGGTGCAGCGTCCCCCGAATTTTTGAAGCTCTACCCAGCTTCCACAGATGAGGAAGCTCTTCGCTCCGCACAAGCCTTCTCCGGCGACGACTTCATCGCCTTTTCCACTTGGAAGTGGCTCGACATGCAGCTCAAAACTGGCAAAGCTCCGGTTTACCAATATCTTTTCGCGCAGATTCCCAAAACCAAGCCTGGCGCCATGGAGGGTCCCGTTCCGGCCATCGAAGCCGGCTCAAAACACGCTGGCGAAATCGAGTATGTTTTCCAAACTCTCAAATCTCAGGAAGGAGTCACTTGGGCCGACGACGACTTCAAAGTTTCCGAACTCATGGCTAGTTATTGGGCGTATTTCATCAAGACCGGCAACCCAAACGGCCCCGGCCTTCCCAATTGGCCCGCTTCCTCCAAAAACGATGGCTATCCAGTTATGCGGCTGGTCGATTCGAACTCCCACGCCGCTCCCGACTCTCTTCGCCCCCGCTACGTGTTCCTCGATACCCATCCTCCCGCGGCTCTTCCGGCCAAGTAGCGATGCTGAAGCGAATTGAACCTTGCACCTGACACTTTTCACCTTGTACGGGCACCACGCTTCCACCGTTTGACCGCTCTTTTGTTCGACTGTTTCCTTCGCGGTCACTCCCGACCGGCCGCGTAGCCGTGCGGCTTACACCTGCCCTGTCCCTCAGCCCTATTGCCTCTTTCCCCGCCCCTTGCTATCTTCCCCCAGTCCCCAGACCCTCTCCTCGGTACTCTGTTCTTGCACCCGGCGTGTGTCCCGCCGCGCAAAACGCACCCCGCCCCGCCGTTTTGCTCCCGTCGTGTGCCGCAAGTATTTTGTCAGGGGGAATCCATGAAGCTTGGTTCTTTTATTCCTGCGGCCCTGTTTGCTCTGCTCGCCTCAACGCTCGCCTGCTCTTCTGCTTTCTGCAGAGTCCTTGTCGTCGACGACGACAAGGCGGACTGCCCCGCGGCCTCATTCACAAAAATTCAAGACGCTGTGAACGCCGCGTCTCCGGGCGATATCATTCGCGTTTGTAAAGGCACCTATGTCGAGCAGGTCTCCGTCCACATTCCCCTAACCATCGCCGCTGAGAACGGCGCGGTCCTCATGCCCTCCGGCATGCAGTCCAACACCACAAGCCTCTTTAACGCCGCGCCTCTCGCCGTAGCGCTTCTTGTTTCTGACGCCACCGATGTCACCATTCACGGGCTGATTGTTGATGGCTCCAATAATGGTATTTCGGGCTGCGCCCCGGACCTTTTCGGCATCGCTTTCCAAAACGCTTCCGGCACCGTGCGCCGCACTACCGTCCGCAACTTCAAGCTGGTCGGCGCCAACTTGATTGGCTGCCAATCCGGCTCCGGTATCTTTGTCGAAAGTGGCGGCGGCCAGCTCTCCAGCGTCACTCTCGAGACCAACTCCATCCACGATTTCCAGAAGAACGGCATCACCGCCAATGAAGTCGGCACCTCCGTCCTCATTCGGGCCAACACCGTAACCGGCGTCGGTCCCACCATCGGCGCTGCGCAAAATGGTATTCAAATCGGGTTTGGCGCAGCCGGCGCCATCCGCAACAATACGGTCAGCAACAATGTATGGTCCCCCTGCACTGCCGTGGCTACCTGCGCCGCCGTGGCTACCAACATCCTCGTCACTCAGTCCGACGGCGTCTCCATCTCCGGTAATGTCGTCGCAGTCGGCCAAGTCGGCATTTTTGTCGACGGCAATTCCGCCACTGTCGCCAACAACGATACTTCCGCGGACTCCGTCTTCGATGGCATCCGCCTTCAGGGCAGCGACAATATCTCGCGCGCCAACACCGTCGTCAACGCAGCAGAAGCGGGAATCTATCTGGATGGAAATAATAACGTCATCCGCAACAACACCATCACCGAGGCTTCCGTCGGCATCCTCAAAACCACTACTTCCAGCGGCACCCTCATCCAGGGCAATTCTATCTTCGACTCCATCATCACGGTTCAGGATCCGCCATCAATCAATTTGGCCAAGCTGATCAAACCCGTCCGCTAACCCGCCCATGGGACTTGAAGGCGCCCCATCCTTTGCGCGTTTTTTTTCGCAAAGGATGGGTCTGCTCTTAGTTGTTGCCTTTTCTCGTTTCCGCGCTGCGCCAAGCACAAGAGACATGTCATCCTGAGGAGCGTTTTGTGCGACGAAGGATCTCCACCGATCCCCGGCAACACCCTTAAGCCGACGCCTGCCCCTGACCTCCCTACTTCGTCCCGTCGTCCTTCACCAGCGCATAACTCACGAACGCAAATCTCTTCCCATCTGGTGACCACGACGGCACATTCATCGTCCCCTGCCCCCCGAACAACTTCGCCGCCACCCGCACCTTCCCATCCTGCATATCCATCATCCGCAACACCACGTCCTTATTCTCTGGATGCCCTTCCACCGTCCGGTCGAACGTTAGAAACACCATCTTCTGCCCGTCCGGCGAAAAATGCGGAAACCAGTCGTTCGCGTCGTCAAACGTTACCTGCGTCTGCTCGCTCCCGTCCGCCCTCATCTTCCAGATGTGCATCTGCCCGGTCCGCACCGAATTGAAATAGATCCACTGGCCGTCCGGCTTGTATTCCGGCCCGTCATCCAATCCCTTCGCCGTCGTCAACTGTTTCTCTTCTCCGCCCTCCGTCGATATGGAGTAAATATCAAACTCACCATTTCTCTGCCCCACAAACGCTAGCGTCTTTCCATCCGGCGACCATCCATGCCAGTACGACGGTGCATTCTTCGTAATTCGCCGCGGCGTCCCTCCCTCGATCGGCAAAATATAGATCAACGATTCATGGTTCTCTTGCGAATTGTCGCTCACCACTAACGATTTTCCGTCCGGCGAAATCCCATGGTCGTTGTTGCATCTGACCGCCATTCCTGTGTCCAGAACAGTCGTCGCGCCGCCCTCCACCGAAATCGTCTCGATCCTCCCATTCCTGTTGAATAGCAGTCTCTTCCCATCCGGCATCCAGTTCGGCGCCTCAAACCTGCCCTCCGCCACATAGATCGCCCGCCGGTCAAACGCCCCTCCGTCACTGATCTCCAGCATGCTGTACAGCTTCTTATCCGCTGGTGGCACAGCCATTCTTGGCTGTGCGCTTTTTATGCTTGTTACCTGATCGTCCGTTGTGTTTTTCTCCTTGAACTCCACGCCCGCAAACTTCGCCGTCTCTATCACGCTGTTGTCGTGGCTGCATATCCCAATCCCCACATAAAACGGTTCCGTCAACACGATCTTCCCCGTCGCTCCCGCCAGCCGGAATTTTCCGTCCTCACCGCTCACCCACATCCGGAAGTAATCCCCTTCCTTCACAATCCGCACACGCTTCGGCGCGCTCGTTACGTTCGCCTGCACCTCGCGCGTCTCGGCTCCGCGCTCATCCCGGAATTGCAGCGACGTCAGCCCGCTCCCATGCACCGCCACATCCGCATAAACCGAATCTTCCTCCAGGCTCTGCCGCACCATCAGCACCGCCTTGCGGTGCGCATTCTTCCCCTCTCCCACGAACGAAATATCCGCGGTCAGTCCCACGTTGGGCGCCTTCACCTTCTTCCATACAAACTGGAACGCATCCTTCCCAAGCCACATGTTTTCGCCACTTCCCGACAACGTATACGTCCCCGTCCCCGCGTCAAACGCTGCACTCCCCGCCTGTGCCACGCTCCCTACATCCCCATGTCCCTCAAATACGCCAACCGCCTGCCCGTAGACTTCGCCGGCGCAGCACAGCATCGTCACAAATACAATCAGACTCCCGACCAATCTCATCACCGTTCTCCTCGCTCTACAGAATCTTGAGGTGCCCCATCTTTTTGCGTCGTTTGCAAAAGGGTGGGTCTTCTCTTCAGTGTTGCTCTTTTGCCTTCTGCGCTTCTACTCTTTCACTTTCTAACTGTTCCACTCGGTTCCTTACTTCCTTACTTCTTCACTTCTCTGATCTTCCGATCAAACTCCGCTGGCAACCGCTCGCTCTTCGAATACGGCCCGGGAATATATCCCCGCGAACTTACTCCCTTCTGCGACTGCTCCGTAATCCACCAGTCCTCTCGATTCGTCAGGTCCCAGAACTCCACCGCGTCGTCTCCGCAGAAATCTTCCTTCGCCATTTCCGCCGGATGAAACAGCCACTCCGTCTCCACTTCGGTCCGGTCCACTGCCTTCGGCCACAACCGGTGCACCATCACGTAGTCGGGATGCAGGCTCAGAAACAGGTTTGGATACACCGCATAATACAGGACCACTTTCCTCTGCTCTTCGTTCAGTCCCGGTAGAAAATCACGCCGCCTCACCCCGTCCACGCTCATCGTCTCCGCTCCGCCGCGGAAATCCATCGATCCGCCAACATACCCTTCATGCACCGGATCATTTTCCCCGCTCATATAATTCGTCACCTTGTTCAGCGCCGGATGCAGGATCGGGCAGTGCAAACACTCGTTGTAGTTCTCCACAATCAATTTCCAATTCGCTTTCACTTCATACTTCTCATGCTTATATCGGCGCAACTCTCCCATGCGCCATGCGGCAAATTTCTCCGGCAAATCTCCTAACTGTTCCTTCAGTCCTCGCCGTGGTTCCTTGGCCAGATTCACAAACACATGCCCTTCCCACTCCTCCGCGCCCACCACATGCAATGGGTAATCTTCTTTTCGAAACTCGCCGCCATCCATATGCGGCGCCGCTAACAAATCGCCGTCCAGTCCATAGGTCCACGCGTGATACGGGCACTGAATCCTCCCCGTAAACTCGCCGCATTCCGCCGTGCAAATCTGCGTGCCCCTGTGCCGGCACACGTTATAAAACGCTCTTACCACGCCGCCGCCGTCCCGCGTGACGATTACACTTTCTCCCACCACGCGCGCCAGGAAGTACTGCCCAGCCTTCTCGACCTGCTCGCTTCTTCCTGCACACACCCACATCCCGAAATAGAACTGTTCCATCTCTTCGCGAAAGAGTTCTGCATCCGTGAAATATCTTCCCTCGAGCGTTTTTTCCGGCATGGCCCCACTCCTCCTCACTTCGCGCACCGGCAATTCTTGCCCAGCCTTGTCGCTGAAACTGGCAAAATCTTCCTCTTCATGTCAGAAGCGCTTCGCGTCGCTCGCTAAATCATATGCGATTTTGGCTTTGTTCAAATGCCCGCTGGCACGCTGCTTGCTCCCTGTGGTGGCGAGTTTCGCCCTGCCTCTAATCTTTTCTCGCGGCTGGCCGATGCTCACTACGAATGGGGGCGCCCTGCGCGTATTCGCTCGCGCTCCGTCGACTAACTTCTAAGGAGTTACTCATGTCCGTTTCCGGTATCGCTAGCGGTCTCTTCCACTTCCTCGATCCCACTTCATTTCAATCCAAGGCACAATCCTTCCAAAAGGAATTTCAGCAACTCGGACAGGACCTTCAATCTGGCAACCTCAGCCAGGCGCAGGCGGATTTTGCCGCTCTCCACCCTCCAACTCCTCCCGTTTCTTCTTCCAGCCAATCTTCCCCGAATTCTTTAGCTTCAGCCTTCCAGCAACTCTCTTCCGATCTTCAATCTGGCAATCTCTCCGCCGCGCAACAAGACTACTCCAACATCCGGACCGACCTGCAACAACAATCCCCCTCTGTCTCGGCTTCCCATCACCACCATCATCATCACGCGCAGTCTTCGCAAGATTCTTCCCAGACTTCTCTCAACTCTCTCTTCTCCCAACTCGGACAGGCTCTCCAATCCGGCAATCTTTCCGCCGCGCAATCCGCGTACGCTTCGCTTCAGCAGGCGTTTGCACAGTTTTCTTCCGGGTCTTCCCCCTCAACTTCCGGTCCCACCTCTCTTGCTTCTTCCGCTTCCATCAGCCTGACTGCTTAGCGCAACGTCATGTTCGCGAACGCCAGGACCGGTTCCACCCAGGCCTTTGCGTTACTTTGTCTTGTACTGCAGCACCTTCCTCCCCATCACCCCCGCCGACAATCCCCTCAGCCGGTATTGAAATGGCCGTGGCCCTTTTCCCACCCGGCTCTCTTCCAGGCGATAAAACCGATCGTCCACTCGCACAATCTTCGGCGGGTCCCACTCTTCCTTTTTCCTGCTCGCCCAGATTTCCAGAATCTCGTCTGCGCCATCGGTTTCTGACCGCAGTTCGTCTGGTACCTCCTGCAGGCCCGCTACCATGACCCGCTCCCGAACACTCCCGGCGATTGATCTTGCGTGCTCTCTCACCTGCGATCCTGTTCGCGCACCGCTGCGCGTCCCCATCCCACTGAAGATCTTCCCAATCATCCAAAAGGGCAAGCTACCAAAGGCTTTCTCCGTGAATGCCGCCGCGCACATGCGTATCGCGCCCTCGATAAAGAAGTAAAACAAAATCCACGTCAACGGGCTCATGTACCACAGCGTCAGCGCCGCCCCTCTCACCGCGTGCTCCTCCACCTCCGGCCCCAGCTTCCCGCTTTCAGCCATGTCGGTGATTTGGTTGATGCGCCGGGTCATTTCATACATGTACCAGTAGCCCATACCGGTGATCGCGCCCGCCATCTCCAGGATGCCGCTCACCGTTCCCGCGCGCTCCCAGCGCACTCGTCCGTACCACAACGAGACACGTCTCCAACTCTCCGGCAGAAACGCGAGCAGCGATCCAAACAAATACGTCCACAGGAATTCCATTGTCCGTAGCCCCGCTCATTCTACTCGTAGAACTGGTCGGCCGTATGTGACTGCGCACACTTGCGGCTTGCCGGGGCAACTGCAGACACTGATTTCAGAGGAGGATGCGGATTGGCTAGGGGATTTTCGTCACATTTACTGCGGAAGCTGCAGTGCGTCCGTGGAGTGTCCGGTCAATTGCTTCTCTAGCCGCTCCAGCCACTCCTGCGCCACTCCATTGTCGTTCGCCTTCGGAGAGCTCAAGTAGCCTTTGATCTCTTCGATGGCCGGCCCAATTTCGCCCTGCTTCACCATCATGTTGGCCAAAAACAATCGCGCACGAGGATATTCTTCCTCCACGCTTCGCAAGAGCCTGGTCGCTTCATCTGTGGCTTTGTCTTCGGAGATGAGAATGCTTCCCAGCAAGTATTTTGAACTTGGCGCTTCCGGCTGTATTTGTAGAGCCCACCTCGCATAAGGTTCGGCCTGCGGATATTTGTGTTGCATGCACATCGCTACCGTTAGGTTATCCAGCGCCACCCGATATTTGGGTTCCAGCGTCGCTGCCTTCTGAAAGCTCTCGATCGCCCTGTCGTATTCTTGCAACGCGACATACCGCGTTCCCAGTACGTTGTATCCCACCGCCAGATCCGGCGCCAGCGCCAGCATTTTCTCCAGATGCTCCGCTGATCCCCTTACATCTCCCGCTTTCAGGGCTTTGTCCGACTTCACCATCTCTTTCCGGGCTTCTCCGGACATCCGCAGTACTCCCACCGAAACCGTGTTACTTCCGGCTTTCGTGCCAGTCGAATCTTTGAATTGCAACCCCACCGCATCCGTCCCGTCCCAAGTCGGCGCTGCCGGGCTGGGCTGGCCGGCCCCATCATCGGGCCAGTTCCGGTTTATCAGGTGGTTGCCCGAGGGAATTCGACCTTGTGCTTCCGCCGAACCGCTGGCCATCAGGCCCGCAAACGCAATCGTACACACCGCGATCCCGTAACGCATGTGCATCCTCCCGCGTGGTCTCGTGCCACCCGCAGAAGTTGCCTCGCGAATCCGCTCTGCTTCCCACTCGCAGAATCGCCGTCCAGGATTCTTGCCGGTTCCCACTCGCTTCCGGCTTCAGCAGATCCTCTCGCCTTTCCTCGCCAGCAACATACAAGTAGCAGAAGCGGCTTGCCACTCCTGCTTTGTTGCCTATAGACGAATTGCGTTTCCCCTTTGTTCTGTAAATTCCCACTAATGCTTCATAATTTTTTCCCTATGCCGGTTCTGTAACATGCCCAAACTCACGAAATTCTCTACGAAATCTCATGCAGGTCACTTTTTTCGGAGTTCAGGCAATTTTGAAATTCGTCCCAAAACCGCACACTCTACTCTTTTCCTCCCCTGAACTTTCATTTCCATTCGCCCGCGTGCTATCGTTGCTTCTTTAGGAGCCGCTCTATGTCCGTGAATAAAGTCATTCTGGTAGGTCGCCTCGGTCGCGATCCGGAAACCCGTTACACCTCTGGCGGCCAAGCGGTCGCCAACTTCTCCGTTGCCACAGACGAATCCTATAAAGATCGCAATGGCGAGCGCCAAAAACGCACCGAATGGCACAAAATCGTCGTTTGGGGTAAGCAAGCGGAAATCGCTCAGCAGTATCTGAAGAAGGGTTCCCTCGTCTTCATCGACGGCCGCATCCAGTCCCGTGAATGGCAGGATAAAGAGGGCCAGAAACGTACCAGTTTCGAAATCGTCGCCAATAGCTTCCGTATGCTCGGGGGGCGCGGCGACGGCATGGCCGCCGGCGCCGGTGCGGGCGGTGGTGGCGCGGCAGCTCGCGGTGGCGACGACTTGGGCCACGACTCCGGTCCCGACGACAGCTTCCCGGGCGGTTCAGGCCCCGAGATCAGCGACGAAGACATCCCGTTTTAAACCTTTTACCTTTAACCTTATACCTCTTCGCCTTTGCGGCACGCCAAATCAGCCAGCCGCGGTCGCTCCCGTCGTCCTTGATTCCTTACTTCCTTGCTTCTTTGTGTCTTTATTTCTTTACTTCATCTCACATCGTCAACACCACGCGAAATTGTGCCTCTCCGCTCTCCATTCTTGCGTACGCCTCATTCGCCTTCTCCAACGGATATTTCTCAATCATCGGCTTCACCCCGCTCCGCCGAGCAAACCGCAACGTGTCTTCCGAGTCCATCGCCGTACCCGACGGCCAACCCTGCACGTCTCGCCTTGCCAGAATCAAGTCGACCGCCGAGATCGATAGCGGCTCGGATGGTACCCCCACCACTAACAGCTTGCCTCCCGCACTCAATCCGCCCGTCAGCTCCGAGATCGCCTTTGCGTTCGGCGCCGTTGCCAGAATCACCCGAGCTCCGCCGAGTTTTTGCAGTTCGTCTGTGGCTTTCATTGCTTTGCTGTCGATATAATCAGCCGCTCCCAGTTTCTTCGCCAAGGCTCCATTCTCCGGTCCACGGCCGATGCCTACCACGTGGTATCCCGCTTTTGCCGCAAACTGTATTCCCAAATGCCCCAGCCCACCGATTCCCTGGACCGCCACAACATCCCCCACCCGCGCTCCGCTGTTCCTCAGCGCATTGAAAGTCGTAATTCCCGCGCACAATAACGGCCCCGCTTCTGCCGCATCGAAACCCTCCGGCATTCGCGCCACCGCCTCATGCCGCGCGATCATGTACTTCCCATATCCGCCGTCGCGCGTCACGCCGGTCACCTGTTCGTTCTTGCACGTGATGAAATCTCCCCGCCGGCAAGCTTCGCATACAAAACAATGTCCGCCGTGCCATCCTACTCCTACGCGGTCACCCTTCTTCCATTCCGTCACTTGCGCTCCGACCGCATCGATCACTCCCGCCACCTCGTGTCCCGGAACTCGCGGGTACGTTATGAATGGAAATATCCCTTCCTTCGTGACGCTGTCGCTGTGACACACCCCGCATGCTTCCACCTTGATCCTCACCTCGCCCGCGCCCGGCTCAGTGATGTCCCTTTCCACAAGCTCGAAGTTCCCCTTGGCCTTCGATAGCTGCGCCACTAGATTTTTCGCCATGAGATTCTCCCATTTCTTCAACTGAACTTAGATTTCCGATTCGCTGTAATGACAATCTTCCGTGGCTTTTGATGCTCCCTGCCTGCCTGGGGTTAGAAACAAGAGCCCGCTCAGGTCTTCTGCCTGCCGCCTTCCCTGGTCGGCGCAATCTCTGAGCTGTTTGCTCAGTCCTGGTTTACAGATCGAACCTTCTCTTCCTGAGCGGAGGACTTCAACGCCACCCCGTTTTGGGAACAACCTCCTGAAATCTTTCGCCGTGTACCAAACTTTTCGCCCGTCTCTCTCGTTATTACTGGCAACGCTCCAGCTAGCGCGGTGGTCCCAGTTGGGTATCACGCTCCACGCGTGCTCGCTTCGGGTGTGTTCTGCCGAGTGCTCACTCCCTCTAATCGCGCGCTCGTAGTGGTGGGCCCAACGGCGCCATCAACCTCCGCCTCGCTTATCTCCTTTGCGATGGCTGCGGTGACGTGTGCGCGATCCTGATCGCTCCATGGGAGGCCACCGTGATTCCGACCGCGCATCAACATCCTAAGACGCACTTCATCCCGCTTGTGATGTTTTTCTTCGTTGTTACCCAAACATTCGCCGCTCTCCCACGTCCACAGATACCCGTAACAACTTTGCCCGACCCGATCACCTCTCTTTGCTCCAGAGCTGACTCCGGAGACTCAGTTGCGATTCAACAACTTCGCGAATATCTTCTGCGCCACGATTCTTCCAGTCCCAACTACGACATTGCCATAGGTTGGCTCCGTTCCCGCGCGGCAAGCGGCAGCGCCAACGCTGAATTTCTACTGGGCTACCTCCTTGAACATGGCCACGGTGTTCCGCGGGACCTCCCTCAAGCCGTCGCCAACTACCAGGATGCTTCCGCTCGGGGCAATTCTTTCGCGCAAAATAATCTCGCCTACCTGTACCAGCGCGGCCTCGGCCTTCCTCGCGATCCTCGAAAGGCGCGCGAACTCTATCTTGCTTCCGCTCGCCAGAACAACTCCGCTGCCCAGACGAATCTTGCCTCCATGTACTACATTGGCGATGGTGTTTCCCGCGACCCCGCCGAAGCTGCTCGTTGGTTTTTAGCCGCCGCCAACCAAGGCGACCCGATCGCTCAACACGATCTCGGCGTGCTCTACTATCGCGGCGAAGGCGTCCGAAAGGATCTGCCTGCCGCCGCCAAGTGGATCGGCCTCGCCGCCACCCAGAGCCTCGCCAGCGCAGAAACCGATCTCGCCTTCCTCTACGAGACCGGTTCTGGCTTGTCGCAGGATGAATTCGCAGCCTATCTCTGGTACTCACGCGCGCTTGCCGCGGGGGACTCTGCCGGTGCGTCCCATCGCGACGCCATCGCTCGCCACCTCAACGCAAAACAGCGTGACGAAGCCCACGCACTCGCCACAACTTCGCTTGCTCCTCCCGATACTGGCTCGTTTGCCCCAGGATATGCACTGTCGATTCTTCCAATTCGACATTGATTGTCGACGGGGCCCAGAAGCAAGCCCGCCCGCAGGAGTCTTCTCCGGCGGGCGGCTTGCCTCCACTCGCAACCTGTTTGGATCGGTCTCCTGCCCCGAAGTCCGTTGCCCCTCTAACTGAGCCTAATCATCCGACGAGCGGGCCACGCAGGCGTGCTG
Source organism: Dongiaceae bacterium (assembly GCA_035499255.1). GTDB lineage: Bacteria > Acidobacteriota > Terriglobia > Acidiferrales > UBA7541 > Acidiferrum. The sequence goes on along the minus strand of DATJZF010000043.1, from coordinate 5,295 downwards.
CCCGTTCGAATACTCCGGCTGGATCTCGTACAACGTTCCAGACAGATTCACATTCGAATACCCAAAATTGAAATTCTGACATTCGTCCGCGATCTCGAACCCAAACAGGTCCAGGTCATACGCATTCCACCACGCATCCCCGTCCGGATCCGTAATCGTTTCGATCAATTCGTGCGACAGCACATCGGCCGTCGAATCTACAACCGGCCCATTCGGGCTTGGCTGCTGCACTGAGCACCCATCCACGTTTTGGTAGGGCTCCACGGTGAACAGCGTGTGTCCGATGTCCTTAAAATCCACGCTGCTGTGAAATGCGCAGAAAAACCAGGTCGGTGGATTGTCCGGCGAATAGCATTCCGTCAGGTTCGAATCGGCACACACATCGATGCCGGGCGCGAAAAAGATGTGGTACACGTGCCCATATCCTGTTCCAAAATATGAGGCCGCCGTGTACACCAACGTGAGGATATCCAGCGGTCCCAGCGGCGTTCCCTTGGTGACCGGATACCCAATCGAGCCGCCTTGTCCCACCGTGTAGCGATGTCCGCCGCTTGCCCCCACATATGGGTCCGTTACGTGTATAAACTGGCTCCTTCCCAGTCTTGTCAGAAACGTCCCCGGATTCCCAAAACAGCTGGCGTCGCAATTCACGTAAATATCGTGGCTCACTGTCGTCTGCACTACCTCGCCGCCTTGGTAGGTCAAGTCGCCCGGGTAGAATTCCACTCCATTCCCGGTACTCCCGCCAGTGTTCGCTCTCCCCGCATGCGTTCGCTCCGCTACCTTCCGCGAACCTGCGGCGGCTTTCGTAAGATGTATCTGCGCATTAAACAATTTTTCGCCCTTCACGTCCGCCGCTTGAACCTGCGGGCGCAATTTCAGCTTCAGAGGGGCCGGCTCGCTGTCAGCCGATTGGGCCGTCGCCTTCCCGCACGAAAAGCCCATCACTGCCAGACCCAGACCCAGCGCCAGCACCCCGTTCACACACCACTTCCCCCTCAGCGACAATCCCCTTGCTTCTTCCATGGATTCACCTTCGTTGACTTATCTTGGAACACACCGCAGGGGACCTTTTCTATTCCAACACCCTTGGCCTGTCAATCAGGCCCTCCAGATATTCTTTCTTTTTTACAATCCAACAGGGCCAAAACCCTCGCAATTCACGCCAAATGCCGTCTTGGGACTGGTTCTTTGCAACTGTTTACGCCGCATTCCACTGGCCATTTTCTGGCCCCCAGTCCAGTTGTCGGCGGTATGCGCATCTGCCCAAACTATCTTCACTATGCTTCTCCGGAAGCTTCTCTCCCCGCTCGCTTTATCTCTCTCCATGGTCGCCTGTAGCTCCTCGTCCACACACACAACTCCGCCACCCAACAACCCGCCCACCTCCCAATCCGTCTCCGTGTCTGTCTCTCCCCCTACCGCCAACATCCGTGCCGGCGCTACTTACAAGTTCACTGCTTCCGTACTCGGCTCCTCGAATACTTCGGTCACTTGGATCGTCAACTCTGTCTCGGGTGGCAACTCCACCGTCGGCTCCGTCGATTCCTCCGGCAACTACACCGCCCCCGTCACTCTCCCCTCCCCCAATACCGTCTCCGTCACCGCCACCAGCGCAGCCGATGTTACCAAATCCGCAACGTCCGCCGTCACCCTTCTCAATCCCACTCCCGTTCTCACAGGTCTTTCCCCCACCTCTGCCAATCTCGGAAACTATTCCCTCACTCTCACAGGCTCGAACTTCGTCAACGGCGCAAAAGTTCTGGTTTCCGGCAACGCTATTTCTACCACCTTTGTTTCTGCGACCAAACTCACAGCTACAAGCAGCGCCGCCAGCGCCGGCACCTTCGCCATCTCTATTGAAAATCCGGATCCTGGCAGCACCACCTCTTCTGCTCTCAATTTTCAGGTCAACGGTTCAACCCAGTCCTCCAGTTGTTCGCAGATGTCTACCGGTCAAGGCGCCAGCCTGAATGGCTTCCTTCCGTTTCCGGCCGACAATCTTTGGAACAAAGACATCTCCTCCGCTCCTGTCGATTCGAACTCTACTGCGATCATCAACTACGTCGGCTCAACCGTCGGAATCCATCCCGACTTTGGCTCCGGCCAATACAACGGTTCCTACATGGGAATTCCCTACACCGTCGTCGACGCTACGCAACCTCCGGTTCCCGTCAACTACCAAGCCTATGGCGACGAATCCGACCCCGGTCCCATGCCGATTCCTTTGGCCGCCCTAATCGAAGGCTACCCAAATCCCGGCTCTGGCGATCGCCACGTCTTGGTTCTCGATTCCGCCAACTGTTTCCTCTATGAACTCTACGGTTCCTACCCGCAATCCTCGTCTTGGAACGCTGACTCTGGCGCGGTCTGGGATCTCCTCGCCGACGAGCAGCGCCCTTACACCTGGACTAGCGCCGATGCGGCTGGCCTTCCGATTTTTCCAGGATTAGTTCGCTACGACGAAGTTGCGGCCGGCGCGATTCATCATGCCATCCGATTCACCCTCCAGAATTCCAGTGCCGGTTTCACCCCGCCTGCCTCTCACTGGGCTTCCACGACCAGCAACACCACCGCTCCTCCCATGGGGACTCGCTTCCGCCTAAAGTCTTCTTTCAACATTTCCGGGTTCTCTGCGGCCAACCAAGTCATCCTCACCGCTATGAAAAAATACGGCCTTATCCTCGCCGACAACGGTTCCTCTATGTATATTTCCGGTGCTCCCGATGATCGTTGGAACAACGACGACCTCCACAACCTCGGCCAGGTTCACGCCTCCGATTTTGAAGTGCTGCAAATTTCTCCGTTGTATACCAACTCCAACGTACCGTCTGGCCCCAATCCCGCCATTTCTCACTTCACTGCGTCCTCCACCTCCATCTCTTCGGGTACGCAAGTCACTCTGAGCTGGCAAGTTTCTGGCGCTTCCTACGTCATCGTCTCGCCCACCGTCGGCGCAACGCGCGGCACTTCTGCCACCGTCTCGCCTGTAACTACCACCACCTACACTCTCTACGCCACCAATGCCTTCGGCAGAACCACTTCGTCTGTCACCATAACCGTCCACTAGCACTGCTCTGGAAGTTTCTTCTTCGGAAGGTCGCGAGCCGCCGTGTACGCACACGGCAGCAGCTGAAAATCACGACACCTTACTCCGCTCTCCTTCCTCCTTTTCATCGCATGTTTCGGTCCGGCTGCCTCATCGATCAAAAATATCGTTTCTTTACTGCACAATATCGTTTCTCTGCTCCCGCCGATTCACAAAATCGTTTTTGTTGCTCTTTCGCAATCAGTTAAAACTTTTTTTGAAATGATGGAAAACTTCTATCTTCTTTCGTCTTCGCCTCCGGTATACTCCGCGAACTGCCCATGCTCATGTTCTGGTGCACAATTCTTTCTCACTGTCGAGGATCGCAATGTTCGCTCCCTGCGGTTTCCGGCCCGCTTCGTTCCGTCGTTTCTTTATTTCTTTGTTTTTTCTTTTGGCCGTTGCATTTTTTCTTGTGGCCGCGCCGCTTCCCGCGGCTTCTTCTATTTCCGTCAGTTCGCTGATCGCACGCGCGAACTCCGGAGAGTCTGGCGCTCAGTATCTGCTGGGCGAATTTCTTCTTCAGGTTCAGCCGTCCGCCAACGGCTTCCCCGAAGCGCTCGCGTGGCTACGTGCTGCGGCTGCCCGTCAAAACCCACGAGCGCAATTCTTCCTCGGCTATCTCTTTGAACACGGTCATGGTGTGCCTCGTGACTACCAGCAAGCCGCGGAAAACTATCAGGCCGCAACTCGAAGCGGTCACCGTATCGCCCCAAACAATCTCGCCAATCTCTATCAACTCGGCCTCGGTGTCCAAAGAGACCTTTCCAAAGCCGTTGAACTCTATCGGCTCGCTGCCGATCGCGGCGATCCCGTGGCTCAATACAATCTCGCCGCTTGCCTTGATCTCGGCCTTGGCGTTTCCTCGGATCTCGTCCAGGCCGCTCGTTGGTATCGCGCGGCTGCCGATCAGGGGCTTGCTGCTGCACAACACCGCCTGGGCGTTTTGTATGTCAGGTCTCTTGGTGTTCCCCGCGATTCGGTGCAAGGTGCGCGCTGGGTGAAGCTCGCTGCGGAAAGCCATCTGCCTGCCGCGGAAACCGATCTAGCCTTCCTTTACCAATCGGGCTGCGGCCTGCCTCTCGACTATGTCGCTTCTTACTTTTGGTATTCTCGTGCTATCGCTGACGGCGAGCATTCCGCCGTTTCCCTCCGTAAGAGCCTTGCCCAACTTATGACCAGGACGCAGATTGACCGGGCCAAGACCTATCACTCCGGCTCCACCGGTGCCGTCGATCAGGCACAAGCGTCCTACTTTTCAAACCGCTGATTTGTTTGCCCAACTCATTCGGGCGCCGTTCGGACGGAAGGACAATCCGCTCCCCTCTGCCTCTGCCCTGACGTGCTATCCTGCGTTCCCAGAGGTTTCATGCCCGCCACCGCCATTCGCATTTCTCCCATGCTCGCTACCGACAACATGGATGCTTCCCTATCGTTCTTCCAATCGGTCCTTGGTTTCACCACCACGCTCCGCTCGCCCGATTACTCCATCGTTGGACGCGATGGCCAGACGGTCCACCTCATGCGCGCCGCCGACGAATCCGTCATGAAATCCATGCGCGAACATACCGAGATCTACATCGAAGTTGCCGGCATTCTGGAACTCTGGGAATACGTTAAAGCTTTCAAAGACCGTTACCGCATCCGTGATCTCTTCGACCGTGACTACGGCATGACGGAATTCCACATCGCCGACCCGCACAGCTGTCTCATCTTCGTCGGAGAACCCACCAAAAATCTGCGCTCGTAGCATAGGCTTCGCCTGTGCCACTGTGCCCAAACGCACCCACCGAGTCTTGAGGGTGCCCATCCTTTGCACGATTTGTGTGCAAAGGGTGGGTCTTCATCTTCGTTTCTGCTTCTTGTTCGCTCTATCCACTATTTTGTCCTCATATCACTAAACCTGTCGTGAAGAGATTCCTCGCTACGCTCGGTCGACGATGGCCTCTGTCTCGCTTTCGCCCCCACGCCCCGTTCCATTACACTTTGTTTTAACTTCGGAGCTTAAGCCATGAATGTACGTACTCTCTGCCTCACGGCTGTTTGCGCGTTGCTTTCGCTTCCCGCGATGTCCAGCTCCACCGCCTCTCCGGAAGCCGCCAAACTCAATCACCAGGGTCTGGAGCATCTCCAGAAAAAACAGTACGACCAGGCCATCGTGCTCTTCCGTCAGGCTCTCCAGCTCCAGCCGGAATTTCCTGAAGCCC
>DATJZF010000042.1:0-19734 GCA_035499255.1 Dongiaceae bacterium | reverse complement strand
GTAGTCAACCGCCACGGTCGATCCGACCTTTACGTGGCCCTGCACCTGCGTGTTTTTGTCGACCATGAACTTCATGGATTGTCCATCGTTGCTGCTCACGGTGAACGAGTGGCCCTGGTCACCGATGTCCGTGACCTTGCCGGATACCGATTTCGTATTTTGCTGCGGCGGCTGCTGGTCCGGTTGTTGACCAGGCTGCTGCCCGGGCGCTTGGCCGGGCTGTCCCGGTTGGGGGCGCTGTGGATTCTGATGGGCGTTCAGCATTCCGGGCGCTCCGGCAAGCAACAAGCTACTCAAGGACACGCCGACGAGAAACTTGCGAATCATGAAATTCTTCCTCCTGATGAATTCGGCGGGGGCGGTGGCTTGTTGCATCCTCACTTCCATTCCCGACACGATTTCTCCCCCATCCTGCTACCTTGCTCGCATGGCGTCACTTATTTCTTCCGCGAGAAATGGCACGAGCCGCTGCCAATCACGTCGGCCTGCAAATTTTCCGCACGCCGGGTGATTCTTTCCACGTCTCTTTTGCCTACACCTTTTCCCTGCGCACCCTTACGGAGGAAACCAAGCCGATCGTGTATGCGCGGAAAATACAAAACGCGCGTGCCAAGGCCCCTAGTTGCTCAGCACGCGCGTTCGTTTTGCGGCAGACTCGAACTACTTCCGGGCTAAAGCCCCGGCGCTACGAAGCTGACGAGACTACGGCCGCGCTTCGTACACGATATTGAACGGTGTTTCGGTAGCGCGGCGGAAACGGCTGAAGCCCGCCGAAGTGATAACGTCACGGATTTTCTTTTCTCCCGATTGCGCTCCCAGGCACAATCCGACTTCCTGCGAACGCGAACACGGCGTACACAGCAACGTCGAGAAGGAGTACATCATCCGGCCCACGGGATTCAGATTGTCCTTCAACTCGTCATGGGCAAACGGCTCGACGATCATCCATGTGCCGTCGGAGTGCAGCGACTTCCGGACATGTGCCGCCGCGCCGACCGGATCGCCCATATCGTGCAGGCAATCGAATACCGCGACGAAGTCGTATCCCTTGCCCGGAAATTCCTTGGCCTTGGCGACTTCAAACGTGACGCGGTCCGCGACTCCTTCTTTCTTCGCGGTTTCGCGCGCTGCCTCAATGGATTTGTCGTGATAGTCGAATCCATAGAACTTCGATTTGGGGTACGCTTTCGCGAGCAAAATGGTCGACGCGCCTTTCCCGCAGCCCACGTCAGCCATGCGTGCGCCGGATTCCAGCTTCTCTTGCACGTCCTTCAGCGACGGGATCCAACTGCTCACCAGGTTCGCGGCATACCCGGGGCGGAAGAATTTCTCGCAACCATGGAATACGGCGTCGTCATGCTCGTGCCAACCCATCCCCGCGCCGGTGCGGAACGATTCCGTAATCCGCGGAACCGCGGCCAGCGAGCCGAGCGCAAGCTGGAACGCTCCCGGCAAATACGCCGGAGAATTGTCGTCGGCAAGCGTCATCTGCTGCACTTCGTTCAAGCTGAATTTCTTGGTTGCGTCGTCATAGGTGATGTAACCGCCGGCGGCCTGGGAAGCCAGCCATTCGCGCAGATACCGTTCGTCGGTGTGCGTTTTCGCGGCAAGCTCCGACGAAGTCATCGGTCCCGACGCCAGCGCTTTGTACAGGTTCAGTTTTTCTCCGATCACCACCATGCCTGTGTGTACGGCGGCCCCGAGGTCGCCTACAAATTGGCCCAGGAACGTGTTCAACTGATTCATGTCGACTGCCATTTTTTCTTCTCTCCTTCGTAAGATTGAGCAAACGTCTTGCATAAACGGTCGTTCTGGTTACCCCCATTCGATGCGTAAGGATGGTGAACCGAATCTGACCTGCTTCTGACTTTTTTCTAAACCGCCGTGTCGAGGCACCAAAACTCATCCGTGAATTCGAGCTTTGCGGCGATGGTTTCCGACAAGTTCGGAAAGGATTGTTGACGCTTGGCTTTGCCTGCGCGGCGCTTTTCGCCTCGTGCTCGCAGCGCTTCATCGATCAGAATGCGGAGCAGCCAGCTTCCAAACGCGCCGTCCGATTCGAACTTTGGCGGCTTCGCACAAGCCCTCCGAAAACACGCTTCCACAACGTCGGTGGCAGTCTGCGGCTCGCGGAGCATGCGCAGCGACACGACATACAGCGAATCTCTCCACTTCCAGAACCGCTCCACGAAGACAACGGGGTGTTCCAACGATTGATCCAGGGCTGCTTCCCCTGTGCGCTCGTGCGGCGTCTGGGAATGGAGAGCAAATAACGCGAGCCAGTTCATTTTTTCTCCTTGCGGATTTCTCGAGTTTTTGTGGCGCAAGACAGGTGTTCTATGCGCTTTGCGGAAGGCAAGCGAGTCGCTGGGGGATGCTCGCTAGTTCCAGGTGCAGCTTCGTTCCGTCACAATGCGAGGGTAACAGCGCACCGGGAAGCAGATGTCACGTGGATGTCAATTCGGAGTCAGTTCTTGGCTGTGGAACCGTCCATTTTGGACTATCTTTTTTCTGTTCGCACTTCGTCAAACAGGTATTCGCCGGAGCCGAGTTCTTCCGTTTTTCCACCCGGCAATTTCACGGTGGCTGTGGTGTTCGAGGGAATCGAAATATTCACGACCAATTTGCTTTCGATTTCTCTCCAGCCTGCCGCAACGCGCCCGTACATTGTTTCTACGGATGCGTTCGCAAAGGTCAGACCGCCGCCGGGATGCGGCTCGATGAGGATGTGCTTGTATCCCGGCTTCGCTTCGTCGATCGCGATTCCCGCAACCACGCGATACATCCACTCGCCGATTGCGCCATACGCGTAATGGTTGAAAGAATTCATTCCCGGATTCTGGAAGCTGCCGTCGGGTTTGATGCCGTCCCAGCGCTCCCAGATGGTGGTGGCGCCCTTGGTGACCGGGTACAGCCACGACGGATACTCTTTGCGATTCAGCAGCTGGTACGCTTCATCGAGATGCCCATTGTCGCTGAGCGCTTTGCACAAAACCGGAGTACCAAGAAAGCCGGTGGTGAGATGGCCGAACTTGCGCACGTCCGTGGCGAGTCGCGCAGCGGCTTCTTTGCGCATCTCTGGCGGAAGCAGATCAAAAGCCAGTGCGATGGCGTAAGCGGTTTGCGTGTTCGGCGAAATTCTGCCGTTCGGAGTGACAAATTCTCGCAAAAACGCAGCTTTGATTTTTCCTTCCAGCGCGGCGTATTCGGCCGCGTCTTCTTTCTTCCCTAAAATTGCCGCAGTTTTCGCGAGCAATTCCGTGGAGTGCGCGAAGTACGCGGTCTGCAAGAAGTCTTTGTCGGTGGTGGCACCAGGATAATCCGAGTCTGTAGTGGCGAAGGCCAGCCAATCGCCGAAGCTGAATCCGCTGCTCCAAATGTATTTGTCGGCGGCTTGCTTGCGCATGTACTCGACCCAAGCCTTCATGCTCGGATACTGCTCTTCGAGAATTCGCCGATCGCCAAACGCCTGGTAGACGGTCCACGGCACAACGGTTGCAGCATCGGCCCATCCAGCGGAGGCCGCTTCCCCTTTTCTGGTCTGGTGCGACAACGCATTGGGAATCACATAAGGGACCGCGCCGTCGTCTTCCTGATCCAGCGCGACATCTTTGAGCCACTTCGTATAGAACGCGGCGGTGTCGTGATTGAACGACGCAGTTGCGGCAAAGACCTGCGCGTCGCCAGTCCAGCCAAGGCGCTCGTCGCGTTGCGGGCAATCGGTGGGAACATCGACGAAATTACCTTTTTGTCCCCAAATGATGTTGTTCTCTAACTGGTTCAACAATTCGTCAGAAGTCACGAAGGTTCCGGTGCGTTCCATCGCGGAATGCACCACCACGCCGGTGAAGTTCTCTGGTTCTAAGTCGCCGGGCCAGCCGCTCACCGCGACATAGCGGAAACCCTGAAACGTGAAATGCGGCTCAAAAACTTCTTCCCCTTGCCCTTTGGCGATGTAGCGAATCGTCTCTTTTGCTGCTCGAAGATTCTCGGTATAGAAATTCCCGTTCTCGTCGAGCACTTCGGCGTGCCGCAGCGTGATTTCAGTTCCCGTCGGGGCGGTGACGCGGAATCTTAACCAGCCGACCATGTTCTGGCCCATGTCGAGGACTGTTTCTCCCGCAGGAGTCTTGATCACTTTGACCGGGCGAATCTCTTCGATCGCTTTCACGGGCGGACCGGCGGGCGCAACGAGCTTCGTCTTTGGCGTTTCGACAACGCTCACGCCCTTCCAGCTTTTGTCTTCGAAATCCGGCGCGCTCCAACCCGGTTTTTCCAGCCGAGCGTCGTAAGTTTCCCCGTTGTAGATGTCGGACTCCAACACGGCTCCCGTCGAAGCCTTCCACTTGTCGTCGCTTCCGATGATTTCCCTGCTTCCGTCCGCGTAGATGATTCCCAGTTGCGCGAGCAGCGCGAGTTTTGCGCCGTAAACATCGCGCCCCGGATGCCAAGCCAAACGCCCACGGAACCAGCCGTCGCCGAGCATGGCCGCAAGACAGTTCGGGCCATTCTTAAGCATGTCCGTAACGTCGTAGGTCTGATACTGAAAGCGGAAGTCGTAGGCCGTCCAACCGGGCGTGAGATACTCATCGCCGACACGCTTTCCGTTCAGCTCCAAGGTGTACAAACCCATCGCGCTGGCGTACAGCCGGGCCTTGGTGATTTTCTTTTTCAGTGCAAATTCGCGCCGCAAAAGCGGGGCTGGATTGGACTTCTTCTCGTCCTCGACCAGATTCGGTGTGATCCAGTTAGCCTTCCAATCTGACGGTTCGAGCAGACCCATTTCCCATTTCGCGGTCTTGCTCCAATCGGAAGTGTGGCCGTGATTGTCAGCCACGCGGACTTGCCAGTAATAGATGTGGCCACTTTGGAGCGCCGGTCCGCCGTATTCCAGATGCGCCGATTCGTCGGAGTTCTGCGTGCCGCTGGTCCACAGCGTTTTACCCTTCGCCAGAGCCGCTTCTGATTCGGCGACGCGGATTTCGTAACTGGTTTGCAGGACATTCTTTTCGCTACTCGCGAGCTGCCAGCTCAGGCGCGGCTTGCGGACATCGATGCCGAGGGGATCAATTTTGTATTCGCAACGGAGCTTCTTCACTTCGAGTGCATTCTGCGCAAAAAGAGGGCTGGCGCACACAGCTAGCGCAGCCAGCAACCACACGATTCTATTCATCGTTTGCTCCTCGAACTCTTGGAATAACTCTATACCCAGTCGGGTAAGGACGGAGACATCGTGCGGACATGGGGCCGCAGCAATGCGCCCCTACAAAGAACCGATTAGGCTTTCGGGGATTTGGTCTTGAGCAGCGCGCTGATGTTGGCGGGATTCATCGGGAGTTTGCGCGGACAGACGCCTGTGGCGTCGTGAATCGCGGCGGAGACAGCAGGAGGCACCAGGGCGTTCGCAGCTTCGGAGCCGCCGCCAAAGCCTTTGTCGTCGCGCGACACCTGAACAACCTGAATTTCCGGCATCTCTTCCATGGTGAGGATTTTGTATCGGCTCCAGTTCGTGCTGGTCACTTTGGATTTGTCGAAGGTGACTTCTTCTTTCAACGCCTCGCTCAAACCCATCACCACGCCGCTTTTCATGCAGCGATCCAATTGCCGCGGGTTGATGATCTTTCCGGGCTCGCCACCGATGGTGAACCTGGTCACTTTTACTTCACCGGAGTTCGGCACAACGGAGACTTCGGCGATGCCGACCCAATAAGCATTCTCACGAATCATCAAGCACATACCGCGGCCTTTCACGGGCGTGGAACCGGTGTGGCGCGCACCACGATGCGGAGAGGGCCGAGTCTCCCAATTCGCAGCCTTCGCCGTGGCATGGAGCAGATGGATCATCCGCTCGTCTGTGGTGTGCGCCAGGCGGTATTCGATTGGATCAGCACCTGCCATAGCTGCGGCTTCGTTCATTAAGCCTTCGAGGGCAAAGTTCTGCTGACGCTGCCCTGGAGTGCGCATGATGTTGCCGCGCAGCCCGCCATTCGGTGAGTCGGCAGCGAGATTCGGCATGCCGTAGGCGTCTTCCAGGCGGTTGCCAATTTTGTCGTAGGCCCATTCCGTAGCGAGGAAGTTGCCGGGCTTGGATGTAGCGGTCGGCATTCCCGCAAGAAGTGCGCCGAGCGGCCGCGGGTCGAACATATGCGGCGAGTATTGCGCGCTGTGCAGAGCGATGATGTGCCCTTTTTCATCGAGTGCCGCGCTGAGGTCGGAAACCCACGCGGGCGACACCGTCGACCAAGCGAGATCTTCTTGCAACGTCCACTGCACGCGCACCGGCTTGCCTGTCAGCTGCGAGAGGATGACAGCGTCAGCTTCCGCCCCATCACCGCCAAGCGTGGTGCGGCCGTACTGTCCGGACTGATCCATCCAGCGCACCACGACTTTGTCGACGGGGACACCGAGCATATAGGCGATGCGCGCACGCAGCCCTTGCGACTGCGCGGAATGCGTCCAGATGGTCACGCTGCCATCGCTTTTCACATCAGCAACCGCGACGAACGGCCCGATGGGCGCGTGGCGCACGTATCCCTGCTCGTAGGCGGTGGAAATTTTCCTGATAGCGGATTGCAGCGCGGCGGTGGTTTCGGCAGCCTTTCCCTTGCTCTCGGACGGCTTTTCCCATTTGTAATCGCGAATTGCTTTGGTGACGTTCTCGCTTCCGGGCAGACCGAACCAGTCGTTCCACTTGGTGGAGCCGGCGACGCTCAGCGCGGCCTGCACAGCTTCCCATTCGTTGGGAGAAACAACGGCGAGCAGATTGCCCTTCTGAACCACCTGCGCGCTTGGAAACTGTTTTTTGTCGATAACGCCGGCGGAAACCAGCGTCGAACCTATGGTCTCCGGACGAACCATGCGAGCGTGCAGCATTCCAGGCAAGGTGACATCGCAGCTCCATTCTGTTTTGCCGGTGATTTTGTCGGGAATATGCCCCGCGGGAAACGATTTTCCGATGACTTTAAAGTCGGCGATCGCCTTCATTGGCGGATCGCCTTGAACGGTAATTCCGTCGAGCGAACTCATGCCCACCCACCCGTTCGGGTCGGGTTGTGGCAGCGCTCCCTTGACGGGAATTTTCAACTCGAGATGCTGCCCTTGCACTAGTTCGCCATAACTCATTTTCTTGCCGCCACCGGAAATGACGCCATCGGCGACGTTAAGCGACGAGACCGGAACGCCGAGTTGCGTGGACGCGAGACCCAGCAACGTCTGATAGGTGTACGCCGCCACTTTCCTGACGTTATTCATGCCGAAGAGGAAGCCCGCGGAATATCCGCCATCCGGCGTGCGGTCGGTGTCGCCCATAATGAGCGTGATGGTTTCGGGCCGGACGTTCAGTTCTTCGGCGATGGTCTGCGGATAGTAGCCGGTAATGCCGACGCCGGTTTCGGTCCTCCCCGTCCGCGCCACGATGGTGTTGTCGCTGCGAATCTCGAGCCAGGAGGCCACCGTGGTGGGGTCGATGGAAGAACTTGTATTTTCGGCAGCTGCGGCGCGGGCAGCAAATCGCGCTGGAATCGCTAACGAGACGAATAGGGCTCCGCCAGTTTTGACAAAGCCGCGGCGGGAGATGGTTGCGGGCAATGCGGTGGCTTCGCGCTGCGTCATCGCGCCGCTCCCTTCATGGCCTGGGCGGCGCGCTGCACCGCGTCGATAATCGCGGAATAGGTGCCGCAGCGGCACAAATGCGGTGAGGGCGGAGTGTTGGTGAATGCATCCTTGATCTGCGCAACGGTGGGATTCGGATTTTTCGCAAGCAGTTGCACCGCGGCAATCATCATGCCGCTCTGGCAGTAGCCACATTGGGGAACCTGTTCGTCGATCCACGCCTGCTGGACGGGATGCAGTGGCGCGGCCGATTCACTGGCGCTCAAACCCTTTTGTGCGGCCCAGACCGCTGGAAGGCCCTCGATGGTAACGACCTGTTTTCCGGCGGCGTATGAAAGTGGGGTAACGCAAGTGCGGATCTCTTCTCCATCGAGCAGGACCGCACAGGCACCACACTGCGCCATGCCGCAGCCCATCCTGGGGCCCGTTAGTTTCAGTTCATTACGCAGGACGAAAAGGAGCGGCGTGTCGGGCTCAGAGGCAACGGTCTCTTTTCTGCCGTTCAAGGTGAAGGTCACAGGATCAGACACAAACCCTCCAGAGTTAACTTGGATTTCAGGTTAACGGCTTAGATGCGGAACGAGATGCCGGGTAAGGTGCTTTTTACAATTTTTCATAACTTGTGCCGGCGGCGTGCGCCTATCGCAGCGAGCGATTGGCCATGGATAAGTAATAGGGCGACGCCACCGTAAAGATTCGATCGTTGCCCTTCGCGAGCAACGTCCACTGCAGCAACCGCGCGCGCTGGTTGTGGAGCAGATATTCGTACCACTTCTCTTCCACCAGTTCAGGGATAACCACAATAATCTGCCGGTCCGGATGCGTTTCTGAAAGCTCGAGGACAAACTGCACAACAGGGACCACCACAAAACGGTACGGCGACGCCAGAATCTTTAAAGCAGGGCGCACTTCGCCCGATTGGCGGCAAGGATTAGCGACGTAGCGCTCCCAGTCTGCCTCCAGCAGGGCTGCTTCCTCTCTCTCCCCGGGCTCGACATGCACGCCAATGACTTCGGGAGAGATACGCCGCGCGAATTCGAGCGCCTGCTTGCTGAGCTTGCTCCAACGATCGATGGGCACGACGACGATGGGAGGCCGGCCAGACTTGCGCGGCTCGAGTGGAGTGGTGCATTGGCTGATCACCGCGACGCTGTGGTAGTGGCGGCGCACCCGGTAGAACAGGAAGATCGCCAGCGGGATGAAGAGCAACGTGAGCCATGCGCCATCAAGAAACTTGGCCACCAGGACGACGATCACGGTGATGCCGGTAACGAACGCGCCCAGCCCATTGATCAATGCGAATTTCAACCAGTGCGGACCACGCGCCTTCCACCAGTGGCGCACCATGCCCGCTTGCGACAGCGTAAACGCCAGGAACGCGCCGACGGCATACAGCGGAATCAAACGGTCGGTCACCCCGCCGAAAAGGACCAGCAAAATTGCAGAGAATCCCGCCAAGGCCCAGATTCCGTGGCCATATACCAGGCGGCGGCCACGCTGGCCGAAACCATGCGGCAGATAGTTGTTTGACGCGATGGCGCGGCCGAGGCGGGGAAAATCGGCGAAGGCTGTGTTCGCGGAAAGAGACAGCACGAGAAGGATGGAAGCGATGGTGATGTAGTAAAAGACTCCGCGCCCGAACACCGCTGCCACGAGCATCGAGAGGACGCTCTGGTAGCCGGGCTTGCCCGGATCGGTGGCCATGATTCCATAGACCTTCACGAGGTAAGAGATTCCGGCGAGCATCACGCCCAGAATCGCAATGATGATGGTGAGCGTCAGTTGCGCGTTTTTCACGCGAGGCTCGCGAAATGCGCGCACACCGTTGCTGACCGCCTCCACGCCGGTCAGCGCCGTGCAACCGCTGGCGAACACGCGCAGCAACAGCCAGTAGGTCGCGACCTGGATTTGTGGGGGCAGAACCGGAAGAGGTTCAAGCGGGGCAGGATGCCCACCGCTCATCGCGGCGCGAATCAGTCCGCCAACGATGGTGATGAGCAGGGTGCCGACGAAAAGATAAGTGGGCAGAAGAAAGGCGGTGCCGGCGTCTTTCACGCCACGGAGGTTCACAAGCGTGAGTACAAGAAGGATCGCGAGGCACAAGCCAAGCGTGTGCGGCAGGAGCTTCGGCACTGCGGAAACCAATGCGCCGACACCCGCAGAGATGCCGACGGCGGCAGTGAGGATGTAGTCGGCCATGAGCGCGGCGGCCGCCAACAATCCCCAGAAGCTGCCGAGGTTGAAACGCGCCACAGTGTACGAGCCACCGCCGGTGGGATAGGCCTCGATGGTTTGGCGGTAGGAAAAGTAAACGATGACGAGCAGCGTGATGATCGCGACACTGATCGGCACAATGTAGCGAACGCCCAGGAGACCGAGAGGAATGAGCAAACTGAGCGCGGCTTCAGGACCGTACGCGGCGGAGCTTAACGCGTCGAGACCGAAAATGGGGATACCCTGCGTGGGTCCAATCTGCTCGGCGCGCTCTTCGGCGCTTGCCAGAGGCCTGCCGACGACCAAGTCGAGAATATTCATGAGAACTGGTAAACCACCGTGTCGAATGGATTCGTTCGCAAAGGTTTTCTCCCGAAAACGGGAACGCTGTCAAATGAATGCCTGGTGAAGAGGAACAGCGCTACGGTTTCGCTGCGGCGCTCCACGTCTCCTGCTTGATTTTCCACTCGCCATTCGGGTTTTTGTGCAGGATGAGCAGGATGTTGCCGCGTCCATCGAAAGCTTCCTTGCCTGGGGGCGGCTGCAGTACCTGATGCTCAATGCCCCATTCGTAGGCCCAGTCGCCCATGATCTGGATCTCCCGGAAGTCGATTTCCATGGTTTTCATGTGATAACCGCCGATCTGCGCGACGGCCTCGTCAAAGAATTTGCCTATTGCCTGTTTACCGATGATGGGTGGGGTGCCTTGGAGCAAGCTCACGCCGTCGTCCTGCCACATGCCGAGGATCGCAGCGTTGTCCATTCTCAAGTGCGCGGCGATGTATTTCTGGTTCCAGGCTTCAATTTCTTTCCGTGCGGCGTCAGTTTGCGCAGTGACGGAGGTCACGAAGCCAAGAACCAGTGCCAAGCAGACCGCTATCGTCAACCAGCGAAACGGTGTCTTCATGGGTGCCTCCGAACGAGCGTCCTACTCTCTTACCGGAGTTTCCCGGAAAAGCCAATATCGACTCCGGAGTTTACAGAAAGGCTCGAGAGCCGTCATTCCGAACGGAGTCTGCGGAGTGAGGAATCCCTCTTTTTCTTGGTTGTTCGAACAAGAGAGATTCCTCGCTTCGCTCGGATGACAGAAGAGAAGTATTTTTCTGCAACCCGTGTTCAGGCTGGGCCAGGTTGACCCCTCTGCCATCTGCCTCTACCATTCTTGAGGTGGGCGCACCCGCCGCATCCCACCGGAAGATCGCCATGCGCAAAATCTTATTGCTCGCCACCTTTGTTTTGCTTGCCCGCGCGCTACCGGCGCAAACGGCCGACGAAGTGATCAACGGCTACATCGAGGCTCGCGGCGGGCTGGCGAAGATCAAGTCCATCAAAACGCAGCGGGTCAGCGGAATGGTTTCCTTCGGCCAAGGCGCGGAAGGTCCGTTCCTGGTGGAACATGAGCGGCCGTTGAAGTTGCACACGGAACTGACCATTAACGACCAGAAAATGATTCGCACCTACGACGGCAGGAAACAGGGCTGGGTGTACAACCCCTTCATGCCGAACCCTTCGGTGCAAGTGATGTCCGAAGCGGAACTGGCCGCGGTTCTGGATGAGGCGGATTTCGACGGGCCGTTTGTGGACTACAAATCCAAAGGCAATCAGGTGGAATTCATCGACAAGGAAGAAGTGCTGGGGAAGACCGCGTACAAGGTGAAGCTGACTACCAAATCAGGGGAAAGCAGCAGCTTTTACTTTGACGCAGCGACGCACCTGCTGCTGAAGTGGGAAGGCACGCGGAAGATCGGCGATCACGATGTTGCGTGGCAAGAGGTATTTCACGATTTCCGGGACGTGGATGGTTTGAAGTTCGCGTATGTGATTGAAGCCAGTTCGCCGGGCGCGGACGAGGTACAGAAAATTACCGCGGACAAGATTGAGTTGAATGTACCAATCGATGAAGCGCGTTTCGGCAGGCCGAATGTTCCAACTCCAGCGGTTACTGCGCCACCTGCGGCCCCCGCGCCAACGCCGAATTAAAACGAGCGGACCATCATGACCGATGCTGGCGTGGCAAAACCGGGCGGAAAGCTTGGTTTGTGTGCGGATTGCACCCACGCCAGGGTCATTGAATCCGCGAAGGGCTCGCACTTCCTGCTCTGCCAGCTTTCCCAGACGGATCCCTCGTTTCCCAAGTATCCGCGGTTGCCGGTCTTGCGATGTTCGGGGCACAAGAAGAGCGACGCAAGCTAGGCGAATGGCCTTGCCGACCCTTTTTACTTTATAATTTAATAACTTAATAGTATACTAACGAGAAAGGGAGGCCCCTCTCGATGCACTTCCCCTCTCGGTGTCCCGTCCACGTTCCGCCGTCGTTGCTGTTCGTCTGTCTCAGTTCGCTATGCCTCCCTACTTTTGTTCTGGCGGAATCGCTCAGGATCACCAGCAATCCACCGGGCGCAACGGTGGAGCTCGATGGCGTTCCCGCCGGCGTGACACCGTTTGAAAAGGAGTTCCCCGGCGGATATTTCCATCGCACGCACACGGCGTGGGGCCAAAGACTAGAGCATCCGCTAGTCGCACGAGTTTCTCTGGCCGGGTACGCGACGCGGGAGATTGCGTTGACGGAAGGGCCGATGGATTGGATCGACCTGCACGGGCGGCATCACGGGCAGTATTGGCTGTTCAAGTCGGACCATTTCCATGTCGACCTGGAGACCATCGCGAGCACATTCACCGGCGCGGTGGCTGCGGTGCCTGTGGCACAACCGGCGTCGCTGGCGCCGGAGTTGTCTCTGGAAGAACTGGTTCGCCGGACGAAGCCGGCGGTGGTGTGCCTGAAGGCGTTCGACGGCATGGGCTCGGGCTTTTTCGTGACGGAAACTGGTGTGATTGCGACCAATGCGCATGTGGCCCGGAGCGATTCGACGCTAACGGCGGTACTGCCGTCGGGGGCGCAGCTGCCGGCGAAGGTTGTGTTCATCGATCCCGATCTGGATATTGCGCTCGTGAAGGCGGACGCGCCTTCGGCGGACTTCGCGTTTCCGTATCTGGCGCTGGCAGACTCTTCGATGGCACGCCAGGGAGAATCGGTACTCGTGATCGGGAATCCCGGCGACGCGATGCTCTTCAGTGTGACAAAAGGAATTGTCAGTGCGGTGGGGCGATTCCCTGCGGCGGGGCCCGGCACGTGGATACAAACCGATGCGCCGATCAATCCCGGCAATTCCGGCGGCCCGCTGGTCAACACGCGCGGCGAAGTGCTGGGCCTGAACACGCTCAAAGTGATCCGCAAAAATGTGACGGGGATTGGCTTCGCGTTGAGTGCGAGCGACCTGCTGAATGTGCTTCAACGGTTCTATCCGGGGCTGGCGCCTCATACTGTTACGGCCGCAACGGGAAAGTCCGCCGATGCCGCGCCTGACACGGAAGATTCGGTGGTCGAGACGTCGACTTCCACTCCCGAAGCGCCAGTCATTGCACCGTCTGCCTCGTTCGGCACACTGTCGATCAGTTCACTGCCGGATAGCGCGGAGATTTTTGTCGACGCAAGATTTCTGGGAAACGCGCCGGCCACGCTCCGTCTTCCCGCGGGTACACATACGATTGTCCTGAAATTGCGCGGGTTTGCGGACTTTACGCGGACGCTGGATTTGCCGAAATCGAGCAAGCTGTCGCTAAAAGCAGACTTCACCATCGCCGACGCGCCGCAGTAGCCACCTACGGGGAGCCTGTCTATGGATTGGGTGTCTGTGCGCCTGCGCTGCGGTAGCCCAAGCGGGTCGTCGCACTTGTGCCTGGAGTAGCAGTTACCCTGAGCGTGTGAAATTCCTGGGAATGGTCATTGCCCCCGGGGGAATAAGCGAGAGTGTAATCGTGGCGAGCTTGTTCCGTCATACGCGTCAACGTGAGCTCCATCACGTAAGTTGAAGTTCCGTAAAAGATTCCGCCGCCGGTGGTAGAAGTGTAATCGGTCAACTCGGAGAACTTCCTTTTTGATTTGCCAGAGTTCGCGACCAGAGCATAGACAGAGATATTGTTTTGAAGCAGGACGTCTCGGACGGCCTCGTGAGAATGATGGTTCAGTTTCGGCTCGTTCCAACCGTCTGTAAGGATCAGAATAATTCTTCGGCGGTCAGTGGGCCGTTGCTGAAGAAGTTGCGCCGAGGAATAAAGCGCGTCATCAAGTGCTTTGGTTGGCCGGGAACCGGCGTGGGTGGGTGCGGCAGGTCTGGGCGGTCCCGTGGTCGAAACGGGGTCGGTGATCAGGGGCTGTGGGACGTAGGGATGAGAGGGCTGCGCCTGTGCTTGAGCAGACTTCAGCGCAGCGATGAGCTTGAGGGAGTCATCGGTGAACTCCTCTCCGGGATAAAAAAGCATGTCAAATCGGCAGACCACAGCCTCGTCCTGTTCTGCAATGTCGCCGATGACTGAACCCACACTTCTAGCCATTTGGGTTCCTTCTTTCCATTTAAGGTCGTCATCGACGAGAACTAACAGCGAAAGAGGAAGGCTTTCATCGGCGAAAGAGAGAACATTCTGCTCAGTTTCGTCGTCGAAAACATGGAAGTCCTCCTTCACCAGGCCTGAGACAAGCCGGCCATTGCTATCTTTCACCGTCACGGTAAGAACGACAAGATTAGACTCGACCCTGATTGTCTGGCGCAGTTCTCGCGTCTGCCTGGATTCTTGCGAAAGACCAGCGGCACAAAAAAGAACCGCAAATGAAAAAGCGGCGGTGCTTTTCTTCCAAATCATGACTTCACGAAGGACTCGAGCAGATCGTGAATGAGACGCCGCCAGACGAAACAGGGTTGTGCCGGGTTTATTAGGCTTATCCTCCTCCGGCGTTTCGCCAGGGTGGCCAATTCGTTGTGTTGATGATCGGCCGGAGCGGCGTACAATGCGCAAGTCGAAGGCCTGGATCGAAGAGGTCCGTCTCGAGGTGTTCATTGAGAACTCAGGTTTTGCGGACTGTGGCATTTGCGCTGGCGTGTGCCGGGGCCATTCCGTGCCAGGCACAAGATAAGGTGACGATTCTCTACGATGCGTTCGGGGAATCGAAGGAACTGACGAAGGACTGGGGATTTTCCGCTTTTGTGGAGCACAACGGAAAGCGGATTCTGTTCGACACGGGTAACGACGCCGCAATTTTTGAACACAACGTAAAGGCGCTGGGCGTAGACCTGACGAAACTCGATTTTGTGGTCATTTCGCATCGGCATACGGACCACACGACGGGGCTGAGATATGTGCTGAAGGTGAATCCGAACGTTACTGTGTACGTGCCCGCGGATGGAGGGAATGGATTCGGGGGACCGCCGTTTCCGACGACGTTTTTGCGGCCAGAGGAGAGCTTGCCCGCGAAGATGCGGTACTTCGGGGGAACAAATCCAGAACATTTCGCATGGGGCAAGCTGTACGACACGGGGAATTTTGTGTTGGTGGATCGATTGACGGAAGTGTCGCCGGGGATTTTCCTCGTGCGGACCGTTTCACAGAAGAAGGGAACGCTGGAGCTGCCGGAACTGACGCTGGCGATCAAGAGGCCGAACGGATTGTTGCTGGTGGATGGGTGCTCGCACGCGGGACTTGAAGCGATTCTGGAAGCGGCAAGCGCGGTCGATCCGAGGACGGAGGTCGTGTTTGGGGGCTTGCACCTGGTGACGACCCCGGTCGAAGAGATTGACGTGCTGGTGGAGAGTTTAAAGGTAAAGTGGAAGGTGCAGAGGATCGCGGCCGGACATTGCACAGGGGAACCGGCGTTTGCGCGATTGAAGAAAGCGTATGGGGAGAGCCATTTGTACGCGGGTCTGGGAACGACAGCCGAAATCAAGTAAACGATGCACGACAATCCAGTGAAACGAAAACTGGCGAGCCGCGCGAAAAGCGGAAGAAACCCTTAATCCGCACCCCTGAACCCGAGGGATTGCGGCACCCACGGCGTGCTTGCCATCGTGAGCCTTCGCCACGCGACCAAGTTAGTGCGAAATTGGCGGGGCGGGCGTGTCATCGGACCAGGCACTGACCCAGACCATGAAGATGGTCGCCCGTTCCTCAGGATCATTCGCCGCAATTACGGGCGAGCCGGTCAGGTTGGCTCCCCAACTTTTCGCGATGTCGCCCGGAATAAAGAACATGAGATGCGGATGCCATGCCTTGCCCCGGTCGTTTAAGTACTGCTGCTTCGAAAGCATGTAGCACATTGCACCTTGCTCCAGCGCGGGCAGCTCCTTCTTATCCAATGCCGTTTCTGTGGCCTGCAAAATCTCCGGCTTCGATTTTCCGGCCAACACCAGTTTTGTCTTCATGAGAAAGATGGGCAAAAAGGTACGTGCCGCCGCCGGATTGAAACAAATCGGAGCGCGGACTTGGGGATTCCAGAATTCCGGCTCGTCGGTTGCAGCGCCCCAGGACCGTTCGACGACGCAAACGAAGCCGTTGTTACCCTTCACTGCTGTGGCGTATCCCGCAGGTTGCAGCACCAGCACCTCGGCGCTCTCCGAAATGGATGCGGGAGCGGCCGTGCGAGCCAACGCGATCTCCGCACTTCGCTCCATCAAATATTGTTCGAGCGGGGCCATGTTGGGATAAGGTGCTTTGGCCTCCTGTGCGATCGCGTGCGTCGCGCCGAGCAGGGTCACCGCTGCGAGAACAGTTGCGAGTTTTTTTTGACGGATCGGCTTGCTCCCGGACACATGACGGTAAATGGCAACCATGTATTGCATCATGACGTCTCCTGTAACGGTCTTCGGGGGCCCTCGCTATATCAGTCGAACGGCGGGACCGGAATTCGACAACGCCTTCCAAAGATTAGATCCCAACAAAGTGGCTGGAGCAGAGCAGATGGTTGCACCACGCATAACGGAAATGACTGAATGCGGTCGATCCGCGGAAGCGGGCTAGACCCAAGACGGCTTCAGCATTCCATGCATCCCGAGCCAGCGCACAAAGGCATCGAACCAACCGGTGCTGGTAGTTTCCTTCGGGTACATCCCGAAGCCATGGCCACCCTGTTCATAAAGATGGAATTCGACGGGGCGCTTCGCGGCCTTCCAGCTATCGATGAGCCCGTAGCCGCTGCTCCCGAAGAAAGGGTCGTCGGCAGCCAGTGCGATGAACAGTGGCGGCGCCTCGGCTGGCACCGTAACCGACGCGAGAGGACCGTAGATGTTGCCGATGAAAGCGGGCTTGGCATCCTCGCCGGCAAGTGTAGTCGCCATTGTCAGCATCGCGCCCGCGGAAAAACCAATCATGCCGATCCGGTTGGGATCGACATGCCACTCGGCAGACCGCTTCCGGATAAGGGCAAATGCCGCGCGGGTGTCGGCGATCTGAGGGGCAAGACCAGCGATCGCCTTTTCGGGTTCGGGGCGGGGCGGCCGCGCTGTACCCGAAAACATTTCCCGCATGGATTTCTCGAATCCTGCCATGTCGGCCGGTGTCTGCTTCAAGCGATACTTGAGGACAAACGCGGCGACACCTTTTTCCGCCAGTGCGCGGGCGACGTTCCAGCCTTCATTTTCCATGGACAGGGTGAAGAAACCGCCGCCGGGTGCGACAACAACGGCGACGCCGCTTGCCTTGGCGGGATCCGGAAGGAAGGGCGTCAGCGTCGCAATCGTCACGTTGCGCGCGAACTGACTGCCGTACTGGCTATGCCAGGTCTCCGGGTTCGTCGCGCCGAGCAGCGGACCAGTGTCAAGTTCGATCGCGTTGGGCTGCGAAGGCGTGGCGATGGGTGTCATCCGGTCGTTTTGCGCATGCGCCGGTAATGCAAGCCCAGCGCCCAACGCAAGCCCAGCGACTGCCAAACGAAAATGGGTTGAACCCGCGAAAGCTCGCTTCGTCCGGAAATTCGACATCGTTCTCACGTCAGTTTTCCTCCAGCTGTGTAGTGATTCACAATCAAGCCATGTTGCCCTACAGATCCCCCGGTGCGCCACTCGTCGAGACAAACCGCGGAAATTCGTGACTACTCGATGTTGATCTTCCTCTTCGGCAGTCCATTCCCGGCGACCACCGAAATCGATGCCGTTTTGGTATCGATTCGGAGGATATGGCGCCCGTACTCCTCTACAACGTACAGGTTGTCTTGACCATCGAACGCGAGCAGTGCCGGACCGTTGATCGGGGTGTCCTTCAGCTTCCGTTTCGCCGCAGTCACGGGGAGCAGAGAGAGCAAACAGGTTCCGGCACAGATCACGAGGAGGACGATCGTTTTGTTCATCCGTGAAGCAACGACCCCATGTTTGGAGCCGTCCCTACGACGGAGCATATCACTGGTAAGTCCCGGTGTATTCCGCGTCGAGGTCGTCTAGTTTGTAGAAATTCGAGTGGCGACGGCTCAAATGGCTGACGCAACTCTTCGTCACTTGGCGACCGGGAATCACGAATGCCATTAACCAGAGTAGGTTCCCAACTCGGCACTAGCCGCCCTGTTTCCGGTAAGCGCTGCCGGCTCAGATGCTCGACGCAATACCAGAGAAAATCCGCACCGTTAACCCCGAAGGGTGCGGCACCCAGCTGCCATTACCAGCCGATCACCGCGATCTTGTAGACGAGGAGAAGGACCACGGTGGCTACCGCGATGTAGGCGGCAAGGGTGAAGCGTCGGAAGAAGTACAAGGTCACGGCGGCCCAGCAGAAGCAGGCAGCGAGCAAGGCCCCGCCAATATACGGCGCGGCAACTGCGACCGAAAAGCTCGGGTCTTGGACGTGCTTCAGCCGGAAGAACTCACCAAGTGTCCTGACGACGATGAGGAATTGGACCGTGATTCCGAGCTGAGCCCAGCGCTCTCTAGTCATGGGGATATTTTAGCTGGCCGGGCGATTGAGCGACAGGCGCGGCACCCGCACCCGCTTTGTTGTCGTATGTGTAAGGCATCCGTCCCGACGTGTTGACGCTGGACACGTGGGATCGCGGATTGGAGATGGCCAAGCACAAGGAGTTCACGGTGGCGACGGATGTGCAGGTGTACTTCTGCGATCCGAAAAGTCCCTGGCAACGCGGCTCGAACGAGAATAGCAATCTACTGCTGCGACAATATTTTCCGCGAGGAGCGGACCTCGCTCCCGTCACGCAAGAGCAGCTCGACCAGGTCGAGCTGCTCTTGAATCAACGCCCAAGAAAAATCTTAGGCTTTCAGACTCCCGCAGATTAACTCCAAGCAAGTGTTGCGTCGACCATCTGAGGCGGCAGCGCAAACCGGCAATTTTCGTACTGGACCCTAATGAGTCGAGGATTGGTAGATTACCCAGCCGATGAAGGCAAGCAGAACCGCTCCAGTAAATCTCAACTCAAGTAGTCCACGTCCATCTGCGTAACGTTCTCTGAATGACGGTCCAGCTGATGGGAACCAAGTAGGGAGGCGGAGCCATGCTCGCGGCGAAAGCAACATATACGCGGCATTGATGGTCATGACTGTGCCAAGTGCCACAAGGAAAAACCAACCGATTGCTTTTGACATTTTAGGCATCATAACCGTGCGCGGAATTTTGCGGTAGGTCCTTTATTAACGCGGTAACCTCCGAAGTACGTATCCGTGCACCGGCACTCGCAACGCTACCCGCCATCACCAACCGATCACCGCAATTTTGTACACGAGGAGAACGATCACGGCTGCGAGCGTAGTCCAGGCGGACAGGGTGAAGCGTCGAAAGAAGCAGAAGGTTACCGCTGCCCAGCAGAAGCATGCGGCGATCAAGGCGCCGCCAATATAGGGCGCGGCGGCGGCGGCCGAGAAGCTTGCGCCTTGGGCATGCTTCAACCGGAAGAACTCACCGAGTGTCCTGACCACGATTAGAAATTGAACCGTGATTCCGAGCTGGGCCCAGCGTTCTCTGGTCATGCGGATATTTTAGCGGGCTGGGCAAACGTTGAGCGACAAATCGGGTCCAGCAGTGTTCCCTGTGCTGAGGCAAGTTGCTTCGTTTGGCGGAATCGTTCAGAAGGGCGAACCAGGAAGT
>DATJZF010000041.1:0-7790 GCA_035499255.1 Dongiaceae bacterium | reverse complement strand
GATACTCGACAACGAGTCCAACAACTCTTTCGACGCGGCGGGGCTACCCAATTCGCCAAGCGAACGAGCGGCTACGATTCGCAGGCCCCGGCCTTTGTCGTTCCGCAGCGCGGTGCCCAGAGCAGCGGCGGCTTCGTCGTTCCCCTTCAACTTGCCCAGGGCCACGGCCGCATCGGCGCGATCCGCCAATTCGCTTGCATTCTTCAGCTGATAAAACCATTCCTGGTTCTCTTTTTTGAACTCGGCCGATTTGAGAACCTGCGAGCCCTTGTCGAAGATGACCATCTGCGGCGCGCTGGATGAAGCCAAATTGAACGTCTCATCCGCCTTGGACACGGTGATGGGGTAAAGTTTTGGCCCAGTAACGTTCGTAATTTCGACATCTACCGGCACGGTGAAGAGGCCGACGCGGCCTTCGACCTTCTGCGTCTGCTTGACACGTAACGCAATCTGCTTCTTCTCCGGCTCATACTGATACGAAATTTCGAATTTCGGAGCGCCCGCGCCATACACCCACTGGTCAAAAAATTGATCCACGTTGGTGTGGGTAGCTTCTTCGATCGCTTTCGCCAGATCCGCGCTGACGACGTTTTTCCCGCGATTCACCTCCAGGTAGTGCTTCAGGCCGGCGTAGAACGCCTCGTCGCCTAACTGGTGGCGGAGCATGTAAAGCACCAGCGCTCCCTTTCCATAAGCGTTGCCGTCAAATTCGCTCGAATCATCGAAATCGCGCCGCACAATTGGCTTCGCGTACAAATTGTGTTGCGGGAACCAATCGCGCATGGAATCCCAGCGCTCGTAATCGCCTTCGTCTTTTCCGTAGTGGCTCTCCGTCCACATGAACTCCATGAACGTAGCAAACCCTTCATTGAGCCAGATATTTCCCCAGTCTTTGGTCGTCACCAGATCGCCAAACCACTGGTGCCCTAGTTCGTGAGAGATCAGTCCGTCATAGTCCATGGGATATTCCGGGACGAGCTTGGGATTCCGCAGCGACGAAGCGGTGTTTGTGGTTGCGCTGGAGTTTTCCATGCCGCCGGCCACAAAATCGTCGACCATGCTTTGCGCATATTTTTCCCAGGGATAATCCACGCCGAGTTTCTTGCTGAAGAAACCGATCATCGCGGGAGTGCGGTTGTAGTTGATGGCCAGGCGGTCCGGGCGGTCTTTCGGCGCGTAGTAAGTCACAGGGATACCCCGCCAGGAGTCCTTCACTTCCACCAGTTCACCCGCGACCACCGTGAACAGGTAGGTGGAACTGGGTTGCGATTCGCGCCAGGTCCAGGTCTTCATTCCTCCGCCGGCATCGGTGGTGCTGATCAGCTTGCCATTCGAAACGGTGAGCCAGTCTGAGGGAACGGTGAGAATCGTTTCCGTTGTTAGCCGATCGTTCGGGTAGTCATAGGTGGGCAGGTAGTAGCGGGTGTCTTCAGATTCGCCCTGCGTCCAGATCTGTTTTGGCCGGTTCGGATAGTCCTTGTCCGGCCAAATGAAATACAATCCCTTAGTCGGCTTGCCCTCATATTTGATTTCGATTTCATATCTTTCGCCCAACTTGCCGGTTCTGGGCAGGTGGACGAGCAACTCCTTGTCAGCGGTCTCGAATTTCGCTTCGCTTTTGTTGATCTTGACGCTCTGAATCTGAAGGCCAACTGAATCAAATGACACTCGATCGAGGTTTCCACGGAGCAGCGTGACGGTGTGGGTTACGTCTCCGATGACCTTCCTGTTTTCCAGGTCGAAGCGCAATGCGATTTTGGAATGTTGCAAGTCATAATTCCGGCTGCGCGCATAGGGCTCGTCCGCCCGCAAGGTAAGCGAACTGCACACCACCGCAACGCAGAATAGAATGGCTAGACACATGGCACGCGAACGCATTCTCTCGATCTCAGACTTCATTCGTCTCTCCCCTTCATATAAGAATGGAAATCGGGTCATTGGCAGTCATAAAAGGCTTCGAGTGGTGCCGCCATCCACGGCAAGCGAAACGCCGTTGATGTAACTGGCGCGTTCGGAGGCCAGGAAAGCTACGACCGACGCAAATTCCTCCGGCGTGCCCAGCCTCCCCGCGGGAATTAACTTCTTCCATCCAGCGAAGACTTCTTCGGCACTCGCGCCACTGCACGCCCCCATCATGGCCGCCAACTCGTCCAGGCGATCCGTGCGCGTGTAGCCGGGGCAGACGTTGTTCACCGTGATTCCGCTGGCGGCATATTCGTTGGCAAGGGTCCGGACGATTCCGGTGACGCCGGCACGAAGCGAGTTCGAGAGTAATAGGCCCTCGACCGGCTGCTTGACGGAATATGACGTGATGGTCAAAAAACGCCCCCAGTTCCGCTCCTGCATGCGCGGCAAAACCGCTTTCGCAAAATGCACCACGCTCATCAGCAGTTGGTCGGTCCAGACTCGCCAATCCTCATCGGTTGTGGCGGCAAACAGTTTAGACGGGGGACCGCCGGTATTCGTCACACAGATGTCGACTCGGCCAAACCGGTCGGCCACCTTGTTGACAAATTCCGCGACGGCTTTCGAATCTCCCACATCGACCGACTGCCAGTACGCCTCGCGGCCGCTGATTTCGTGAATACGCCGAGCAGCTTTTTCCAGGTCCGACAGGGTCCGCGCGCAAATCGCAACTTCCACACCTTCGCGGGCCAATTCTTCGGCCACCGCTCGACCGAGCCCTTTGCTTGCCGCCGCCACAATAGCCACTCGGCCGCGCAGCCCCAGTTCCATAAATGGCCTCCACCCCAAAACTTCAATGTTCATCCGGAAGGCCGCACGGCGTCAAATCCGCTCTGCCACTAATCCGCTCTGCCACGCCAGTTCGCTCGTGGGAATTGAATTGCACCGCATGCTCCAGAGCACTAAGATTCATTGAGAAGCTTTTCGCTCCCACGTCATTCCTCTACAGGAGGTCAGGATGCCTCGCATACGGATTCTTCCTGCCCTGTTGCTACTCTCCGCGATTTTTGCTCCAGCCAGTCAGGCACAACTCGGCAAGAACATTTTGATTCCAGCGGGTTCGGAAGTGGACCGGCAGATCAATGCGATCAACGCCGCGGATCCCGCTCAGAAGTTGCAGCTCATCGACGAGTTTTCAAAAGCTCACCCGGATGACGACTATCGAATCGTCGCCGACGAGCAGTACGTGAATTACTACATCAACGCCAAGCAGTACGACAAAGCATTTGGGTATGGGGACAAACTTTTTGCCCTCGATCCCGATAATTTCCAGAACGCACTCAACATGATTCGTGCCGCCAACGAAAAAGGCGACATTGAAAAACTGTTTGCCTACGGTGAAAAAGCCACTTCCATCATCCAGGCCTATCAAGAGAGCGCCCCGCCTGCCGGCACCGATGCCGAATCGTGGGAGCGCGGCAAGGCCGAGAGGCTTGCGGCACAGAAGGACAACATTGACTACGTCCACCAGTCGCTGGTCAGTGCGGCCTACAACACCAAGGATCCCGCCAAGAAAGCTGCCTATTTTCGGCGCATCGCGAAAATGTACGTGGGTACTTCCGAAGAGACACAAGCTCTCGCGATGGCGGCGTTCGCCTATCAACAGGCGCAGGATCGCGTAAAAATGCAAGCCGCCGCGGGTGCTGTTATTGCCAAGGATCCAGACAACATCGGTATGCTGCTTCTGCTGGCGGACGACTACAGCGAAAAGGGTGAGCAATTGGATAAAGCCGAGGCTTACGCCAAGAAAGCCCTCTCCCTCGCGGATTCCGCGAAGAAGCCCGAAGGCGTCGCGGACGATCAGTGGAAACAGGAAACTTCCGTTCAGAAAGGACTGGCACTGAGCGCATTGGGCCAGATCAGCATCGCGAAGAAGCTAAATACCCAAGCTGTCGATTACTTGACCAGAGCCGCACCGTTGCTTAAATCCAATGCGGTGTCTTACGCGCGCAATCAATACCGCCTCGGCTTCGCTTATGTGAATCTGAAGAAGAATGCGGAGGCCAAGCAGGCGTTCACCGACGCCGCATCGGTGGATAGCCCTTACAAGGGCCCCGCACAACAAAAACTGACGGAAATCGGTAACGCAAAACCAGCGCCGCGTAAAAAGGCGTCGTAATCCCCTTTAGCCGGCCCATCGTAGTTCATCTTGAGCAAGATCTTGCGTTCAAATGAAGGAAGTGGCGGAGAGGGTGGGATTCGAACCCACGGTACGGTTTCCCGCACGCTCGCTTTCGAGGCGAGTACTTTCAACCACTCAGTCACCTCTCCGCAGTGGTCGTTCTCATTAGTTTATCAAACTGGTCCTGCGGTAGGCTATGGCCGGGCAATTTCTGATTTCGGTAGCCGACGTGGCGGCGAGTTCCGGAGCGGTTCAACGGCGCGAGGCAAAAAACGACTGGAGCAGGGAAGCCGAGTCTGTGGCGAGAAGGCCCGGGGTTACGTCCACAGCGTGGTTCAATTGTGCGTTAGCTAGGACTCTGAAACAGGAGCGGAACGCCCCGCCTTTCGGGTCATCCGCGCCGTAGACCAGGTGGGGGACCCGTGCTTGGACGATGGCCCCAGCGCACATGGCGCAAGGTTCGAGCGTGACGTAGAGGGTCGTACCCGCCAAGCGGTAATTGCCCAAGACCCGCGCAGCCTCGCGCAGCACTACAATTTCGGCATGGGCGGTGGGATCGTTGTCGCGGATCGTCCGATTGCCGGAACGTGCCAACACGGCGTCCCCATGGACGATGACAGCGCCGATCGGGACCTCTCCGGCCGAGGCGGAGGCGCGAGCTTCTTCGAGCGCCAGCTGCATAAATTGCAAATCATCGGGCATTTCGTTCATGAGAATAGCACGGTACTGAAAAAGGTCAGCGGCTCAACGGCGTTTCAGCGCCTCGAGTTCTTCTAAGGTGCGCGGCCAGTCAGAGCCCAAAAGTCGCGAAAGGGCGCGATCGGCGAGTACTCGTCCGTTGGTCTGGCAAAGGGCGCAATAATTGGTCTCGTTGTCGCCGTAACGGATGCGCAGAACTTTTTCGCCGCATCGTGGGCAAGGTTTCCCATACCGCCCATGAACAGCCATTCCTTCGCGGAAGGCCGTGACTTTCTCTGGAAACGTGCTGTTGGCTTCAGCCTGGAAGCGATCGATCCAAACGGAGAGCACCGATCGCGTTGCGTCAAAGAGCCGTTCCCATTCCGCGGGCGTTAGTTTTTGGGTGTGCGCTATGGGAGAGAGCTGCGCCGCGTGCAGGATTTCATCGGAATAAGCGTTTCCAATCCCGCTGACGATTCGCGGATCGGTCAGCGCACGCTTCAACGTGCGGTTCTCCGCACAGAGCGCCGAGCGGAAAGAGTCCAGATCACTCTCGAAGACTTCGATCCCGCCTGGGTCCATGGCGGCGATCCCGCCCTCACCGCGAATTACGTGCAACGACGCGCGTTTCTTCGATCCGGCCTCGGTCAAGACGAGCGAGCCATTTGGGAAATCGAATGCCGCCAGGTTCATCCGTCCAGAGAGTTTGGCGTTCGCGGCGCGCCAGTGGAGCCGCCCGGCAATCATCAAATGGAGCACCAGCCAGAGGTCGTGCTCCAAGCCAAACGCGATGCGCTTTCCGATCCGTCGTAGTTCACGAACGCGTTTTCCTTGCGTGTCCGTGACGGGCGGGTCTGCCGTTCTTAACAGGAACGGGCTAGCGATGCGAACACGTTCAAGCGGCTGGCCGAGGATTCGGCCTTCCAGGGCCGTAAGGTAAGCCAAGATATCAGGCAGTTCCGGCATAACTACCACATTGCAGGCAGTGCCGGAATATTTGCAAGCACGCTATACAAGGGGGGCGTGCGACCTGGGAGGGGGATCTGGCGGGTTTTCTTTTTTTGTGGCATAGTTCTGAACGGATGTATACGTACAGATGATATGCGGTACAGAAAGGATACCCCTTATGCCGAACGATCTCGCTACTTTGGAGACCCAAAGATCCGAGCTCCTAGAGGAGTTCCTCCGCATCGGTGACCTTCGACCCGGTTCGATCACCGCCGTGACGCGACGCTGTGGCAAGCCCTCCTGCCACTGCGCCAAACACCACGACCCTGGGCATGATCCGCAATTTCGCCTCACTCGCCGCGTGGCCGGCAAGACGGTGACGGAAACCTTCCCCAATCCCATCGCGCTGCGCAAGGCGCAGCAAGAGGTCGCTGAGTTTCACCGCTTTCAGAAGCTCAGCCAGGACTTGGTCACTCTCAACGAAAAGATCTGTCGGCTCCGCCCGGTCACGCAGGAACGAGGTGGCTGGACGGAGCAGGAAAAAAAACGGCTGCTGCGATCCATCAAGAGGTGGCGTGGGAAGTAAATCGATTCCTCGGCCGCGTCTTTGCGCAACGCCGTAAGGATGGCCGGAGCGATCTGGAAGCGGTGGAGTCTGCCTTGCGGGCCGCTCTGCACCAAGCGGGTGCTGCCGCCTTAAGCGAACTGCTGCAGTTCGAAACTCCCGCCGCTGAGCAACGTCAGTTGCCGTGTTGCTGTGGTCATCACGCGCAATACCAGGAAATCCGCTGCAGACCCGTGCTGACCATCGTCGGTCCGGTGCGCATTTCCCGTCCTTACTACTTGTGTTCCCAGTGTCACGTCGGCCAGTTTCCGGTGGATGTCGAACTGGACATCGAGAACACGGAGTTTTCTCCTGGGGTGCGACGCATGCAGGCTCTGGTGGGCCAGCAGGCTCCTTTCGCTCACGGCCGCGAGCAGATGCAGCTGCTGGCCGGCTTGGAGGTGACCACCAAATCCGTGGAGCGTACGGCAGAGGCCATCGGAGACGATATCGTCCAGCGCGAGCAGGAAGAGATCCAAGAAGCCCTGCAGTTGGATTTGCCGGTCATCGTTGGCGAGCCGATTCCCATCTTATACGTGCAGATGGATGGGACAGGCGTGCCGGTGGTGAAGAAAGAGATCCTGGGTCGGCAAGGCAAGACCGAGGGCCAACCGGCGCATACCCGGGAGGTCAAGTTGGGATGTGTGTTCACCCAGACCACCTGGGACAAAGAAGGCTATGCGATCCGCGACCCGGATTCCACCACCTACACCGGAGCCATCGAAACCGCGGTCGAGTTTGGCAAGCGCATCTATCTCGAAGCGTGGAAACGTGGCTGGAGCCGCGCGCACAAGAAGGTAGTCATCGGCGATGGGGCCGAATGGATCTGGGCTCTGGTCGCCGAACATTTTCCGGAAGCGATTCAGATTGTGGATTTCTACCATGCTCGTCAGCATCTCTGGGAGCTGGTGCACCAGTTGTATCCTCATGAGGAAGTCCAACAGAAAGCTTGGATGAAGGTCCACCAGAAGCGCCTGCTGGACAAAGGAAAAATCGAAAAACTGGTGGGCGCGCTGCGTTCCATCAACACCAGCAATCCCCAAATGGCCGAGAAGATTCGCACCGAGGCAGATTACTTCGAAAGAAATGCACTGCGGATGCGCTATCCCAAATTCCGTCGCCAGCACTTGTTTGTTGGCTCAGGTGTGATCGAGGCCGGATGCAAGACGGTGATCGGCTCTCGTCTAAAACAATCCGGAATGTTCTGGACCGTACGGGGAGCCAACGCCATCTTGGCCCTGCGTTGCTCTCATCTCAATGGCCGCTTTGAGGATTATTGGGAGGGGCGACGAGAGGTTCGGGCGGCTTGATTTCCACTCCTATGTCGCCCGCCCATCTCCGGCCGCATGCCTTTGCCCACCAGAGCCGCGTAGAACTCTGCGAACGGACCGGGCTTGATCGAAGCCACCACCGCCGCCCCCTTGAACAGGTTCTTCAGATCGTGATTGTAGTTCTCGTTCAGCCCGCGAATCT
>DATJZF010000040.1:0-27084 GCA_035499255.1 Dongiaceae bacterium | reverse complement strand
CGCCGTCGCACCCGGCCCATGGTCTGCTTTGTCAACGTAGAAAGCGTCGACAGAATCATCTACTCCATCTTCCAGAGATTCAACCTGGAATGGAAAACCCGCACCCTCAACCTATTTACACAAGCAGCTTGACGTCACCCCGTGAACCCCAACCTTGACTTCGAACTATTTTCGTACTACGCTACGGGTCGAGCGGCGAACCGAGGTTTGAAAACCTGCATCAGGTTTCAAATCCGAAGCGACTTCTCCTTGCCGCGTTCCCAGGGAATTCAATATAACTGCGAGCTTCAATAAGGATGAGGCTTGTGCGTTCGTGTAGGAGCTCGCCGGAGCTCTGCAACCGGAAAATGACAGCATAACAGGGGCGAAAAACTCGCCCGGTCTGAGAGGACCATATGACCGTAGATCGAGCCTGGGTCGCGCGTAATCTCGGTTTTGACCCCATTGCAACTCCAGCCCCAGCCAAGACATTCGAAGTTGCGGCGGCCGCTGTCAAGTCTCCCGCGCATGAGGACCTTGCGCGCGAGATCATCGACTTCGACTCCGAATCGGCGGCGGGCATGGCCTTCTTTGAGTTTTCGACTGCAACCGGCCTGTCTCGTTTCACCGAGATTCCGTGGCCCAAAACGTTGGCGCCGAAAACCGGACCTGCCCCCGGAGCGGCGAGCCGTCCGCTGCCCCGTGCCGATGTGTTAGTCGTGACCTGGACAGTTGACGAAGGTCATGCTTTGAGCCGCGTTCTAACTCCCGGAAAGGATTCGCGCAACGACTATCGTTCCTATACCCACAACTTCGCCAAAATCGCAAAAAAAATGCGTAAGGGCTGTCCTGCCCTGGAGGCGAAGCGCCTCGGTGCCTACTGGACCACCAAGATCGGCGATAAGAAGGTAGTTATATTCAAATCAGATTCACATCTCTCGCAGGACACAAAAAAGGCTCCAACAGGAACTCAAACACTGCCCAACCAGGATGTCTGGAAGCAGATTATCGATGAGGTCCAGCCCAAGCTGGTCATCACAACGGGCACGGCCGGCGGAATCGGCAAGGACTGCGAAGTGGGCGATGTGGTTGTAAGTCCGATTATCCGGTTCGATTGTTTGAAGTGGCTCAAAGGCGAGCCTTACCATGATGAACCTTTCAAGGATGCCGCTCCCAGCAGCCGGCTGTTCGCAACCGCCAAGAGACTCTTCAAAGCCAATTCTGGACAACTGCCGAAAGATAACACGCGCGCTCCGCGCATTGTATTGAGCGCAAGCCTGCCGAAAGCGGTTCTTACGACCGACTTTTTTGGTTTCGATACTTCCGACAACCACTACGGCCTTCAAGGCCTGGGCTCGGTGTCGGAGATGGGCGACGCTGTGCTCGGTCTGGTCGCGAAAGAAATGGGCGACAGCGCTCCACCCTGGGTTGCGGTGCGCAATGTCTCCGACCCCCAGATCAAAGCCGAAGGCACGCTCAAGGAACAGGCCAAGACCGCGGCCACGATCTACAAAGGCTATGGCCGTTGGAGTTCAGTGTGCAGCGCGATTGTTTGCTGGGCCCTAATTGCCGCTTAAGACGAAGAGATCAGAAGGAGACTGAAAAAGGGCGTCGGTCGAATCAACGTAATTGCAAAACTCGAAGGGAGAGATTCTCATCATGGCATCGAAGGAAGTCCAATACGTACTAGTTCCTGCCGCCGGTCTTGTCGCATCCGAAACCAACCCGGAACAGATCCAGCTGTTTCAAGCTTTGCAGCAAACCGTCGTGTCGCCCAACCCGGTACGCAGCATGTCAACGCACACTGGAGTGCTGCCGGTAAAGGTTCTGGACTCGATTGGTGAGAAGAAAGCCAAACTCATCCAGTGCTCGCCGGATGATCTGCCCGCTCTCCGAGCCAGTCATCCGTCGGTGAGAATCCTGCCGGTCGTTTATTACCGCCCCGCAGTCATGCGGTATGAAATCGGAAGCCCTGTGGGTGTCGCCGCCACGCGAGCAAAGGTCAGAGCTGCCAAGCCCAGCGGCATCACCATCGCCATCGTGTCCGCAAAAGACGGCAAGCCCGTTGCCAAGGCCATGGTTGTAGCTTTTACAGACTTTGCAGCCAAGGCAGGAGCCCAGGGAACGACGAATGCTCATGGCCAGGTCACTCTGGCCTTGGGAGGCAGCAGCAAGAAGATCGAGCGTCTCTATGTGTATCCCGCGCTGAGCTTTTGGCCGGGCTTGCAGGAAAATATCACATTGAAGGCTGGCGCCAAGATTCCGTTGCTTCCCGTTGATCTCACCTTCACCGATTGCGTCCGATTCTTTTATCCCGGCAACGACTTGACCTTTGGACGGGGAGTCACGGTCGGCGTCATTGACTGCGGTGTCGCCACCAACCACCCTGATCTGGTCGTCAGCGGAGGCCAGAACACGGTGACTGGAGAAAAACCCGGCGACTTCGGCGACAACGGGAGCGAAGGGCACGGCACTCACGTCGCCGGAATCATCGCAGCGCGCGGAACGCCGCCAAAGGGCATTCGCGGCGTTGCTCCCGGGGTCACCTTGCGCAGCTATCGCGTATTTGGCCAGGGCGCGCCCAACGCTTCCAACTTTGCCATCGCTAAAGCGATCGACGCCGGCGTTGCGGATAAATGCGATCTGCTCAACATGAGTTTGGGAGGAGGCGACCCGGACACCCTCACGGCGGAGGCGCTCACCGCGGCGCACAACGCGGGAGTTGTCGTTCTCGCCGCCAATGGCAACGACAGCCGGCAGCCGGTTAGCTTCCCCGCCGCCAACAGCCTGTGCCAGGCCGTTTCTGCCATGGGACGCATCGGAACCTTTCCCAAGGATACCGAGCCAGCCGGTAGCGTGGCCGCTCCGTATGGAAAAGACAAGAAGAACTTCATCGCTGACTTCTCGAACATCGGGCCGGAAACCGATCTTACCGGCCCGGGCGTCGGAGTGATGTCCACGCTGCCCGGTGGCTTTGGCGTTATGAGTGGAACGTCAATGGCTACGCCCGCCGAGACTGGAGCGGCTGCGCGCCTGCTTGCCACCAAGCCGGCGATTCTGGCAATGGCTCGCGATCAGAACCGCGCCTCGGCAATGGTTTCCGCCATCGCCGCTGCATGTAAGCTTTTCGGTTTTGGACCTACCTTTGAAGGCAAAGGCATGATTTCGGTTTAGGTTTAGGAAATCTGGCCGACAATGGCTGGTATAGTAGCCTTATGAGCCGTTTCGTGCTTCGCTATGGTGGCTCCGATGCGATACCAGCCGGCCACTTGAATACGATTCGTTCTACTCCCGGGCTCAAGGTCATCGACGAATCGCCCCGGATGCTGCTGGTCGATGGCGAACAATCGTCGTTACAGGAAAAGCTCAAGGACATGCCGGGATGGTCGCTTCATCCGGAGCAGACCTATCCGATGCCCGACACTCGTAAGCGCCTCGCTTAGCGGGGAAAGACTACGGCATCGCGCAGAGTGGCGTCGTTTTCAACTGCCTTGCGGGTGCTCTCGAGAAACTCTGTCAGCTGTGCCTCCGGGTTCGCGGTTGGCCGTCCTGTCAGGTAGCCCTGAATTTCATTTCCGCCGCATTTCTTGATCAGCTCGAGTTGCCCTTGCGTTTCCACCCCTTCCACAATCACGCGGATGCCGATGTTGTGGGCCAGAGCAACAAGGGAGTTGACCATTGCCCGGTTCTCCGGTTTTTGCTCGAGATCTCTTACGAACGCGCGGTCGATCTTGAGGGCATCGAAAGGCAATGACGGCAGATAGCTGAGACAGGAATATCCAGTTCCGAAATCGTCAATTGCGAAACTGACGCCGATCGCGCGCAACCGCGCCATGCTGTCGGAAGCCCGATGCACGCCGGTCATCATGATTGTCTCGGTGAGCTCCAGTTGAAGCAGGTCGGGCCTTAGTCCGGTCCGCTTCAAAATATCTAGCACTTCCTCGATGAAGTCGTTTCGCTTGAACTGCAGTGTGGAAACGTTGACAGCGACCTGCACAGGCAGGGGTGACATAGCTTGCCACCGAACCGCTTCGGTGCAGGCCACCTCCATAATGTAAGCGCCAAGCATCACGATCAGTCCGCTCTCTTCCGCGATGGGGATAAACTTGTCGGGGGAAATAATTCCGAGCGTCGGATGGATCCAGCGTGCCAGCGCTTCAAATCGGACCAAACGCTTGGTTAGCACGTCAAATTCCGGCTGGTAGTGGACCTGAATTTCTCCGCGGCCAATCGCTCCCCTCAGCTGGTTTTCCAGATTCAACCGTTCGCGCACCAGCATGCCCAATTCGGGTGTGAAGTAGGTCGCGCGGTTTCGGCCGTCGCGCTTGGATGCATACATGGCACTGTCCGCCTGTTGCGTCAATGCCGCGGCATCGGTCGCATTCTCCGGAAAAAGGCTGATGCCAATGCTGGCGCCAATCGTGAGTTGATGGCCTTCAATCAGGAAAGGGGCGGAAAGGGCGTCCAGGAGATCCTGAGCAACCAGGGCAGCCTCTTCCTTCTTATGGAGGCCCGAAAGGACGACGGTAAATTCATCGCCTCCCAACCGGGCCAGAGTGTCGGAGAGCCGCACGCGCGACTGCAACCGCGCCGCCACCTGGACCAGCAGCAGGTCTCCGACGGAGTGCCCCAAACTGTCATTCACGAGCTTAAAGCCGTCCAGGTCGATGTACAGCAACGCAACGATCCGCGATTCCCGTCTGGCGGTTGCAAGCAACTGCAACAATCGATCGCTGAGCAGGCGGCGGTTCGGGAGCCCGGTCAATACGTCATTCAGCGCCTGGAACTGTAATTTGGCTTCGGCTTCCTTTTGCGCTCGTTCATGGCGCTCGAGTTCGGCAAGCATTGTATTGAAGCCTTTGCCGAGTTGGATAATTTCGTCGGTTCCCGAGGGTGAGACTCGAACCGCAAAGCTCCGCTGGAGGCTCACGTCATCCATGGCTTTGGCCAATTCAAAGACGGGCTGTGAAATCTTGCGCTGAAGCAGTGCTCCCGAGATTCCACCGACGATCAGAGCGATGAAGGCGAGCAGGCCGGATGCCTGGAGCAATTGTCTCCGGCGCCGTCCGAGGTCCTGCAAATCCGAACTCAGAACAAGCGTTCCCACCAATTCGCCTCTCTGGGTCACCGGACGGCGAACCGTGGGATAGTTGGGGTCGGCGCGGAGCGTGTTGGCCAATGCCGCCGGACAAGTTTGAACTACTCGTTCCCGCCTATATCCCGCGAATAGCCTTCCCGAAAGGCCGTACAGGCAAGCTGAAACCACGCTCGGTTCCGCGCGAAGCGCTTCCAGCACTTCCCCCGCGGCCGGCGCGTCATCGAAACTTAGCGCAGCCGTGGAGTTTTGACCCACGACATCGGCTAACGTAGAAAGGCGGTCCTGCAGCTTTGTCCGCGTGCTGGCGCCGTCGAAAACAAGAATCGCAAGCGTGAGAGTCCCCAGCGCCATGCTGCTGGCTAGCAGCACGGCCAGGTTCATCCGGAATGCGAGACTGTTGCGCCGCGAGATCTGCATATCAGTTAGCCATGTCCGAAGTTGGCCGTATCAATGTGGCGATGTTCAGCAGGCGGGAGCTGATCTTCAATCGGGCCGCCTGGGCGTTCTCCAGGCCGATTTGGATTTGGATCTGTTCGCCAACCGTGACCAGGCCGATCATTCCTCCCTGGCGGACGAATGTTTCCGTGTCGCCAACCGTCAAAATGCTTTTTCCGCGCGCCTGCTCGAGCGCCGCGCGGACATTTTTCGGCGAAGGATCGGCGATGTAAAGAATGCTGCAACGAGCGATATCCGGCTCCGACGGTGAAAGCAAGACTCGGATTACCCTCGAATCGCTCGTCTTGCCGTTCAGCATCTTTCGAAGGATTTCGCCGGTCTGACTCACCCCCACGAACCCGATAACTATTTCCTCGTTCTTTTGCGGCCATTCCACATACTTCGTCAGGTTGAACACGAACGCCGCTTTCACGGCCCGTTCGTCGCGCGGCTGTTCCTGCGCAGCCCCGGCGATTGGAGTAAGCGTCACAAGAACCGCCAGCATCCACCGCCAGGGTCTGGAGAGTGGCCGCTTCATTCGATCGCTCGCATGCAGGAGAACGTGAAAGGCTCGACGCTCCGGGGCAGCCCGCCCGCGCAGTGCGGATCGCCTGTGAACCTGAATCATTGCTTGCCCCGGCCTTCCTTCAACCGCAACCGATACGAGATTCCGACACGAAACGTGCGTCCATCTTGTCGGATCTCGGACTGCTGGAGTTCGGGCCCAGCCGGGGCAAACCAGCGCTGGTTAAACACGTCATAGCAGCTCGCCGAAAATTCCCACCCTCCCCACAGCGGCTTGGTGGAGAACGTTATGTTCGTCAGGAGTGACGCCGGAACATCCGTGGACTGGAAGGTTGTCTGGTAACTGGTGTACAGCGATTCCAGCCCCACAAAGGCCAGACGCGTGGCGGGAATCGTTCCGTGCAGCTTGAATATATGGCTGGGCGAATTCTCCAGGTTCGCGTGTACGGTTCCTTCCGTGGCATACGAAAACGTGTAACTCGCCTGCGCCGACAAGCCGGACGCCCGCCTCGCCTCCACCTCGAACTCGGCCCCGCGCCCTTTATCGCGGCCGACATTGATGAAGTGATTGAGGCCGCTCGTTGGGTCCGGTTCTTCGTCGATCAGATCGGTCAGATCGTTATAGAACCCATTCGCGGTCACCGACAGCCACGGCTTCAGATTCCGTTCGAAGATGATCTCGTGCGAATTGAGATGTTCCGGCTTCAAAGGCGAGCTCGGCGCGAGGAGCGAAACGCCATCCTTGTAGTACTCCTCATAGTCGCTCGGGGCGCGAAAGGCTCTCCCAAAGATGTACTTGATCGTGGAGCGCGAGTTGGGCTGGTAAATCGCTGCCGCGCGGGGGCTGAAGGCAGTTCCGTAAACCTGGTACACATCGGCCCGTCCACCCGCTCGAATCGTAATTTTCGGAATGAAATGTAATTCTGCTTCCCCAAAAGCGGCCGCTAACCAGGAGGTCCGGTCAATGTTCAACACCGATGGTTGACCCACGTAGTAGTTTTTTTGCTCCAAGCGAAGGCTGTATTCGGCGTCGAGTCCGGCAACGATCCGCTGACGGCCGAACCGTGTCCCCAGAGTTGCCTCCGTGCCGATCCAATCCGCGCGCCCCCGCGACACGCCCGTATAGTCCGGAGCGTCGCCAAAATGTCCAAATCCGTAAAAGCCGTACCAGTCATAGTAAGCACGCACGTCAAAGTCGGTGGCGGGTGACACCGCGCGGTGATAGCTTGTCTCCACGTAGCCTCGCCGATCGGTGCTTTGCGCGGGTTCATCGAAGTTGCTGCCGAAAGAGGCCGTCGGTATGTCTTTGCTGCGACTTCCAAACATGGCCTGGAGTCTGAATCCGCCATATTGCAAGTCGGCAAATGCGTGCTCGAACCGGTTGCCATCAAGATTTTCTGCCACGCCGCCATTCGTCGCCGCAAACTCGGAAAAATACAGATCGGATGTTCCCGCGCTCCGGTACAAGCTTCCTGAGAGCAACGCCGACAACTGCCCCTGTTTGTAGCTGCCCGTTACCCGGCCGCTTCGACTCAAGAAGGAAGCTTCGTTCCCTGACACCTCGACTGCTGCCCCATCATCGGGTCTCCGCGTAATGACATTGACGACCCCGAACACCGCATTCGTTCCGAACAACGACGAACTCGGTCCCCGCACAATCTCGATGTGGTCGATGAGGTCGAGATCAAGAGGGAATTCCGTTCCGAGCAGCGCGCTATCGAAAATGTTCTCGTTGAGGCGATGCCCGTTTACCATCAGCAGGATTCTGGAGTTGTAGTCGCCGGGCCGTTGAATGCCCCGCACGCCAACGTATGTGTAGTCACGATCGTAGGAGGTGTAGAACCCCCGCACGCTGTTGAGCACATCGCCCAGGGTCCGCCAACCATAGCGCGCGATGTCTTTCGAGGTGATGATGGTGACCGACGATGGGGCGTCCCGCGTCTCCTCCAGATGCCGCGATGCGCTGAAGACCTTGGTTTTGGCCAGGTCCTCGATGCTCAGGGACATCAGATCCTGGTCTTGCGCGGGTTCGGCATAAGCGATCCGGACGGTCAGCCCCAGGCACAGCATGAGGGTTGCGCGTCGCAGAGGCGCGCGAAAACGCCTGGGGATACACAGTCGCATACCTGCATAATCGGCATTCTTGGAAAGAACAGGAGGGACGGGAGTGACCGGCAGTTTCCGCTACTGATTACACATGTAACAACCCACGTCGGGGGGCGGGATGAACTGCATAAGCGGGGGCGGCCCAGTATCTTGGGGCAGGAGACTACTTGGATCATCGAGCAACGGCTCTCTGAGCCGGCAGCCCTCCCGATTCCCGATCATGGCAGCCCTTTTTTCATGGCTGTCCCTGGCCCGTCATCGCGCGAAACAGCCAGGCCCGAGCTGTTACCCACTCTCGCTTCACCGTCGCGGGAGAGATTCCCAGTACCTCGGAGGTATCTTCGATGGTCAGGCCGCCAAAAAATCGCAGCTCCACAATGCGGCCCTGCTGCGCATCGAGCGCGGTCAAGTCCTGCAAGGCTTGATCGAGCACGATGACATCGACTTCATTCTGTTGCGCGGCCACCAGCGGAAATGATTCATCCAACGTGATGCGGGTGGCGCCCCCACCGCGCTTGGCCGCGCCCCGGCCGCGCGCATGCTCCACCAGAATCTGCCGCATCAAATGCGCCGCAATCCCAAAGAAGTGTGCCCGGTTCTGCCACTGCGGCGCGCTCTGTCCCGCGAGCCGTAAATAGGCCTCATGCACCAGCGCGGTGCTCTGCAGCGTGTGATCGCTGCGCTCCCTGCGCAAATAATGTTGGGCAAGTTGTCGGAGTTCGGAGTAAACCAGCGGCATCAGTGCGTCGAGAGCGTTCTGATCTCCCGCGCGCCAGCGCGCGAGCAGTTCCGTTACTGGACTGGTGGGTTTCTCTGGCACGCAGGTTACCCCAACAGCGCCAGGGGCGCGGCGCCGAATAGCGGGAAGCTTAAGCTCTTCCGCAATATCCTGTCAATACAATGAAAACACATGAGTTAACATGGGCCTCTTTTAACGTTCGGAAAACTTACTCCTCCTATTGTTTGCTCTTCTCTTTTTCCGCGGTTAATTATCGAGATACCTCCAAGTCAGATTCACGCACCATTAACTATCCATTCAACAAGCCGCAATCACGACTAGTCAAAATTGGCCGTGTTCGAATTTTTGACCAACGCGGATGACCTTCCGCCTATCCTGACCAACTCCTCGCGTGTTCCCGGGCTGCCGCCCTTAGCCGAAAAGTTCATTCCCCGGCAACAGGCACGCGACCTGTACCGCCGCGTGCGCTCTGCCCCGCAGGGTTCGCTCCTCGAAGCTCTCCTTTCGGAGATGAAGATCAATCTCGAAGTTGCGTCCACCAACCTGGGGCGTATTCCCGCAAAGGGTCCTCTGGTGGCCGTCGCGAATCACCCGTTCGGAGTCCTCGATGGAGCGGTGCTTTCAGTTCTTTTATCCCGCGTGCGATCGGACGTAAGAGTTCTTACCAACTCGCTCCTTGCCGGTATTCCCGAACTGCATCAGTACTGCATTTTCGTCGACCCGTTCGGCACGCGCTCCTCGGCGGATCGAAATCTGAAAGGGCTGAAGCGGGCCATTGACTGGTTGCGTCGCGGTGGCGCGCTAGCGGTGTTTCCGGCTGGAGAGGTTTCCCACCTGAACGTCCGCCAGGGCCATGTCACTGATGCTCTGTGGAATACGACCGCCGCGCGCTTGATCCGCAAGACCGCCGCCGCTGCTCTGCCCGTTTATTTCGCCGGCGGTAACAGCCTGGCGTTCCACCTTCTTGGCCTGATTCATCCGCGCCTGCGTACATTGTTCCTTCTCCAGGAATTTCTCCAGCAACGCGAAAAAGAAATTCGCGTGCGCATCGGCAAGCCCATCCCAGCCGAACTGATCAACAGCCTCGAGGGCGACGAGGAAGCGACCGAGTACCTTCGTTTGCGCACCTATCTTTTGTCGCATCGCGGCAAGGGAACAGTTTCCCTTCCCGCGAGAGTCCGCCACGTACTTCCTCGCAGGGCGCAGGAGCCAATTGCGCCTCCGGTTCCGTCGCGCTTCGTGATTGACGATATTTCCGGTCTTCCCGCCGACCGCCTCCTCGCCGAAAACGCGGAGTTTGCCGTCTACGCAGCGCGCGCCCCCGAGCTTCCGCATCTGCTTGACGAACTTGGCCGCCTCCGCGAAATTACCTTCCGCGCCTCCGGCGAAGGCACAGGGCGCAGCGCCGACCTCGATCATTTCGACCACTACTACTGGCACCTGCTTCTTTGGGACAAAAGCGCGCGCGAGATCGCGGGCGCTTACCGCGCCGGCAATACCGACGAGATCATCCGCGCTCACGGCATCAAAGGCCTTTATACGCACACCGTTTTCCGCTACGACGAGCGCCTGTTCTTGAAGATCGGTTCCGCGCTTGAACTCGGCCGTTCTTTCGTACGCCGCGAGTACCAGCGCCATTACGCGCCTCTTCTCCTTTTATGGAAGGGAATCGCGCGCTTCGTCGCCGCGCGGCCTCAAACTCCGGTCCTTTTCGGAGCCGTCAGCATCAGCAATGACTACAACAGCCTGTCGCGTGAAATGATCGTTCAATATTTCGAGCAGCGCGACGATGGCCGAGAGTTCGCCGACCTGGTCCGGCCGCGCACCCCGTTCCGTGCCCCGCTCCTTCGCCGCTGGGATTACGCCGCTCTGTGCAACGTCAGGCGCGACCTCGACCAACTCGGCGAGCCCATCTCCGACCTCGAAGAAGACGGCAAAGGGGTTCCAATCCTTATTCGGCAGTACGCCAAGCTGGGCGGCAAGCTGGTAGCGTTCAAT
Source organism: Dongiaceae bacterium (assembly GCA_035499255.1). Lineage (GTDB taxonomy): Bacteria > Acidobacteriota > Terriglobia > Acidiferrales > UBA7541 > Acidiferrum. Next base: position 16,204 of record DATJZF010000040.1, on the reverse strand, counting down.
CTCGACCGCAGATTCTCGAACGTGGTCGATGGCCTGGTTATCGTAGATCTTCGCGAGACCAACCCCGCGATTCTGGAACGCTACATGAGCAAAGAGGGAGTAGCCGCCTTCCATAATTTTCACCAGACGCGGCATTTGCGAGACCGAAGTCACGCCAATCAGTAGCGCTGATTTTCTGCCACAAAAAAGCCCAGCGCTTTCCAGCGCCGGGCAGCCATACATCGGAGAGATCACTTCCGAATAGGAGGAACAACGTTCACTTACGAAAAAAAATTCGCGCTACGCTAAGCGGAGATCCGCGCGCTCATCACCCCAGCGCCCCGAACCTGCTCGCCCTCGCTGACCCACTCCCAAACCCGCCGTCCGCGGTCATTGGATAAGCTGCGAGCCTCGCCATAATTCACCAGCCGGTTCAAAACAGTGGTCACCGAAGCCAGCGGATCCTTATGCCGCGCCAGAATTGCCGGAGCCTGCCGCTCCAACTCCGCGCACACCTCGCGCGCTCCCATCGGACGCCGCATCTCCATCAATACACGCCGGCACGCCTTGGTGAACCCCGGCTGCCGCCCGTTCGGCTTGCGGTCAATCAAATCCAGCAACTCTTCGCCAAGCGCTTCCTCGCCAAAAAGATCTGCCAGTCCGGTAATGGTCTGCTTTACCGTCCCGATACGTTTCATAATCTCGGCCCGCTGCTGCAACAACTGCCGCAGCTCTTCGTGTGCAGCTTTCACCACTTGATTCACCGAAACCTCATTGGCCAGCACATTCACGTTGTGCAGACCGTCATGATTGTTCTTCGCAACTTCCATAACACCTCCAATGCGAAAAAGGCGAGACTCGCCCGAGCCTTTCCACTACATACGGGAAACAGTTGATCAAAGTTCCCGCCAGACAGGAGGCAAGCTCCCCACCAGCTGAACACTTGCTTATTGTTTGGACGCTTCGAGAGGGAGAAAGAAAGCAGAAAAAGAAAAGGAAATCGCCCTTCGCCGATTGCACTTGTTCGCGGCGGTGTTCGTGCTGTCCGATTATGGACAGCGCCAAAGAGCGAAGGGCGGAAGACGAACAGCGAAGAGCGAACGGCGAAGAACAATGGACGAACGACGGCCAACCATCGACCAGCGGCCACCCACCTATCCCATTACGGTCGTATGCTCCGGGCGGATCTTATAAAGCACGCGTACCTCGCCCGGCTGACCATACGGATATTTATCCACGCCCAGATATTTTTTCGCCATCTTGTCGATGTGCTTATCCGCACCATCTTCAGTAATCTCAACCACCGTTCCGCGAATCTCCAGATAGCGATAGGGGTTGTCCGGATCGATGACAGCCAGCGCCACGCGCGGATCGCGCCGCACATTCTTATCCTTTTGTCGCCCCTTCGCGGAGTTGAAGATCACATGCTCGCCGTCAAAATCGCACCACACCGGAGTGACTTGCGGCGCCCCATTCGGCATCAACGTTCCCAGGCTGGCAAATGCTTTCTTGTGAAAAAGGTCTCGATATTTCTCAGGAATCGCATTGGACATGGCGCAGTCTCCTAAAATGAATTCGCTGTCGATTATAGATGTCCACAATGCCCGCACGGGCTCAATCAAACTGCTTGAGCGGCAAAAAGATCGCATGACAGGGGAAAGTGGAGAAGCGACCTCCCGCGTCTTCTGAAAGGGCAGTTAAGAGCTGGAAGTCAGCGCCTGCACGCGCGGCAGCAGGGCCCGCAGCAGACCCACGAAATGCCCCATCACCCGCCGTCCGACCTCGAGCACTTCTTCATGATCCAGCGGCTTATCCAGAATCCCGGCCGCCATATTTGTCACACACGAAATCGCGAGCACTTCGATCCCCATGTGCCGCGCCGCAATCGTCTCCGCGACGGTAGACATCCCCACCAGGTCCGCTCCAATCGCCCGCAGATACCGAATCTCTGCCGGCGTTTCATAGCTGGGCCCCGCCAGCGCCGCATAGACACCCTCATGCGGAACGATCCCCAGCCGCCGAGTTTCCTCCAGCGCAATCTCGCGCAACTGCTTCGAGTACGCATAGCTCATATCCGGAAAGCGATGCCCGAACCGTTCATCATTCGCGCCCGTCAGCGGATTCTGTCCCTGCAAATTGATGTGATCGCGCAAAATGACCAGCGCCCCCTGCCCATACGAAACATCGATCCCGCCCGCCGCATTCGTCAGGATCAGACTGCGAACGCCCATTCTCCCCAGCACGCGGGTCGGAAACGCCACCTCCGCCGCCGAATAGCCTTCATACAAATGCACCCGCCCCTGCATGACTGACACCGGTACATCGCCCGACTTGCCGATTACCAGCTGGCCGGCGTGCCCGATCGCGGTGGATTGAGGAAACGAAGGAATGTCCTTATAAGGAACGCGCACCGCGTGGGAGAGATCGTCGGCAAATGCTCCCAATCCCGACCCAAGCACCAGGCCAATCTTCGGGCGCAGCGCAGTCTGCGAGAGCACAAAGGCAGCCGCCAATTCAGCGCGAGCAAAGAAGTCAGTCATGTTTCGTAGCGCGTGTCTCCGGCTATGATGAGCGCTTGCCGCCCCCGCCATGCCAGAACCCAGCATTGTAAATGGATGAAGCCATTTCATCTTGCGGCATGTTGCCAAAGTCTGCGCGTCCAGCCGATTCTCGCGACTTTTGCACAATGAAAATCCACAAGCGCAGACACAAGCTGGCATTCTGCAACGGTCTAACCTTCGCAAAAACCCGCATAAACACTGGACATGACGAGGAGCCCGCCAGTCCACTGCACCATCCCTGCGTCACCGGCCTGTGGACGCCCCGCACTCCATTGACAAATCAGTACTTACAATTCCGCGAATTCCATTGACCGTAAAAGCAGCCGTGGTAAAACCATAATCGTTCTTTGACACGTTCTGAAGTTTTCCCGGTTGGTGCAAGGTCCGGGGCTCAAGCGAAGTCACTCAGACAGCCGCGAGGCCAGTTTGAGAGGGCAAGCAAGGGTCTATAGCTAAGCGCTGGTTGAGGCGAACAGGAACATCATGTCGAAGGCAAGATAGAGTCCCGAGGCGTTGGACTGATTTATCCGGTTGGCGGTGAGCCCGGAGCCCGAGCAAGATCGGCCTGCAATGCACCCGCAAGGGAGTTGCAGGAAAAAGGTCAGCAAGGGTCTAAACGCGAGCTACTGGCCGAGACGAAGAAGCCCAACATCCCCTCGGGACTCTCTATTTGTGCGTGCTGATGAAGGCACGGGCCCAGAAGACCAAAGGGTACGTCTGAAGATGGAGTCGGGGAAGTTCTGAGTCAACGTCGCCCGGCCGAGGACGTATTTGAGGATCCCTACAGCGGGATATTCCCATGCTTCCGGGGCGGATTTTTGTCTCGCTTCGTCTCCAGCATCTCCAGCGCCTGAATCAATTTCTTCCGCGTCTCGCGCGGCTGGATCACGGCGTCCAGAAATCCTCGATCCGCCGCGATATATGGATTGGCAAAACGGTCGCGAAATTCTTCAATTTTTGCCTGCCGCAACTGCTCGCGCTCCGATCCGCTCCCGCCGTTTTTCGCCGCATCGAGTTCGCGCTTGTACACGATGTCCACCGCGCCCTCCGGACCCATCACGGCAATCTCCGCGCTCGGCCACGCATAATTCACGTCGGTGCGAATATGCTTGGAGGCCATCACGCAGTAGGCCCCGCCATACGCCTTGCGCGTAATCACCGTAACCTTTGGCACGGTCGCCTCGGCAAACGCGTAGAGCAGCTTCGCGCCGTGCTTAATGATTCCTCCATATTCCTGCTGCGTTCCCGGCAAAAATCCCGGCACGTCCTCGAACGTCACCAGCGGAATATTAAAGCAGTCGCAGAAGCGCACAAACCGCGCCCCCTTCACCGACGCATTGATATCCAACGTCCCGGCCAGCATCGCCGGCTGGTTTGCCACCACACCCACCGGCTTGCCATTCAGTCGCGCAAATCCCACGACAATGTTCTTCGCGTAGTGCTCGTGAATCTCGAAGAAATACCCGTCGTCAACCACAGTCGCAATAATGTCCTTCATGTCGTACGGCATGTTCGACTGTTCGGGAATTAAACTGTCGAGCTTCGCGTCCACGCGATCGATCGGATCATTGCAAGCCTTGCGCGGCGGGTCTTCCAGATTGTTCGAAGGAATAAAACTGAGCAGCTCGCGCACCATCGAAAGGCACTCCGCATCGTCGCGGCACAAGAAATGCGCCACGCCTGAAGTCTCGTTGTGCGTGTGCGCACCGCCCAACTGATCCTTCGTGACCTCCTCGTGCGTCACCGTCTTGATGACATCCGGCCCGGTGATGAACATGTACGAGGTCTGGTCGACCATCAAAATAAAGTCCGTGATCGCCGGCGAATAAACCGCGCCCCCGGCGCATGGTCCCATGATCGCGGAAATCTGCGGCACAACTCCGCTATAAATTGTGTTGCGCAAAAAGATGTCGGCATACCCCGCCAGCGACATCACGCCTTCCTGGATCCGCGCCCCGCCGGAATCGTTCAGGCCAATTACCGGAGCTCCCATCTTCGCCGCCAGATCCATGATCTTGACGATTTTCAGCGCATTCGTCTCTGAGAGCGATCCGCCAAACACCGTAAAATCCTGCGCGAACACAAAAACTAGCCGCCCCTCCACGCGCCCGTATCCTGTAATAAATCCATCCCCATAAAACTTCTGCTCATCCATTCCAAAATCGTGGCAGCGATGCGTGCGCAGCTTGTCGGTTTCTTCAAACGTGCCCTCGTCGAGCAAGAACTCTACCCGCTCGCGCGCCGACATCTTGCCCTCTTTGTGTTGGCGCTCGCGCCGTTTCGCCCCGCCACCCTCTTCGGCAAGCTGGTCACGTTTTTTCAGTTCCGCAATCTTCTCTTCAAGTTTCATAGCGAGACATTATAGGCGAGCGCAAAAACATCGGCGTGTGATGAGTGAACAGCATGGTGTGACGCACAAGGGAGGCAAAACGGAGGACGACGAGCAAGGAGGGCGAACAGCGAAGAGTGAACGACGAACCGCGACCGACGATTTACCTGCCCACCGCCGTCGCATCGAACAAATTCAAGAACCCCACCTTCTTTTCCGCCGCCAGAAATGAAGCTTCGAACGAATTCCGCGCCAGCTCGCGCAACTGCTCATCCGAGAACCCAAACGAGCTCTGCAACCCTTCATACTCCTCCACGAGCGACGAGCCAAACATGGCCGGATCATCCGAATTGATCGTCAGCATCAGACCTTCATCGAAGTACCGCCGCACCGGGTGCTCCGCCAAACTCGCGCAAACTCCGGTCCGCAGGTTGCTGGTCACGCAAATTTCCAGCGGAACCTGCCGCTGCGCGAGTTCCTCCATCAATTCCGGATCTTTCCCCGCCGTCAATCCATGCCCAATCCGCTCCGCCTTCAAATTCAGCGCGCCCCAAATCGATTCCGGCCCCGCGCTCTCGCCGGCGTGCGCGGTCAAATGTAGTCCATGCTCAGCTGCCCGCGCATACACCGCTCCAAACATCTCCGGAGGCCCTTTCACCTCATCCCCGCCAATCCCGAACGCCACGACGTTGCGGTCTCGAAACCGAATCGCCCAATCCAGTACTAATTCGGCCTTCTCAGCCCCAAACTGCCGCACCGCATCGAAAATCCAAAGCACGGAAACCCCAAAATCGCGTTCCCCCCGCGCCCGCCCGCGTTCCAGCCCCTCAAAAATCACGCCAAGGTCCTGCTTTCGCCACAAGCACACGCCCACGGAAATCGTAACCTCGGCATGCAAAACATTCTGTGCCCGCAGGCGCTCCATCAAGCGGTAAGTAATCAGTTCATACTCGTCTGCACCGCGCAGCTGCCCGGTCACTTCCTTGAATGCATTCAGAAATCCGGCAAAATCCTGGAACCGATAAAGCTGCTCAACCGCGCCGGACGTGGCCTCATCCATCCCATGAAGGCGCCGCAATTCCAGCAAGGTAGCCGGCTCAATCGAACCTTCCAGGTGCAAATGCAGCTCCGCCTTGGGAAGAGCCTGAATGAAAGCAGAGGACTCGGTCGATTCGGTCATTGCTTCGATTCTATTCCAGGCGGTCAGGCCAATTGGCTCGCGGTCGCAAGAAAAAGTTTTAATCGATGATCGAATTTCCGCGTGTTTTGCGCTGTTACAAGCAGAGGGAACGAGAGAGATTGCTCCTCCCGCGCAAAACGATGCCGGGAGGAGCAGTCAACAAACAAAGGGAGGGGCTATCGGAGCCGAGAGGTTTATCCCAGGGCTGACAGTTGACAGCTATCTCGCGAACTCGCTATGCCGCCGACTGTACATAAAATAAATTCCGAGCCCGATCGCCAGCCATCCAAAAAACCGCAGCCAGGTCAGGATCGGCAACCCGCTCATCAGTAGCACGCAGAACAAAACGCTTAGCACTGGAGCCGCAATCCCACCCGGCGCACGGAAGCCACGGTGCCGTCCAGGATCGCGATAGCGCAAAATGATAACGCCGAACGATACCAGCACAAACGCAAAGAGCGTCCCGATATTGGAAAGATCGGAAAGCGTCCCAATATCCAAGATCCCCGCCGGAATGCCAACCACGAATCCGGCAATCCATGTAGCGGTAGCCGGTGTCCGATATCGCGGATGCACGCGTCCAAACAATTTCGGCAGCAGTCCGTCCCGTGACATCGAAAACCAGACTCGTGCCTGACCAAGTTGAAAGACCAGCAGCGACGAGATCATCCCCATCATCGCCCCGAATAGCACGCCCAGTTCGACCCAGCGCAGAGTATTCGAATGTGTCGAACCAACCAGTGACTTCAGACTATTCGCTACGGGAGCGGCATCGTCCAGCATTCGCTGCCACGGCACCACGCCCGTGAGCACGACGGCGACGCCAATATAAAGAAGAGTGCAAACCACGAGCGTCGCGATAATCCCGATCGGCAAATCTCGCTGCGGGTTGCGCGCCTCCTCCGCCGCCGTTGAAACCGAGTCGAATCCAATATAGGTAAAGAAAATGATCGACCCGCCCGTCAAAATCCCCGACCACCCATTCGGCGCAAATGGATGCCAATTGCCGGGATGAATGTAATGCGAGCCGGCAATGACGAACGCCAGGATGGCGGCAATCTTCAGAATTACCATGGTGTTGTTGGCTTCCGCCGATTCGCGTATGCCGCGCACCAGGATCACCGTCAGAAACATCACCACCAGAAACGCGGGAACATTGAACCCGAAATGCAGTCCCGGAGCGTAAAGCGAGTTCCCCGCAAGGTCGGATAGCCCGGAAGGTAAATAGGCGGGAGAAATCCATCGCAGCGCGGGATGCACTCCGAACCAGTCAAACATATCCACCAGGTGCGCCGAAAAGCCGACGCTGACCGCCATGTTGCTGACGGCATATTCCAGAATAAGATCCCACCCGATAATCCAGGCGATTAACTCGCCCATTGTCGCGTAAGTGTAGGTGTAAGCGCTTCCGGCAATGGGAATCATCGACGCCAGCTCCGCATAGCAAAGTGCGGTAAATCCGCAGACGATCGCGACCAGCACGAGAGAGAGCGCGAGGGCGGGGCCGGCCCCAGGCCGTCCCAGGGTCGCCGCGTGATGCACCATGTAGTCCAACAGGGGAGCGTTCAGGATTGAAGAGGTATCGAACTTCTGTCCCGCGATAGCCGTGCCGATAACCGTAAAGATTCCGGATCCGATTACCGCTCCAATGCCAAGCGCCGTCAGCGAAAGAGGCCCCAAAGTTTTCTTGAGTTTGCGTTCGGGGTCTTCGGAATCCAAAATCAGCTTGTCGATGGATTTGCAGCAGAGAAGTTGACTGCCCGATTGCGGTGCCGCATCGTGCTGGGTAGCAGGTTGTGCCAAGAGACAATGTCTCCTTCACCCGTTTTATGGAGCGTAATAGAAGGCACGGACGCGAACGCCCGTGCCCTCGCCAAGCCCAAATCGGCGTTGGCTGAAAACGAACAGCTCGAAGCTCGTCGCTTGTTCTACCGCTTCGCTTGCCCGCGAGCCATCTTCTTAACCTTGCGCTTTTTCGATCCACGCGCGTAGTCGCGCGGCTTCTTTGGTTTCTCGGCCTTGCTCTTCTTGCGTGCCGCCCGTTTCGCTTTCTTGCGTTCTTCCTTGCCAAGCTTCTTGGTATCCGCCATGAATGCGTTTCTCTCTCTCTTCTCTTGAATTGTCTTTCAAAGTTCTATGTTCCGGCCTTCAGTGCCCGCGACTCGTCATTCCGAGCCCGATGGAAGCGAGTGGACAAGGAATCCGCAGTTCTTGCTCGCGGCTCGAAACGCGCGACTCGAGGCTCAATCAGAACGGCGGAAACCGGTCCGACGCTCCCCAGCACTCGATGTCGTCGCTGTAATAAACCGATCCATGCTCATTCGTCTGGAGCACGCGCGCATCGGTCGCGGTGACAAATTCTACATACGGCCAGGTCTTCGACTTCGGATCGCGCTCTTGCAGCGCTTTGTTCTGCAAGGTATACCACTTCGCGCAGTCGCGCGCGTTGCGCGGGTTCACGTCGCCCTTCCGGTCCTGCGGATGCGCCGTATAGAAATTAAAAATCTGCAGGCCTTCCGGTTCCAGGTCGCCATCGGAGTTCATGACCTGCAATTCGATCACAAACGCGTAAATATCGATCGGTTTGTTCGTGCCAACTTCGGTGTCATGATAGAGCGTAAGCAGAACCGGCAACCCGTCCAGAATGTAATAGCCGTTATCACCGGTCGCCGGCTTTGTTCGTTCCGATTTCGCCGGACTATCCGCCGCCGGCCTTCGCTCTGTCTTGACCTGTTTACCCTGCCCAAAAACCACCCCACACATCAACATCCCCACCACTGTCACCACACCCGCTCGACCCAACGTGCCCATGCGCGTTCCCTTTCTGACGAAGTGCTGCTCGAAAAATTACTCAATTACAAAATTACTCAATGCCCTCAAGCTCTCTCCAGCTGCGCGTACTTCTCCACCAGCTTCTTTAATCCAAAGCGAGGAAATTGTACCGTAATCTTGGCCTCTTCCCCATCCCCCTCGCGCCGAAAAACCGTACCCTCTCCGTATTTCGGATGCTTTACCTTCTGCCCCGGCCTGAATCCGCGCTTTCCGCTGGGCTCTTCGACGTCAATCTTGGGCCGCGCAAACTTCTTCCCCCGCGAAGCGAAAAACTCCGCAATATTGTCAATCGAGTTGTAACTCTGCAAAGGCCGCGCGCCCTGAGAACCTCGCGAAGCCTGACCTCCCCGCGCCTTTACCCTTTGCGGATCCCATGCCGCACTCTGATCCTCATCCTCGTATGAATAGTGTGCCGCCTCTTTTTCAAAATGTGAGCGCGGGCGACTCGCCCGCGCGGCAGCATCCCAACCGGATGAATCGCGATCACTCCCCTGCCCGCTTCGCGAATACTCATCTCTCGAACTTCTCCTCCGGCCGCCGCCCAATTCCTCCACCAGCTCCGCCGGCACCTCGTCCAGAAACCGCGACGGCACCGAAGCCTCCGGCATATCCGTCCCATACCGCCGCCGGTAAACCGCCCGCGACAAAATCAGCGTATCCATCGCGCGAGTCATCCCCACATAACAAAGCCGCCGCTCTTCCTCAATCTGATCTGGCTCCATCAGCGTCCGCGAATGCGGAAACAGCCCCTCCTCCATTCCGGCCAGCACCACCAGCGGGAACTCCAATCCCTTCGCGGCATGCAGCGTCATCAACGTAATCTGCGCACTCTCGTCATACTGATCCGCATCGCTTACCAGAGCCGCATGATCCAGAAACTCATCCAGAGTCTCCCCGCGATCCTTCGAATCCATCGCCGCATTCACCAATTCGCGCAGGTTCTCGATCCGCGAATAAGCCTCCGGAGTATCCTCCTCTTCCAGCAACTTGATGTATCCAGTCCGGTCAATCAAAAACTTAAGCAACTCCGCGGTGTTAGCCGCCGCTCCCGGCGCCCGAAATCCTTCAACGGCATCATCCGGTGTCGAGCCGGGCGGTAATGAGGGGACGGGCGACTCGCCCGTCCGGTCTGAAGCTTCTTGTCCGCCGCCACCTTCCACGACATCATCAACATTTGCCCCAAAATCAAAACTGAAGTTGGCAGGATCAAAATCAGTCGAATCGTTCTCCGCATCTCGTGTAGGCACGGCTCGTGTGGGGGCGGTCGACTCGCCCATCCGGGCCGAGGGAAGTTCGGCAGTGCTCTCTTCAACGCCAGCACTCTCTTTCAGGCGCTCGGCATAATTGCCGGCCAGCATCGCTCGCCCATCCTCAATCAACTCCCGAAACGATTTCAGCGCTGCCAGCGCCCGCCCCGGCACCAGTTCCCGCATCACCGCCTCGCCCACCGCGCCCCACATCGACAATCCCGTCTCCAGCGCCAACCTCTCAATCGTCTCCAGCGTCGACTTCCCAATCCCTCGCGTGGGAGTATTAATCACCCGCAGCAGCGACACCGAGTCATCCGGATTCTGCACCACTTTCAAATACGAGATCATGTCCTTGATCTCGGCCCGCTCATAAAACGAGAACCCGCCCACCACGTGATATTTCAGCTGATACCGCCGCATCGCCTCCTCGAATAATCGCGATTGCGAATTCGTCCGATACAAAACCGCCGCCCGCGCCGTGTCGGCGTTCTCAACCGCAGCCTTCACATACTTAGCGATCGTATCCGCCGCAAACAGCGCCTCATTCTCCCCATCCGGAGCCTCGTAGTACCCAACCTTCGCCCCGCCCTGCCGCGACGTCCAAAGATTCTTTCCCTTGCGCCGCACATTGTTCGCGACCACAGCCGACGCCGCTCCCAAAATATTCTGCGTCGACCGGTAGTTCTGTTCCAGCCGCACGATCTTCGCCTCGGGAAAATCGCGCTCGAACTCCAGAATGTTCCGTATATCCGCCCCGCGCCACGAATAGATCGACTGATCCTCGTCGCCCACCGCGCAAACGTTATGCCGCTCGCCCGCCAGCAGCCTCATCAACTCATACTGCGGACGATTCGTATCCTGATACTCATCCACCAGCAGATACTGGAACCGCCGGTTGTAATACTCGCGCACCGCCGCCACTGACTTCAGCAATCGCGCGGCCTCGAGCAGTAGATCGTCGAAGTCCATCGCGTTCGCCTTGCGCAATTCCTTCCGATACTCCTCGTAAATGTGCGCAACCCGCTCCGTCTTCGGATCGGCAGACTGCAAATAAACTTCCTGTGGATCCAGCATGTGATTCTTAGCCCAGGAAATTCGCGACAACACAACACGCGGCGTCAGTTCTTTGTCATCCAGCCCCAGCCGCCGCATCACGCCCTTCACCACTTGCTGCTGATCGCTCTCGTCATAAATCACAAAATTCTTGGTCAATCCGATCGGAGGCTGTCCCGGCACAGTCGACGGAATCCGCAAAGCCTCGATGTCCCGGCGCAAAACCCGCACGCAAAAAGAATGAAAAGTAGAGATAACTGGTTTAGCAATACTCAACCTACCAACAAGCTTCTCGACGCGTTCCGCCATTTCCGCCGCAGCCTTGTTGGTGAACGTGACCGCCAGAATCGCCTCCGGCATTACGCCCATCTTCTCGATCAGGTAAGCAATCCGGAAGGTAATGACGCGAGTCTTCCCGCTACCCGCCCCAGCCAGAATCAGCACCGGCCCCTCGGTAGTCTCGACCGCCTCGCGTTGTTGAGGATTTAACTCGTCCAGGAACGACAAAAAAGTGCTCCAAAATTGCGATGGAGGAATTTTACAGGAAGCACGGACAATGACTTCTGATTGTTCTGATCGGCGCTTATTTGGTCGAAGCAACTGAAAGTGTTATTATGTTTCAATAAGTTATACACTCTAATATATTTATTCTAGTCATTGACATTCTATCTATGAGTATATATTCTTTTTGTATGGAGGGCAAGATGAGTGCCATGAATGCGACAAAGAAAATTGGAGCCGATGAGATAAGGGATTACAGCTCTAGAACCTTTGTCGCGCCCGCGCGACAAAAGGCCCAAAAGAGATTCTCAATTAAGGTGGGGGATGTGGTGCGAGAGCTGAAGTTGTATCGAAGCATTCCTGCCGTTTGTAGCGCTCTAAAGACGCGGGAATTTCAGAGAACCAATGGCTTGAAGTTGGTTGACGCGACTGGGCCCAAATCCGGGTTGAGCACGACGGTCGTGTTCACTTACGAATTTCTTGACCCGGAGCCGGACGCGGCCCGAGGTGGCAGTGACGACCCATGGTCCCGCTTGCGGGGCGCCCTGAAAGACGTCTTCGCCGAACTCGGAGGCGGCGAAGCCTACCTTCGCGCCGAGAGGCGCAACTTCTATGCGCCAGAGGATTGAGAATGAGTCGCATCTACTGGGACAGCATGCTGTTTATTTACTGGTTGGAGGACCATCCGCAATACGCGAAGCAGGTCGGTGCGATTCGCTCACGTATGAAGCAGCGTCAGGATCAACTCATTACTGGGGCTTTCACTTTTGGGGAAGTATTGGCTGGCGTCTACCGCAAAGGGCATGCCGATTTGGCCGATGAGTTTCGCGAAATTCTAAGAACAGTGGTCTCTGAAGTGGTGCCATTCACAACGGACACCGCCGATCACTATGCTCAAATCCGCGGTGCGCTCAATGTCTCGCCGGCAGATGCAATTCATCTCGCATGCGCGGCGGAAGCCGGCACCGACCTCTTCCTGACAAATGACAAAAGCCTCGTAGGCAAAATCGTACCGGGAATTCAATTTATTGCCATGCTCGACACGCCGATACTCTAATCGCGACAATCAATTAAACGTGCGCGCTGCCCTGTGTCGATCACTTGTATAATAAAAAATTGCGCTCATGAAGAAATCAACATCCGTATCCAGCGGGCTGGAATCATCGGGAACCCGTCGTCTCATCCGCTCCACCACCGTCCTCTGCGTCCGCCGCGACAACCACGTTGTCATGGCCGGAGACGGCCAGGTCACTCTCGGCGAGTCCGTCATCAAGCACGGAGCCAAAAAAATCCGCCGCCTCTACCAGGACAAAATCCTCGCCGGATTCGCCGGCTCGACCGCCGACGCCTTCACCCTCTTCAGCCGCTTCGAAGCCAAGCTCGAGCAATATCACGGTAACCTCGGGCGCTCCGCCGTCGAGCTCGCCAAAGACTGGCGCACGGATAAATACCTGCGCCACCTCGAAGCCCTGCTCCTGGTCTCCGACAAAGAGCAGACGTTTCTGCTCAGTGGCCAGGGCGACGTCATCGAGCCCGATACCGGCATCGCCGCCATCGGCAGTGGAGGTCCATTCGCCCAGGCCGCCGCCCAGGCGCTCGCCGATCACACAAACTTGTCGCCCCGCGAAATCGCCGAAGAATCCATGAAGATTGCGGGCCGAATGTGCATCTATACAAATGACAAGATCACGATTGAGGAGTTATAGCCCTCAGCTCTCAGCCATCAGCCGTTAGTAAATACGGTTTGGCTGAAAGCTGACGGCTGAAAGCTGACAGCTGAAAATGGCCATTTATTTACCCGGAACCGCCGAAGAAGAACAAGTAACACTCGACGAGCTCACGCCCCGCGAAATCGTCGCCGAGCTCGACAAATACGTTGTCGGACAAAAGGACGCTAAGCGCGCTGTCGCTATCGCGCTGCGCAATCGCATGCGCCGCCAGAAGCTCGCGCCTGAGCTCGCCGAAGAAGTCATCCCGAAGAACATCATCATGATCGGCCCCACCGGCGTCGGCAAAACCGAAATCGCCCGCCGTCTCGCCAAGCTCGCCAACTCGCCGTTCCTCAAGGTCGAAGCCTCCAAGTTCACGGAAGTCGGCTATGTCGGCCGCGATGTCGAATCCATGATCCGCGACCTCGTCGAGATCGCCATCGAAATGATCCGCGAAGAAAAGCTCGAAGACGTAGCCGACAAGGCGGAGCTCAACGCGGAAGAGCGCCTGCTCGACATCCTGCTTCCGCCCAGCGCCCCGTCTCCTTCAAGCGCGGCCTCATCGGGCGGAGTCGTAATCGACGCAAGTACCAGCCTAAGCGAGTCCGCGAACCGCACGCGAGAAAAACTTCGCCAGCAGCTCCGCGAAGGCAAACTCGACGACCGCACCGTCGAAATCGAAACGCGCGAGCGCAATTTCCCGTCCTTCGAAATCATCTCCAACCAGGGCGTGGAGGAGATGGACGTCAACCTCAAGGACATGCTTCCCAATATCTTCGGACAGCGCACCAAGAAGCGGAAGATGAAGGTCAACGAAGCTTTCGAATATCTGATTCAGGAAGAAGAGCAGCGCCTCATCGACATGGAGCAGGTTACGCGCACCGCCATCGACCGCGTGGAAAACTCCGGCATCATCTTCCTCGACGAAATCGACAAGATCGCCGGCCGGGAAAGCGGCCATGGGCCTGATGTTTCGCGCGAAGGCGTGCAGCGCGACATCCTTCCCATCGTCGAAGGCACAACCGTCAATACTCGTTACGGCATGGTCCGCACCGACCATATCCTCTTCGTAGCCGCGGGAGCCTTCCATGTCTCGAAGCCCAGCGACCTGATCCCCGAGCTGCAGGGCCGCTTCCCAATACGCGTCGAACTCCAGTCGCTCACCATGGACGACTTCATCCGCATCCTGACCGAGCCGAAGTCCTCGTTAACCAAACAGTACACAGCGCTCCTCGAAACCGAAGGCGTGAAACTGGAATTCACGAAAGATGCTCTTGAAGAAGTGGCCCGCTTCGCCTTCCGCGTCAACGAAGGCACGGAAAACATCGGAGCCCGCCGTCTCCATACCATCATGGAGCGAGTGCTTGACGAAATCAGCTTTGACGCTCCCGACAAGAAAGGTCAGCAATTCACGATCGACGCGATCTACGTTCAGAAAATGCTGAACGAGATTGTGAAGGACCAGGATCTGAGCCGCTACATCCTGTAACAGCAGTGTGGGGGCGGGCGACTCGCCCGCCCGGCCAGCAACTACTTCTCCACCGTAAACGTCACCGACCCCACTGGGCTAATCGCCGCCGAATTCCCCACTGAATTCCCCGAAGGCAATCCCGCCTGCACAGTCCCCACATCGCCCAGCGCCGCATAAAAATAAAGAGTGTGCAGCCCAATCGAAAGCCCGGAGAGCTTCACCGTAGCCGCCGATGTCAGAGTCCCGCTCACTGGCTTCAGCTTTGCCGTCTTCCAGTTGCCCTGCCATCCATCCAGCTGATAGAAGCCGATCGTCGGCACCGAAGCCGTAGACGAAAGCCCGAAGTTGCCGGCCGCGGTAACCTTGAAACTCGGCTTCACATTGTGCGTTCGGAACAGGGGCGAAGTCGCAATCGTCTGCGCGTCCTGCACTCCCTTGCCTGTCACCGCGATCGGAACACTGTCCTTGCCAGAGACTCCGGATGTCGGGAAAAACAAATTCGTGTAGCTGTAGCCCGCCGCCGCCAGAACGCCGGTTCCCATATCGAGCGTCATAGCCTGCGCCGCACCGTCATAGAGCGGCGGTATCGCCGTCACCGTGCCCGATTGCTCGTCGATCGCCGCCACCACCGACGCGCTCGTGTTGAACACGCTGCCCACATACACGACGTTGGTC
Organism: Dongiaceae bacterium; assembly: GCA_035499255.1. Lineage (GTDB taxonomy): Bacteria > Acidobacteriota > Terriglobia > Acidiferrales > UBA7541 > Acidiferrum. Next base: position 664 of record DATJZF010000040.1, on the reverse strand, counting down.
AGAGGATTCACGCACAAGCTGGCCGCTCCCGTCAGAGCGGGAATTGTTTTCTCCGAGAAATCGGTGACCAGCTTGTTTTTCTTTCCGCTCATTTCATAAACATGCGTCACGCCATTGCCATCGCCCATGCCGATGTAGTAATTCCCGCTGTTCGGGTTCACCGCCAGGGACTCCATTTGGCTGAATGGAAGAGAAACCGTCGTGACCACCGAATGCGTGCTCGTGTCGATCACGGTCAGTTTCTTGCTGCCGTCCAGAACGTAAAGCCGGTTCGCATCGGTGTTAATCGCCTCCGCAAAAACCTGTCCGCCCAGAGTAATCTTCGTGACGAGCGCCCCCGCCGCCGGATCCACTACGTACACCGCATTCACCCCGCCCAGATATCCCAGATTGTGCACTGGGTCGACAACAAGTGACGCGAACTCCGCGAAACCCGTCAGCACGGTATGCAGCAGGGCATTCGTGGAGCCGTCCAGGACAAAGAGATTCCCGGTTATTGAATCCCACTCGAGAATCTCGTTCGTCGCATAATCCACCGCAATCGCGCCAATGTTCGCGGAGGAAGGAATCGAGGTGAGTGGTGTCGCAACGTTCGTCTGTCCGTCCACCACATAAGTGGCGCCGGCGTTAATTCCGGCGTAGATCTTGTTGGTCGCCACGTTGA